>JBBTLZ010000119.1:0-20295 GCA_038068435.1 Candidatus Eiseniibacteriota bacterium | reverse complement strand
GAGTACGACAACGTGATGAACCAGCAGCGCACGGTGGTCTACGACCTGCGCAACGCGGCGCTGCTGAGCGAGGACATGAGCGAGTCGGTGCTCGACGCGCTCGAATCGGTCGTGCGCGCGCGGCTGGAGAAGCTCACGGGCGGAGAGAAGGGCCACCGGGACGAGTGGAATCTCAAGGCGGTGGTCGACGAGCTGTCGTTCCTGCTCCGCACCCCGATCGCGGTCGCGGAGCTGGAGGCTGCCGATTACGCCCAGCTGGAAGAGCGGGTGGTCGAGCGCGCGGTGCAGGCGTACCGCGGGCGCGAGGCGGAGTTCACCGCGCCGGTGCTGCGCGACCTGGAGCGACACCTGTTCCTGCGCATTCTCGACGACCACTGGCGCGACCACCTCTACGAGCTCGACCATCTCAAGGGCGGCATCGGACTGCGCGCCTACGGGCAGCGCGACCCGCTGGTCGAGTACAAGCGCGAGGCCTTCGCGCTGTTCGAGACGCTGCTGGATGAGGTGAACGAGGACTTCGTCTCCCACCTGTTCCGCGTACAGCTGGTGCCCGAGGCGATGCCAGTGATGGAGCAGCGGCCGCGCCCGCGGCAGACGACGGAGCGGCACGAGGCGGCCGCTGCGTTCGGCGGCGCGCTCTGGCCGGGAGGGGGCGGCGCGGGTGGCGCGCCGCAGGCTCCCGGCGTCGGGCCACGGTCCGCGCCGGCGGACGGGGGCGGGAGGCCCGCCCCGGTGCACTCGGGGCCGCGGGTGGGACGCAACGATCCCTGCCCCTGCGGGAGCGGCAAGAAGTACAAGAAGTGTCACATGCTGATCGACCAGGGCGTGGGGACCGGAGCATGAGCGACGACCGCCGGACGGACCCGGTGCAGAAGCTGTTGGGCCTCATCGCGGAGCACCTCGAAGCGTGGCTCGAGGGGGACGAACTGGCGCTCGAGGGTCTGAGCGAGGCGCTGCAGGCGAACGGGCTCACGGAGGAGCATCTGCAGGCGGTGATCCTCACGCTGAGGAGCATCGCCGGCACGCTCCCCACCGCGGGGGTCGCGGCGCTGGACGAGGCGCCGGGCCAGGGCGCGCAGCGCGTGCTGAGCCCGCTCGAGCGCGAGTCCCTGAGCCCCGAGGCATGGGGCTACCTGCTCACCCTGCGGGGCCGGGGCTCGCTCGACGCGGGCCAGTTCGAGCGCGTGCTGGACCGGCTGACCGCCATCGGTGTGCGGTCGATCGGCGTGGATCTGGCGCGCGAGATTGCGGCACGCGTGGCGCTGCGTTCGGCCGACCGGAACGAGTCTCTCGAATACGGAGCGGGCGATGGCGAACGCACGCACTGACCGGCGCGCGGGCGCCCCCGCGAGATCGACCGCGTCCAAGCCGGCGGCGGGGAAGGCCGCCGCGAAGCGTCCGAAGAAGAAGGCCGCACGGAGCGCGGCGGGCAGCGGGCCCGGGCCGAAGGCCGCGAAGCCGGCGGCGGCCACGAAGCCGGCCTCCGTGAGACCCGCGACGGCGACGTCGGCCCGTACTCCCGGCACCAGGGCCGCGCGCGCTGCGAAGACCACGGGGAAGGCGGCGGCCAGGACAGACGGTCGCGGGCGCTCGCTGGTGATCGTCGAGTCGCCCACCAAGTCACGGACGCTGACCAAGTTCCTCGGCCGCGGGTTCTCGGTGCTCGCCTCCAACGGGCACATCATGGACCTGCCCAAGAGCGAGCTGGGCGTGGACCTCGAGAACGACTTCGAGCCCAAGTACGTGCCGATCCGAGGCAAGAGCGGGGCGCTCACCAGGATCAAGGCGGCGGCGAAGAACGCGGATCGCATCTTCCTGGCCCCCGACCCCGACCGCGAGGGCGAGGCGATCGCCTGGCATCTGGCGGGCGCGCTCAAGGGCGCGAAGCGGCCGATCGCGCGCCTCACGTTCAACGAGATCACCGAGCGCGCGGTGAGACAGGCGCTCGAGCACCCGCGCGAGCTGGACATGAATCTGGTCAATGCCCAGCAGGCGCGGCGCATCCTCGACCGGTTGGTGGGCTACAAGGTGAGTCCGTTCGTGTGGCGCACGGTGCGCTACGGGCTCTCGGCCGGCCGGGTGCAGAGCGTGGCGCTGCGCCTGATCTGCGAGCGCGAGGACGGGATCCGGGCGTTCGTCCCCGTCGAGTACTGGACGGTCGAGGTGGACTACGAGACCCCCGCGGGCGAGCGCTTCACGGCGCGTCTGGTGCGGGTGGGCGAGGAGGAACTCGAGCAGGGCCAGCTGCGCGGCGAGGGGGTCGCCGAGCGCGCCCGCGCGCTGGGCGTCGAGCTGGCAGGGGCCGCGGCGCGCGTCACCGCCGTCGAGACCGCGCCCCGCTCGGTCCATCCCCGGGCGCCGTTCATCACCAGCACGCTCCAGCAGACCGCGTTCAACCGCCTGGGCTACACGGCCAAGCGCACGATGGCGCTCGCGCAGCAGCTCTACGAAGGCGTTCCGCTCGGGCCCGAGGGCAGCGTGGGCCTCATCACCTACATGCGTACCGACGCGCCGCGCCTGGCGGGCGAGGCGATCGGTGAGATCCGCGAATGGCTGGGGGCCAACCTGGGCGCCGACTACGTGCCCGAGGCGCCGCGCCAGTTCAAGAGCAAGAAGGGCGCTCAGGAGGCGCACGAGGCGGTCCGCCCGACCTCGGTGGCGCGCACGCCCGAGTCGCTGCGGCCCCACCTGAGCGACGAGCAGTTCAAGCTCTACGATCTGATCTGGAAACGCGCGGTCGCCTCCCAGACCGCGTCGGCCGAGTATCTCCAGACCACGATCGACGTGGAGTCCGGGCGGCTCGGACTGCGCGCCAGCGGGCGCGTGCTCAGGTTCCCCGGCTTCCAGAAGCTCTACGGCGTGGACGATGAGGACGAGGCGGGCGAGTCGCGGCTGCCCGAGGTCGCGACCGGGACCGCCCTGGCGGTGGCCCGCGAGCCCCTCGCGGAAGCGCCCGAGACGGTGCGGCCCGAGCAGCACTTCACGCAGCCGCCCCCGCGCTACACGGAAGCCTCGCTGGTGCGGGCGCTCGAGGAGGAGAACATCGGCCGGCCGAGCACCTACGCCACCATCGTCACCACCATCGTCGACCGCGAGTACGTGACGCGCGACCAGGGGCGGTTGGCACCCACCGACCTCGGGGAGGCGGTGAACCGGCTGCTGATCTCGACCTTCCCCGACATCTTCGATGTGGCGTTCACGGCGCGGATGGAGGAGGAGCTGGACGGGATCGAAGAGGGCAAGCAGGAGTGGCACCAGGTCGTCCACGACTTCTGGGGGCCGTTCAGCAAGGACCTCGAGCAGGCCGAGAAGTCGAGCCACAAGCACCGCCAGAAGGTGGAGGAGACGACCGAGATCGCCTGCCCCACCTGCGGCAAGCTGCTGGTCAAGAAGTTCGGGCGCCGCGGCCCGTTCCTGGCCTGCCCGGGCTACCCGGAGTGCAAGTTCACCCGCCCCGTGGACGACGCCGAGCTGCCGACCCCGGTGGAAGGGACCTGCGAGCTGTGCGGCGCGCCGCTGGTGTCGCGCAACGGCCCCTACGGCCGGTTCATCTCGTGCTCGCGGCGGCCCGACTGCAAGTTCACGAAGCCGATCACGCTCGGCGTCAAGTGCCCCGACTGCGGCCAGGGCGAGATCGCGGCGCGCCGCACGCGCCGCGGCAAGACGTTCTACGGCTGCACGCGTTACCCCGAGTGCAGGTTCGCCGCCTGGGACAAGCCGCGCCTGGTGCCCTGCCCCAACTGCGCGGCCCCGTTCCTGGTCGAGAAGGAGACGCGCAAGGCGGGCCTGGTCCTGCGCTGCCTCAAGTGCAAGGGGCAATTCGCGCCGGAAACGGTCGGTGCGTGACGCGCTCGAGCAGTTCCTGACCGAGCTGGCGGCGCAGCGCCGCGCCTCCCCCCACACCCTGGCCGCGTACCGTCGCGACATCGCGCGCGTGCTCGACCTCGCGGGTGGCCCCGGCCGGCCGGTCCCGGCTGGCGCGTGGACCCGCGAGCTGCTCGAGCGGGCGCTCCGCGACCTCTTCCGCACGCGGCATGCGGCCGCCAGCGCGGCGCGGGCGCTGGCCGCCTGGCGCAGCTTCTCGCGCTTTTGCGCGCGGCGCGGGATCCTGGCAACCGACTGCGCGCGCGCGCTCCCGTTCCCGAGGCTCGCCAAGCGCCTGCCGCGCACGCTGCCGCAGCGCGACCTGGCACGTGCGCTCGACCGGCTGGCGGGGGACGACGCGGCGAGCCTGCGCGACCGCGCGCTGCTCGAGCTGGCCTATTCCTCGGGGCTGCGGCTCTCGGAGCTGGTCGGGCTCAACCGCGGCGACGTGGACCGGGCGGGCGGCCTGCTGCGCGTGCGCGGCAAGGGACGCCGGGAGCGCGTCGTGCCGGCGGGCAGGGGGGCGCTCGCCGCGCTGGATCGCTACCTCGCCGGGGCGGACCGCGGCGCGGGGCGCGCCGACGAGCCGGTGTTCGTCAACGCGCGCCGCCTGCGACTCTCGGGCCGCACGGTGCAGCGCGTCGTGCGCCGGCGGCTGGGCGAGGTCGCGGGCGGGATCGGCGTGACGCCGCACGCGCTGCGCCACTCGTTCGCGAGCCACCTGCTCGACAACGGCGCCGACCTGCGGGCCATCCAGGAGCTGCTCGGCCACCGTTCCCTGACCAGTACGCAGGTCTACACCCACGTATCGGGGAGCCGGCTGCGCAAGGCCTACCAGCAGGCGCATCCCCGGGCGTGACCATGCCCCGCCTTCGGCGCCCTGCGGTCCTCCCGGGGTCGACGCTGCTGCTGCTGGTGGCACTCGCCTCCTGCGCCAAGAAGGGGGCGCCCACCGGCGGGCCCCCGGACATCGAGCCGCCGCGCCTCGTCGCCTCGGCGCCGGACTCGGGTGCGGCGGGCGTGCCGCGCGACGCGGTGCTGGCGCTCACCTTCAGCGAAGGCATGGACCCGCGCTCGACCGCGGACGCCATCTCTATCGCCCCGCGGGTAGACATCCGGCATCGCCGCTGGAGCGGCCGCAGCGTGGCGATCGTGCTGGCCGAGACGCTGCGGGCCGGTCAGACCTACACCCTCTTCCTAGGCAGCGGCGCGCGTGACCGCCACGGCAACCCGCTCGCGGGCGGAGCGACCGTGGCGTTCAGCACCGCCGACACCATGCCCGGGGGCGTGCTGGACGGCGAACTGGTCGCCCGTGGATTCACGGCGGCCGGGACCTACCTCTGGTGCTACGACGCCGCGGGCGGGCGCGCTCCCGACAGCACGGCGCGCGACTTCGACGCCATCGGCGTCGCGGACCGCGACGGGCGCTTCCGCGTGGTGGGACTCCCGGTGCCGGGCCGCTACCGGCTGTGGGTGTTCGCGGACCTCAACGGCAATCGCTCGTTCGAGCCCCAGAGCGACATCCTGGCGCCGGTGGACACCGTCTTCGCGCTGGCGCCCGGCGCGCCCATCGCGCGCGGCTTCTCGGTCACGGTGCTGAATCCGCGCTCGCCGGGGCGCGTGCGGGGCGCTGTGCTAGACTCGCTCGGCATCGAGCGGGGCGTGCTCATCGTCATGGCGGTGGCGGCCGACGACAGTCTGCGGCAGGTCTCCGCGGTCGTGGACGATCAGCGCCACTACGAGCTGCCGCTGCCGGCGGGCGTTTGGCGGGTGCGGGCGTGGCGCGACCTCGACCGCAGCCGCACCTGGCAGCGCGACAGCGAGCCCGCGAGCGCCGCGCGGCCGGTCGAGGTGGCGCCGGCCTCGGAGATCGGGGACGTCGATCTGGTGCTGGAGCGCGCCCCGGGCGGGCCGTGAGGGCCTCATGAAGATCCCGTTCCTCAAGATGCACGGCGCGGCCAACGACTTCGTGGTCGTCGACCATCGCGTGCCGTTCCTGCCCGAGACCGACGCGGGGCTGGAGCCGCTCATCCGCCGCCTGTGCGATCGGCGGCGCGGCGTGGGGGCGGACGGGCTGCTGCTGCTGGAGCGGGAACCCGGCCACGACTTCGCGATGCGCTACTTCAATGCCGACGGCCGGCCTGCCGAGTTCTGCGGCAACGGTGCCCGCTGCCTGGCGCGGCTGGCGCTCGATCTCGGGCTGGGGTCGGGCGGCGAGGTCCGCTTTCGCGCCGCGGCCGGCACCATGCGCGCGCGGCGCAGCGCCGACGGCCGCGGGGTCGAGCTCCGGTTCGGCGCGGTCGACGGCTGGGGGCCGGTGGAGACGGTCGAGGCGGCGGGGCGGGCGTTCGCGGGCCGGCCGATGCGGACCGGGGTGCCGCACTTCGTGGTCCCGGTCGAGCGCGTCGAGTGGGTGCCGATCCAGGAGTGGGGGGCGGCGCTCAGGCACCACGCGCGCTTCGGGACGGCCGGGACCAACGTCGACTTCGTCGCGCGCCTCGCCCCGGGCAGGGTCGCGTTGCGCACCTACGAGCGCGGCGTGGAGGCGGAGACACTCGCCTGCGGGAGCGGCGCGATGGCCGCCGCGCTGTGGGCGGTCGCCGAGGGGGATCGACCGCCGATCGCGGTGGTGACCGGGGGCGGCGACGAACTGCACGTGGGGCTCACGGCGATGGGGGCGCGCTGGGATGCGAGCCTGACCGGGCCGGCCGAGGTGGCCTACACCGGCGAGTGGACCGAGCCGGTGCCGGCGACCGCGGCCCGCGCGCAGGGATCACGGGGAGGCAGACCATGTTCGAAGGACTGACGGTGGCGATGGTGACACCCTTCCGCGACGGCGCACTGGACCTGGAGGCGACCGACCGGCTCATCGAGTCCATGATCACGGGAGGGGTCGAGGGACTGGTGATCTCGGGCTCGACCGGCGAGGCCGCGACCTGCACCCACGAGGAGCGCCGCGCGCTGTGGCGGTTCGCGAAAGAGCGCGTGCGCGGGCGCGTACCGCTGGTGGCGGGCACCGGCACCAACAACACCGCCGAGAGCATCGCGCTCACCCGCATGGCCGAGGATCTGGAGCTCGACGGCGCGATGATCGTGACGCCCTACTACAACAAGCCGACAGCGCGGGGACAGGTGGCGCACTTCACCGCGGTGGCGAAGAGCACGCGCCTGCCGCTCATCCTCTACAACGTGCCGGGCCGCACCGCGACCAACACGCTCCCCGAGACACTCGAGCAGGTGCAGGACCTGCCGAATGTGGTCGCGGTCAAGGAGGCGTCGGGCAGTCTCGACCAGGCGAGCGCGGTGCGCGCGCGCTGCCGGCTCACGCTGCTCTCGGGCGACGATTCGCTCACGCTGCCGATGATCGCGGTGGGGGCGGCCGGGGTCATCTCGGTGGCCGGCAACGTGGCCCCGCGCGAGATGCGCGCGCTCTGCGACCACGCGCGGGCCGGACGGCTCGCCGAGGCGGAAGCACAGCACCGGCTGCTGCTGCCGCTCTTCAAGGCGCTGTTCATCGAGTCCAATCCGGGACCGGTCAAGTTCCTGCTCGCGGCGATGCGGCTGATCGAGAACGAGCTGCGCCTGCCGCTGGTCCCGGTGGAGCCCGCCACCGAGCGGGCGATCCTGGCCGCGGCCCGGGCCGCCGGGATCCCGCTTTCGGAGCCGGCCGGGGCGGCCCGGGCGTGATGCGCGTCGTCCTGGTCGGGGCGGGCGGCCGGATGGGCCGGGCGGTGGCTCAGACGCTGGCCGGCGCGGAAGACGTCACCCTCAAGGCCCGCGTCGAACGTCCGGAGGTGGCGGCGCCGGTCGACGGGGGAGCGCCGTGGGGGCATGACCTGGGGGCGTTCGTCGCGCGCGGTGACGTGGTGGTCGAGTTCAGCAGCCCGGCGGCGGCGGCGGCGGCAGCAGCGGTGTGCGCCGAGTGCGGCGCGGCGCTGGTCTCGGGCACCACCGGGCTCGGCGACAGCGAGGAAGAGGGGTTGCGCGCCGCGGCCCGCAAGACGGCCATCGTGCGGGCGGCGAACTTCAGCCTCGGGGTGCTGGCGCTGCGGCGGGCGCTCGCGACCGCGCTGGGGGCGGTGCCGGCCAGCTGGGACGTGGAGATCGTCGAGCGTCATCATCGGGGCAAGCAGGACGCGCCTTCGGGCACGGCGCTCCAGCTCGCGCGCGAGGCGGCGGAGCGGCGCGGGTATCCCGCCTCGGCGCTGCGCATGGGCCGGTCCGGGCGCGTCGGGGCGCGACCGGACGCCGAGATCGGGATCCACGCGCTGCGCGGCGGCACCTGGGTGGGGGACCACGCGGTGGTGCTGGCGGGAGCGGGGGAGTGGCTCGAGCTGCGCCATGTCGCCGAGGACCGGACCGCGTTCGCGCACGGCGTGCTCGCCGCGGCACGATTCGTGGCCACGGCACCGCCCGGATTCTATACACTGGACGAGGTCGCAAGCGCCGCCGCCCGGTAGTCACCCCATCCCCTGGGGAGTCGTGATGTCGTTCGCGCGCCCGGCCCGCATCGCGCTGGCCCTGGCCGCCCTGCTGGTGATCGGGAGCACGCCGGCGGCCGGGCAGGTCTTCGGCAAGAACAAGGTCCAGTACGAGCCGCTCGACTGGAGCGTGCTCGAGACGCCGCATCTGCGCCTGCATTTCTACGCGCAGGAGGAGAGCCTCGCGCGGCGTCTGGCGGCGACCGCCGAGAGCGTGTGCGTGGAGTTCGACGGCCGCTTCCGACTCCCCTCGCATCGCCCCATCCCGTTCCTGATCTACTCGGCGCATCACGTCTTCCAGCAGACCAATGCGACCCCCGGGCTGATCTCCGAGGCGGTCGGTGGGCTCACCGAACTGATCAAGGGCCGCGTGCTCATCCCGCACAACGGCTCCTGGAGCCGGCTGGTGTGGGTGACGCGCCACGAGCTGACCCACGCCTACATGCTCGAGAAGCTGGCCCAGGTGATGAAGGCCCATCGCCGGACCCAGGGCTACCTGCCGCCGCTCTGGTTCATCGAGGGGCTGGCCGAGTACTGCGCCACCCACTGGGACGCGGACGCCGAGGGGCTGCTGCGTGACGCGGTGGTCTCGGGACGGGCCCTGCCGCTCACCCGCAGCGCGCCGATTCTCGGCACCGTCCTGATGTACAAGGAGGGGCACTCGTTCCTGCTCTACCTGGCCGAACGCTTCGGCCCCGAGAAGGTCTTCGATCTCCTGGACAACTGGTACCGGGCCGACGACTTCGAGACCGTCTTCCGGATCACCTTCGGCGTGCCATTGCGTGAGGTGGACGAGGCCTGGTTCGCCGGGCTGCGGCGCCGCTACTACCCGATCATCGCGCAGGCCTCGTCGGCGGCCGAAGTCGGCCGGCGGATGTCCCGGCGGGGTCTCTACAACCTGGGTCCGCGCGTGCTCCCCGCTCCGCCGCGCGGCGACGGCGCGCCCCCCGACAGCGCGCTCCGCTTCTGCTACTTCGCGGCCAGCGACGCCGGCGTCGATCTGATGCTCAACGAGCCCGCGGGCAACGGCCGGCGCCGCGAGCATCGGCTCCTGCGCGGCGGGCAGTCGCCCGCGTTCGAATCGTTCCACCTGTTCCAGAACCGCCCGGACGCCTCGCCGTCGGGTCTCATCGCGCTCTCGTCGAAGCGCGGCGGACGGGACGCGCTCTACCTGGTGGATTCGCACCGGCGCCGGGTGATCCGTCGCCTCGAGTTCCCGCACCTGGTCGCCATCAACGACCCGGCCATCGCGCCCGGCGAGCAGGCGCTGGTGTTCTCGGCCCAGGACGAGAGCGGACGCAGCGACCTGTACCGGGCGGACTGGAGTGCGGGAGAGGTGCGGCTCGAGCGCCTCACCGACGACGATTACGACGATCTCGAGCCCGACGTCTCGCCGGACAGCCGCTGGATCGTGTTCGCCTCGGATCGCGGCGACCGGGGCGGCCACTACGCGCTGTTCCGGCTCTCGACCGCCGGCGGCGCGCCCGAGGCGGTCAGCGAGCCGCCGCAGGGTGACGACCGCCAGCCGGTCTACTCGCCGGACGGGCGCTGGATCGCGTACCGGTCGACCCGCGGCGGCACCAGCGACCTGTGGGTGCGGGCGGCCGAGCCCTCGCGCGAGGCGCGGCGGGTGACGCGCCTGGTCGGACCGGCCTCCGATCCGGACTGGACCGCGGACGGGCGCGGGTTGCTCTTCACCGGCCAGGAGCGGGTGGAGTTCCAGACCTATCACATGGGTTTCGACCCCGAGACGCTCGCCGTCGAATCCGAGCCCGAGGTGCCGCGCGTCCCCGCGCTCGCCGCCGTGGAGCACACGGGCGTCAGCCAGCCCTATCAGCGCCGGCTAGGCCTCGACCTGGTGCAGAACGGCGTCGCCTTCGATCCCGGTCTCGGCGCCGGCGCCGGGGGGCAGATCGCGCTGAGCGACGTGCTTGGCAACGAGCAGTTCCACATCTTCCTTGCCAACGATTCGGAGCGCTTCGGCAATTTCTGGGATGGATTCGAGGGCGGCGTCACCTACATCAACCAGTCGCAGCGGCTCAACTACGGGGTCGGTCTGTTCCGGCTCACGCAGATCTACGACGTCGATCTCGATCTGATCCGGCGCGAGAAGCGTCTCGGCCTGGTCGGGCTGGCGAGCTATCCGTTCGACAAGTTCACGCGCCTCGAGGGCTCGGTGCTGATGCGCCACGCCAGCGACCACCGCCTCCAGGACGGCCGGGTCGCCTCGGTGGCTCTGGTGTCCAACTTCATCGCCCTGGTGCACGACAACTCGCGCTGGACCGCGGTCGGACCGAGCGGCGGCACCCGCATGTACCTGGGGGGCGGCTTCACGCGCGACCTGGACGCCGGCCAGGGCAACAACGCCTCGCTCCTGGCCGAGATCCGCCACTACCGGACCCCGGTGCCGAACATCGTCGCCGCGACGCGCATCCAGGGGCAGGCGAGCCTCTGGAGGGACGCCCAGCGCTTCTACCTAGGCGGCTACAACTCGCTGCCCGGGGTCTCCCGCCGGACGCTCTCGGGGCAGCAGACGCTGCTCCTTCAGGAGGAGCTGCGATTTCCGCTGCTGCGGCGGCTGGTGCTGGCCATCCCCAGCCCGTGGGAGTTCCCGACCGTCAGCGGCGCGCTGTTCGCGGGGGCCGCGTGGGCCTGGGAGGATGCCTTCGGCGAACGTTGGGATCAGCGGCTCGGGATCGTGGGCTTCGGGCTCTACCTGGGCGGCGGCTACTACCCTGCGTTCCGGTGGAACTTCGTCTGGCCCACCAGCGATTTCAGGACGTTCGGGCCGGGACCGCGCACGCAGTTCACGCTCGGCTTCAACTACTGAGCCCGCGGGCCGCGCCCGCTCCCGGATCCCGGTGCCCTACCGTCCACCCGGGTCGACGCTCACGGCGATCGGGCTGCGGAAACCCCCCAACACGCGGAGCAGGACGCCGGCGGGGGAGATGCGCGCGAGCTCGCCGGGGTCGCCCAGCACCACCCACGCCTCGCCCGTCCCGAGGTCGACCGCGAGCTCGCCGGCATCGGCGAGGCCGGTGACCCGGAATTCCTCGCTGCCGTCGCGGCGCAGGGCGACCACGCTCCCGGCCCCCGGGTCCGCGATCCAGATGCGGCCCCGGCGCGCGTCCACCGCCACGCCGAGCGGCGACGTGAAATCCGTCAGGGTCATGAGCGACTGGCCGGAGCGCGAGAGCTGGGTGACCGTGCCGTTCGCATACGAGGTGACCCAGCCCTCGCGCGTGGTGCTGTCGACCGCGACGCGGGAGGGGTCCGCCACCGTGCGCCTCCAGAGCGGCCCGCCGGTGTCGAAGCGGCCCACGCGGTCGCTGCCCAGCTCGCACACCCAGACCGAGCCATCCCATGGGTCCACGGCCACGTCGACCGGCCGGTCGAGCGGCGCGATCGGCAGCGACGCGTCATCACCCCTGGGCGTGAAGTGGTGGACCAGGTTCTTCCCGACGTCGCACACCCAGCCGGTACCGTCGAACGGATCCACGGCGACCGCCCGCGGGCGGTCGAGCCCCGGGATGCTGACCGTGACGCCGCTCCCGGGCTGGTAGACCACCACGCGCCCGAAGCCCTCGTCCGCCACCCACACCGTGCCGTCCGCGGGATTGGCGGCGAGGTCGGTGGTGGCCCCGTAGCCGCCGCGCCGGGCGACCACGCGACGGTCGTCGGGCGTGATCTGGACCAGGTCGGTGCCGCCACCCTCGATGAGCCACGGCACCGCGGCGCCCGGGGCGGCGACGTCTTCGGCGGGGCGGCTCCCGAGCCCGGAGAGGAACACGAAGTAGAGGCGGTAGGCATGGTCCTGGCCGTTCGTGAGCGGGAAATCGCGGAACGACGTGAAGCCGGTGCCGAGCACGTCGGTGATCGCCCGGTACGCGGTCTCATCGGGGGCACGCCGGAAGATCTGGTACCCGCTCAGCGAGTTGCCCTGCACGGCCTGCCATCGGAGGCGCACTTCGCGGTCGCCCGCCAGCGCCGCGAACCCCGACGGCCGGCCGCTGGTCGAGGGATTGAGCGGGTCGAACGGGTTGGCGCGCTCGCGGCGGCTGCAGCCCGCGAGCAGCAGCGTCGCGGAGGCTAAAATCGGTAGCAGACGGCGCATCGCCAGGGCAGCAGGGAGAGCGAGAGGCGGCCCGCGGCGGGGCGCCGGATGAAGCGCAGGTAGAGGCCGAAGGCGATCAGCGCCTCGCCGGTCAGCAGCGAGGCGTGCGAGAGATGGTCATTCCGTACCGCCCGGTCGTACAGCACGTCGATGGTCCCGGGGTCGGTGCTGACGAGGTACTGGGCATAGGCATCGTTGGCGCGGCGCGCGAAGGTGAAGGAGCTCCCGACCAGCCCGGCCCCGCCCGCCAGCGCCACGTAGGCCCAGGCGTGGCTGCGCCGGGCCGGCACCGCGATCGGGACCACCTGAAACGGCTCGACCGCCTGCGCGTGGGCGCGGGCGGCCGGGCAGAGAAGCTCGAGGACGATGCACGCCGCGAGGGCCGCGGCCGTGACGCGGAACATGGCCGGGAGCGGCTAGACCGACAGCGAGGCGGTGAACTTCGCCAGGCGCCCCTTGTGCCGGCTGGCGGTCTCCCTCTTGATGACCCCCTTGGCGGCGGTCCGATCCAAGATCGACGCCGCGTCGCGGTAGGCCGCCTGCGCTTGGGCGCGGGTCGTCGCCTCGCGCACCGCCTTGACGGCCGCGCGCATGCGGCTGCGCAGAGCCACGTTACGCCGCCGCGCCTTCTCGTTGGTGATGACGCGCTTGGCGGCGGACTTGTGATGCGGCATGCGGTTCCTCCTTGGCGATCCAGGGTCTGGGAAAAACCCGAGGAACATACGGGCCGCCTCCCGGAGTGTCAAGCACGGGAGGTGCGCCCTCCGCGTCCGACGCGCTTCCGCAGCGCCCGGCGTGCCCGAGATGGGCCGTTGCTGGTGCCCGTCGGCGGGGTGTAGGGTAATCCTTCACCCCACTGCGCATCGGGTGTCCGGAGTGTCCCGTGAGCCTGCTGAGCGAGAAGATCCTCAATCTCCCTGCATTGCCAGGGGTTTACCTGTTCAAGGACGCCCGCGGGCGGGTGCTCTACGTCGGCAAGGCGAAGCGCCTCTCCCAGCGGGTCCGGAGCTACCTGGCAGAGGATGGCGCCGACCCCCGGCATCGCGAGCTGATGGGGGAGGCGGCCGACCTCGACGTGATCCTGGCCGACTCCGAGGTCGAGGCGCTGCTCCTGGAAGCCACGCTGATCCGGCAGCACCGCCCGCACTACAACATCCTGCTCAAGGACGACAAGAGCTTCCCGTACGTGCGCCTGAGCGTGCAGGAGGAGTTCCCGCGCCTGTCGGTGACGCGCAACCTGCGCAGCGACGGCGCGCGCTACCTGGGGCCCTTTACGGACGTGAAGCTCCTGCGCCGTACGCTGCGCGAGGTGCGCCGGATCTTCCCGGTCCGCACCTGCCGGAACTTCGAGGACTACCGGCGCGCCGACCGCCCCTGCCTCTACTACCACATCAAGCGCTGCGCCGGTCCCTGCTACAGCCGGGCCGCGGTGCATCCGGACGAATACCGCGCGCTGGTGGACGGGCTCCTGCTCTTCCTCACCGGCCGCGACGACGAGTTGCTGGCCCGGCTGCGCCTCGAGATGGACCGGGCGGCCACCGAGCGGCGCTACGAGGCGGCGGCGCGCCGGCGGGACCAGATCCGATTGCTCGAGAAGGTGCGCGTGCCCCAGAAGGTCGTGCGCGCAAGCGGGCGCGACGCGGACGTGCTCGGGCTGGCGCGCCACGGGCGGCGCGCGGTGGTGGCGCTCCTGCTGGTGCGTGGCGGCCGCGTGGTCGGGAAGGAATCGCGCACGCTCGACCGCGTCAAGGCGCGCGAGGAGGCCGACGTGCTGGCCTCGTTCGTCGCCCAGCACTATCTCGCCCGGACCGACCTGCCGGCGCGGCTGGTGGTGGGGGTGCGCATGGAGGAGGCCGCTCTGCTCGGCGAGGCGCTCGGCCGCCGCGCCGGGCATCGCGTGGAGCTGGTGCTCCCGGCGCGCGGACGGGAGCGCCAGCTGGTCGCGACCGCGGAGCGGAACGCCGCGCTCGCGCTCGAAGACCTCGAGGCGCGCGCCGCCGGCCGCCGGGCGCGCTTCGCCCCCGAGGTGCTCGCGCTGCAGAAGACGCTGGCGCTCGATGTGCCCCCGCACCGCGTGGTGTGCTTCGACGTGTCGAACCTGGGCGGCGAGGGCGCCGTGGCGGCGGTGGTGGCGAGCGAGAACGGACGCCCGCTCAAGGGGCTCTACCGGCGCATGCGCATCCGGCGGCCCGGCCCCGACGACCTGGCGATGATCGGCGAGGCGGTCGAGCGCTACTGGACGCGGGTGGAATCGGGAGAGCTGCCGCGTCCCGACCTGGTGATGGTGGATGGTGGGGTCGGCCAGCTCGGCGCCGCGCGCCGGGCCCTCGACCGGTCGGCGACCCGCCCGGTCCCGCTGATCGGCCTCGCCAAGCGTGAGGAGACCGTGGTACGCGAGGGCGCGCCGCCGCTCCACCTGCCGCGCCGCAGCCCCTCGCTGCGGCTCCTGCAGCGGCTGCGCGACGAGGCCCACCGCTTCGGGCTCACCTACCACCGCAGGCTGCGTGGGCGGGCGCGCCTCACCGGGGTACTCGACCGGGTCGCCGGCGTGGGTCCCGCGCGCCGATCGGCCCTGCTGCGCGCCTACGGCTCGGTGGCGGCGGTGGGCGCTGCGTCACCGGACGAGATCGCGTCGCGGGCCGGGGTACCGCTGAGCCTCGCGACCCGGGTCGCCGACGCGTTGCGCGCCGGGAACCCGGCGGTGCCGGGCGCGAACGCGACGGCCGCGGAGACCGTCGCCGCGGCGGAGGCCGCCGATGTCCCGTCGCGCGCGAGCGGTCACGGGGAGACCGCGTGAGCCCGGCGGCCGTCCGGAGCGCCCCGGGGCGAGAGCCTCGCACCGCGCCCGCCTCGCCGGCGCTGCGCGGGCCGATCGAGGCGTTCTTGGACGAGCTGCGCACCGGCCGACGCCTGAGCCCGCGCACCGTCGATGCCTACGCACGCGATCTCGCCGACTACCTGGGCTTCGCCGGCCGGTACGCGCTGCGCAGCTGGCGGGAGGTGACGCCGACCTTCGTGGATGGCTACTTCGCCGGCCTGCTTCGCCGCGGTCTCTCCGGCGGCACGGTCGCGCGCCGCCGCTCGGCGTTGCGCGGGTTCCACGGCTACCTCGCCCGCCACGGCGGCGGCGCACCGGACCCCCTGGCGCAGCTCCCGCCGCCGCGCCGCGAGCGGAAGCTCCCGCACGCGCTGTCGGTGGAGGACGTGGAGCGCCTGCTCGCGCAGCCCGAGGGGGAGGAGTCGCTCGCGCTCCGCGACCGAGCGCTGCTCGAGCTGGCCTACGCGAGCGGGCTGCGGGTCTCGGAGCTGCTCGGGATCGAGACGGTCCACCTGGACCTGAGGCACCGCGCGGTCACCGTGACCGGCAAGCGCGACAAGCAGCGCGCCGTCCCCTTCGGGCGCGCGGCCGAGCGGGCGCTCCGGGAGTGGCTGGGGCGGGGCCGTCCGGCGCTCGCCCGTGACGGCCGGGTGCGCACGGTGTTCGTCAACGCGCGCGGCGGAGCGCTCAGCCGCATGGGCTTCTGGAAGATCCTGCGCGGCCACGCCCGCGCCGCCGGCATCGCGATGCGGGTGCATCCCCACGCCCTGCGTCACTCGTTCGCGACCCACCTGTTGCAGGGAGGCGCCGACCTGCGGGTGGTTCAGGAGCTGCTGGGGCACGCCTCCGTGGCGACCACCTCCATCTACACCCACCTGGACCGGGCCTATCTGCGCGAAGTGCACCGGACGTTTCACCCGAGACCCTGATGTGGACCCGACCGGGTAATCGTAAGGAGAGCCTGATGAGCCGCAGCGGTGGATGGTGGATGGTGGTGATGGCGGTCATGGCGTTGGCGCCGGCGGTCGCGGTGTCGGCACGAGCGGCGGGCAGCATCGTGCTCCCGCGTCCGGGGCAGGTGGGGGTCGGGGCCCAGGGCGGATGGGGCACGCTGCTCAAGTCCGGTGACCTCGGGGGTACCTTCGGCAACGGACCGACCCTGGCGTTCCGGCTGCGCTACCGGATGCGCTACGAGCGCGCGCTCGGGCTCTCGTTCGAGGGCGAGCGCTTCGAGATCCGCGTGCCCGAGGCCCGTGACCCCGCCGACTCGCTCCTCAGCGGGCGGACCCACGTCAACGCGATCCTCTCGGGCCTCGAGTTCTACCAGCTGTTCGGCACTCGTACCCGAACGACCAAGATGGTGATGGTGGGGGCGGGGCTGGTGCAGATATCGGGCAGGACCCTCAACAACGAGACGTTTTTCCCCGGCGATGGGAGCTACGTGAGTGTCGGCGCCGGGGTCGAGCGGTTCCTGATCCGCTCGTGGGCCCTCGACTTTTCGACGCGCTACGTCGCGCTGTTCCTCCCGGACGACCGCAATCACGACCTGCAGGTCGCGCTGGGTCTCATCTTCTACGCGAGCTACTGATGGCGGAAGGTCTCTCGATCGCGTTCCAGGGTGCGGCACGCACGGTGACCGGCTCGCGGCACCGGCTGCGGTTCGGCGGGCACACCTGGCTCTTCGACTGTGGGCTCTATCAGGGGCACCGGGACGAGGCCGAGCGCGTGAACCGCAGCTTCGCGTTCGCGCCCGAAGCGCTCGACGCGGTCGTGCTCTCGCACGCGCACCTCGACCACGCCGGCAACCTGCCGACGCTGGTAGCGCGGGGCTTCACCGGCCGCGTCCACTGCACGGCGGCGACCGCCGACCTCTCCACGTTCATGCTGGCCGACAGCGCGCACCTGATGGAACGCGACGTGGAGCACGTCAACCGGCATGCGCACGGGCGCCCGGCGCGGCAACCGCTCTACACGCCCCGCGACGTGGCCGAGACGGTGGCCCGGTTCGAGCGCCGCGGGTATCACGAGCCCTGGGAGCTGTTCCCGGAGGTGCGGGTCGAGTACTTCGACGCTGGGCACATGCTGGGCTCAGCGCTCACCACCTTCGAGGTCCGCGCCGGCGGCCGCACGGTGCGCCTCGGCATGAGCGGCGACCTCGGACGCGCCGGACGACCGATCCTGCGCGACCCGGAGCGCCATCCGGCCGTGGACGCGCTGGTGCTCGAGAGCACTTACGGCGACCGCTTCCATACGCCGGCCGTCGAGACCGAACGGGCGCTGGTCGAAATCGTCGAGCGCACGGTGGCGCGCGGCGGGCGGGTGCTGGTGCCCGCGTTCGCGGTCGGACGGACGCAGGAGCTGGTGGCCACCTTTCACGCCCTGTGCGAGCGCGGCGAGGTCTGCGACCTGCCCATCTTCGTGGACAGCCCGATGGCGCGCGAGGCGACGTCGGTGTTCGTGCGCCACCCCGAGTGCTTCGACGGCGCGACCCGGAGCGCGTTCATGGAGGGGCACGGCGAGCCGTTCGGATTCGCCCGGCTGCGGTACGTCGCGAGCCCCGAGGAGTCGCGTGCGCTCAACGACCGCTCCGGGCCGTGCATCATCATCGCCGCCTCCGGTATGTGCGAAGGCGGCCGCATCCTCCACCATCTCCGCCACGGCCTCGGCGATCCGAAGAACACGGTCGTGTTCGTGGGCTTCCAGGCCGAGGGGACGCTCGGCCGCCGGCTGCGGGACGGCGCGGAGACCGTGAACATCTTCGGCGAGCCGGTGCGGGTCGGCGCCGAGATCGCCGGCCTCGACGGCTTCAGCGCCCACGCGGACCAGCGCGAGCTGGTGGAGTGGGTGACGCGGCTCGATCCGGTGCCGCGTCGCATCTTCCTGGTCCACGGCGAGCTGGCCCCGGCCGAGGTCCTGGCGGTGGTACTGCGCGAGCGCACCGGCGCCGACGTGCGGATCCCCGAGAAGGGCGAGGAGTTCGACCTGTGGAACTGAGCACGACGCGCTATCAGGTCGGGCAGCGGTTGCGCCATCCGCAGTTCGGCGAGGGGCTGGTGGTCGAAGTCCACACCGACCGCGGGCGCGAGGTGCTCGAGGTGGTGTTCCAGGGCGAGTTGCGGCGCCTCTCGGCGCTGCGGGACTGGGACCTGGTGGACGTCGCGGGTGCCGCGCTGCCGCCGGCCGCGACGGTGTCCGGGCAGGCGAAGCCGATGGTCGAGCTGGCGGCCGACGGTGCCGCGGCCCCGAGACCCGCGCGGGTGTGGCACGCGCAGGGCGAGGCGCTCATCCGCCGCTGGCGCGAGGGCCAGGCGGCGCCGGCGCCGCACTTCGACCTGCGGGCGGCGGCCGAGCGGTGGGCGGGATGGGCCGAACCCGACCGCCTGGTCTCGCTCGACTCGCTGCGCGGGGTGGAGCGCTTCCCGCACCAGCTGCGGGCGTGCCTGCGGGCGATGGGGACGCTCAACGGGCGCGCGATCCTGGCCGACGAGGTCGGGCTCGGCAAGACCATCGAGGCCGGGATCATCCTCAAGGAGTACCTGCTGCGCGGCGCGGTCCGTACCGTGCTGGTGCTGGTGCCGGCGTCGCTGTGCGAGCAGTGGCGCGCCGAGCTGTGGGAGAAGTTCGAGCTCGACTTCGTGGTCTCGCGCGGGCCCGCCGGCCAGTGGGGCCGCCACCCGCTGGTGATCTCCTCGCTCGAGACCGCCCGGCACGAGCGGCACCGGCGGCGCGTGCGCGGGGCCAACTACGACCTGGTGGTGGTGGACGAGGCGCACCGGCTGCGCAACCACCTCACGCTGGGCTGGAAGTTCATCAATGATCTGAACCCGCGCTACCTGCTGCTGCTCACCGCCACCCCCGTGCAGAACGACCTGCGCGAGCTCTACAACCTGGCCACCCTGGTGCGCCCGGGGACCGTGGGCACCTTCTCGCAGTTTCGCCGCGACTTCCTGAGCGGGAACGACAAGCGCGCCCCGCGCAACGCGCCCAAGCTGCGAGCACTCCTGCAGAGCGTCATGATCCGGGCCCGGCGCAGCGACACCAACATCACCTTCGCCCCGCGCCGGGTCGAAACGCTGTGGGTCGCTCAGACCGCGGTGGAGCGCAAGCTCTACCGGGACGTGAGCGACTTCGTCGTCGAGTCGGTGCGGGCCGAGGAGGGCGGGCCGGGCCGGCGGCACTACTTCACGCTGATCGTGCTGCAGAAGGAGATGGGGTCGTCGTGGGCAGCGGCGCGCTCGACGCTCGAGAAGCTCAGCCGCAATCCCGACGGGCTCGACGCGCGGCGCCTCAAGCTCCTGGCGGCCCGCGCCGCAGAGGCGAGCCGCGAGCAGAGCAAGGTGCGCTCGCTGCTCAAGCGCATCGCTGCCCTCGGGGACGAGAAGTGCATCGTCTTCACCCAGTTCCGCTCGACGCAGGACTCGATCGTCCAGGCGCTGCGTGAGACCGGCGTCGAGCCGGCCGTGTTCCACGGCGAGCTCGGGTGGCGCGAGAAGGAGGAGACGCTGGACCGGTTCCGCACCGTGGCGCCGGTGCTGGTCAGCACCGAGGCGGGCGGCGAAGGCCGAAATCTGCAATTCTGCAGCATCGTCATCAACTACGACCTGCCGTGGAATCCGATGCGCGTCGAGCAGCGCATCGGCCGCGTGCATCGGCTCGGGCAGGAGCACCCGGTGCGGGTGGTGAACCTGGTCGCGCGCGGCACCATCGAGGCCTACGTGCTCGAGATCCTCGACCGCAAGATCCGCATGTTCGAGCTGGTGGTGGGGGAGATCGAGGAGATCCTCGGCGCCTGGCAGCCGCACGGCTCGTTCGAGGACGAGGTGTTCCGGCGCTGGACCGAGTCCACCAGCCCGCGGGTGCGCAAGCGCCGCTTCGCCGAGCTGGCGCAGCACCTGGTCTTCGCGCGCCGCAGCTATCAGGAGCAGAAGGACCGGCAGAACCTGCTCTTCCCGACGGTCGCTGCCGCGCCCGCGCCCGCACCGGCGCCGGCGGACGCCGCGACGGCGGCCCCGGGCGAG
>JBBTLZ010000118.1:0-10706 GCA_038068435.1 Candidatus Eiseniibacteriota bacterium | reverse complement strand
CCGGGGAGCCGAACCCCGCTCCCGCCAAGCGCCTAGCGCGTGCGGGCGAGGGGGCTCGCGTACACCAGCCAGGCCGCCACGCGGGCCACTTCGGCGAGGCTCGAGGCCGAGAGCTGGTCCGGGAGGTCGCGGTGCGTGTGCCAGGCCGGGTAGTCGAAGTCGATGATGTCCACCGCCGGCACGCCCGCATCGAGGAGCGGGACGTGGTCGTCGGTGATCCGGTAGCGCGGGGTGTCGAAGAAACCCCGTGCGCCGCTCGCCCGCGCGCCGTCGAGTACCATGCCCACCAGGTTGGCGGCCTGCTCGGCGGACCGTTGTTCCGGATGGATGCCGAGATCGCGGTCGCCGACCATGTCGAACAGGAACGCGGCGGTCGGCCTCGCCTCGCCGAGACGCCGGGCGTAGCCGCGGGCACCCAGCGAGAACTCCTCGGGATGCTCCGCGCGGCCCTGGTCCTCCCCATCGAAGAACACCAGATCCACCGCGACCGGGGGTGCGCGGCGCGCCATCAGCTCCGCCACCTCCAGGAGCACGGCCACCCCCGAGCCCCCGTCGTTGGCGCCCGGGAGCGGATCGCGACGGCGCGCGCTGTCGGGATCCTGGTCGCACCAGGGACGCGTGTCGTAGTGCGCGCACAGGACGATGCGGCGCGCGCTCGGCGCGCCCGGCGCGCCGAAGTGGCCGACCACGTTGACCAGGGCGAGCGGGCGGCCGAGCGTGCTGTCGGTGAAGCTCTGGCGCTCGACCCGCGCGCCGAGCCGCGTCAGCTCGGCGGCGATCCAGTCGCGCACCGCCGCGTGGCCCGGCGTGCCGGGGATCCGCGGACCCGCCTCGACCTGCCGCACCACGCGCGCCAGGGCGCGCGCGCCGTCCACTTCGAAGCGAGGGTTCGAAGCGCACGCCGTCCCGCAGGCCGCGGCGGCGACCAGCGCCAGCAGCAGGGGACCGGTCACGCGCATCAGAACGTGAATTGCGCGCGCAGCTCGATGCGGATGCTGCGGCGGACGATGTCGCGCTGCAGGTCGCGGTTCTGGCTGAATCCCAGCTCCGCGTTCCCGGTGACGTTGGTGCTGAACCCGTAGGAGCCGCGGGCGTTGACGTTCAGCCGGTCCTCGGCGACCGGGTTGAAGGGCCGGTCGATACCGGCCTGCCGCGTCCCGCTCTTGCGGCGCGAGTACGCCGCGGTGAGCCCCAGCGTGATGTTGGTCTTCACCGTGCTCTGCTTGCCCAGGAAGGCCACCTTCTGACCGCGGGTGTAGGCGCGGTTGAGACTCAGGTCGACGTCGGTGTTAGCGTCGCTGGTGATCGAGTTGCCGACCTGTCGGTACTCCGCCTCGGTCGCGCGGTGCTGGACCCGGAACTCCGCGCGGGTGCCGTTGCGGAAGTCGCCGGTGAGACCGACCAGCGGCCGCCATTCCCGGCTGGTCGAGATGTTGGTGGGCGTCTCGCTGTTGGAGAACTCGGTGGTGCGGCTGCGGCTGTAGGCGGTGCGCATCTTCGGATTCCCGAACAGGCGCTTGAGACCGATCACCTCGGGCAGCTTCCCATAATCCACGTCCAGGTCGGGGAACTGGACGCGGCGCACGCGGTTCACCAGGGTGTTGTACGCCGATCGTCGCATCGTCAGGTCGCCGCGCGTCTGGATGGTCGCTCCGCGTCCCAGCGACAGGCGTGTCCGCGCCCCGGTGCGCCAGTCCTGGTTCTGGGTCACCGCGTTGCCGAAGCGCGCCTGCACCGGGCCGGTCGAGTCGGCCTCGAGGCCGGGATCGTTCGAGAGTCCGATCAGGTAGGCGAGCCGGGGGGTGCCGGCGAGGCGGGTGTAGTTGCTGCTGCGGGTGACGCCGGCGTCGAGCGACAGCGCGCCGAGGCGCGAGAGCCACCCCTGCCACGCGGGGGGAGCCTTCTGCAGCGTGTCGCGACGTACCGAACGCGTGCGCTGCCCGAGCTGGTCGAACGGCAGACTCCAGCCGACGTTGAACGTCTCCGCGTTGTTGACCGCGCGGACGCTGAGGTCGGACGAGAGCTCGGGGCCGTTGTTCTGGAAGTAGCTGGCGTTCCAGCTCAGCTGCGGCTTCAGCCATCTCCCCCGATTCACGCTGTAGCGCGAGTCCATCGACTGGTTCCACTGGACGACGCGCCCCAGGTTGATGAAACCGATCTGCTCGCGCAGGGGCTCCGGCAGGGTGAGGTTGCGCCGCGCCTGGAACCGGTGGTGCAGGAGATCGAGCGGGCGTGAGTCGGCCCCGAAGTCGATGCTGGCCGTGCGCCCCGCCGTGGCGTTGCGGAGCACCAGCGAGCCGGACGCGTCGCGCAGGCGGTCGTAGGTGCGGCTCGACCGCGTCGCGATCGAGTAGTTCCAGTAGAAGCGTTCGGGCAGCGGCCAGAACCGCGCCCTGGTGCCGGGGAGGGAGACCGGCAGCAGCTTGCGCGGCGAGATGGAGTAGCCGACCCCGGCGGCCAGCGAGCGAGCGGTGTCGACCGAGGCAGGATTGCGGTACTCGGTCCGGGTCTGGCTCAGGTTCGCGCTGATGCCACCCAGCGTATGACGCAGGAGCGGGTTCGATCGTTCGCTCCAGGTGCGGGTGTAGCTCACGCTGTAGGAGCGGCTCGCGGAGCGGCTCTCGCTCGCTTCGGCGAGGGCGCCGGTGCGCACGACGTCGTCGCCGGCCGTGTAGCGCGGCTGCGCGCGGTTGCCGGACAGGTTGAGCGTGACGGGCAGCACGATCCCCGTACCCTCGAAGAAGCGGTGCAGGTCGATGCCGGCGGTCGCCGTATAGCTGCTGGAGCGGTTGCCGCTCCCGCGCGTCTCGCCGACCATCAGGAAGTCCTCGTCGCGCGCGTTGTAGGTGACGCCGTAGTTGAACAGGTTCGCCATCCTGCCCGAGACCGCGAGCCTCTGCGCGCTGCCGCGGTCACGCGCGACGTCGGTGGCGCGCATCTCGTCGAGCCACACGCGCCCCGACGGATAGACGACCGCGGGGTCCAGGTTGAGGAGGCCGAACGAGATCCGTCGCAGGCGCGTGAACGAGGGCCGGCCCTTGACGATCAGGGTCTCCCCCGGCGCCCCGCGCCCCGCGCGATAGGGGACCGGGTCGGAGCTGAAGCCCGGGATCAGCTTCAGATTGGAGAGCTCGGTGAGCTTGAGCTGGACGTCCGCCCACTGGATGGCGCCGGGCGATGAGGAGCGTGGCACCGGGGCGCGGTACTCGTAGTAGTTGATTCCGCGCTCGTCGGAGGCGAAGCGCACGAAGTAGGAGAGGTTGCCCGTCGCCGGGTCGTAGCCGGGGATCTCGAAGCCCGCCACCCAGAATCGGAGCGTCCCGTACCGCGAGTAGTTCTCGTCGAGCGAGAAGGTCTTGTAGGCCTCGAGCGAGTCGCCCGGCAGCAGCCGCGTGAACTCGAGCGCCAGCGACTGCTCGCGCCGCGCCAGGTCCTGCGCGCCGTTGCGGGTGCTGCCCGGGTCGAAGGGCGGCGTGTAGACGTCGGAGTTGTCCACGTTGTTGACCGAGTTCAGCGTCACCGTCGTGCCGGAATCCACCTGCGCCGGCGTCAGGTCGTTGACCAGCCAGCGGCTGCCGACGATCTCCATCCCACCGAGCATGATGAGCGGCCGCTTCTCGCCGATCACGGGGCTCACCACGCTGTCGGGTGTGGTGATGCCCTCGAGCCACACGCGCACGTGGCGGGCGAGCGTCAGGTCGGGGGAGCCGAACTTGACGCGCAACGTGTCGGTCAAGGGGATGCGGTAGCGCCGCCAGCCATTGTCGGCCGGGATCGGATCGCCGTTGTTCGAGAAGGTGCGGCCGGGCGCGTAGACCGTGTCCGACAGGTAGGGCGAGCTCGCCAGGTCGATCGTGTACTCGAAGTAGTCCTCCTGCAGATCGAGGCTGTTGTTCAGGTTCAGGTCCTCGGTGTCCGGAATCGGCAGCGAGTTCTTGTTGCCCTCGGTGCCGTTGATGAAGCGCCAGCGGTCCGGGTTCAGGTTGCGGCGCGGGTCGCTGCTGTCGACCTCGGGCGGGCGGAAGTCGTCCCCGCCGGGGTCGCTGGCCGCGTTGCTCGTGATCAGGCTCGCGTCCCCCGGCTCGCTCGCGTCGGTGCGCCCGTCGAGGCCCGTGTCCTCGTTGTTGTTCTCGGTCACCGTGAGCTGGTTGTCGCGCGGCGGCAGGTCCTCGCTGTCGAGGATGCGGTTGGCCGCGATCGCCGGCGATCGACGCTGATCCTCGCTCACCACGCCGAGGTCGACGTGGAGCCTGACCGCGCCGCCGGGGGTGCGCGGCACCTTCTGGGTGTCGCGAAAATCGTTCACCCAGAGCTCGATGAACTGCGCGCGCGAGAGGTCGAGCCCGACCGGGTCGAGCACGTAGGTGAGTCCCGCCCACAGCGAATCGCCCGCAGCCGCCCCGGGCGGACGGCGCGGCACCGAGATGGCGAGCGTCTGGCGCGGGTTCTGGGCCCCCTGCGCGTCGGTCAGGTTCGGCTTGAGCTCCCGTTCCTTGACCGCGTTGAGGGGCGTGAACCAGTGCACCTCGGCGTTGCGCTGGAACGCCTGGATGCTGTCGGCGATGAGGGTGATCGCGTCCTTGCGGCTCGGCATGCTGGACCAGTGCCAGCGCTCCGGCGTCATGACCAGCGACACGGCGTCGCGCACCCCCTCCATGTCGTCGATGAAGACCTCGTTGAAGGTGTTCGGGTTCGGGAACGACGCGCCCATCTCGGCCGAGAGGCTGAATTCGGACGGGGCGGTCGTGCGCACGCCGGGCAGCGCGTCGATCCACCGGGTCAGGAAGGCGGGACGCGCCTTCCACTCGCCGTTCAGGTCGCCGATCAGGACACGCGAGGGCTCCTCGCCGAGGCGTGGCCGCAGATCCTGCGCCCCCTTGCTCTCGTACATGAAGGCGCCGCCCAGGCGTTTGTCCCGGCCGTCGAGCCGGAAGGCACTGCCCAGCAGGGTGCGGCCGGTCTGCTGGAACAGCGGAGCGAAGCCGTAGTCGACGTTGAGCTGGTCGGTGGCGCCGAGCTGGCCCTTGAGCGTGACCCTGCCCAGGTCGTAGTCGATTGTGTAGTCGCGGTCGCGCTCCAGGCGCTGGCCGTTCTTGGTCACCGTCTCGGAGCCCTCGATGATGTTGGTCCGCCCGAGGTTGATCTCGTTGCCCGCGCGTGCGGCGGTGAAATCGAGGTCGATGTAGTACTGACTGTCGATCGAGCGCAGCGGGTTGCGCTTGTCGTAGATGGCGCGGTTGCGCGAGTTGGTGGAGTCGGGTGGCCCCACCAGCGAGTCGCGCCGGAACAGGATGGTGCTCAGGAACCGCTCGAAGGGGCGGGGCGCGTAGCCGGGATCGTCGGCGATGCGCGGGGCGAAGGGACGCAGGTCGAAGAAGAACAGCGTCCCGTTCTGGTAGTCCACGAACAGACGGCTGGTGCTGCTGGGCAGCGTCCCGTCGACTTTCCCGTCGTGACGGCGGTACTCGGGCGACCCGTGACTCTCGTCGAAGGTGTCGAACCCGAGGATCTCGAAGTACGGCACCGGCTCGCCGCCGATGGTCCGGAAGGTGACCGGCGGATCGTCGACCCCGCGGCGGATGACCAGCGAGAAGCTCTTCGGGTCGATGCGTTGGCCCGCGAGCTGGTAGAAGTTGCGCAGCTCCAGCTCGCGGGTGGGCGCGAACGGGGCGGACGGATCGAAGTTGCCGTCGCCCCCGGCGGGCAGCAGGTTGAGCGGCGCGCGCAGGAGCTTCATGGTGCGCGCGGTCGCCCCGTCGGTATCGAGCGGGTCGGCGCCGCCCATCGGCAGCACGGCACCGACCGCCTGTCCTCCGCTCACCGGCCGGTAGCCGTAGGTGACCGCCAGGCGCTGCTGCTCGCCGGTGACCGCGCGCCTGAGACGGATCACCTTGTAGCGCGGCCCGTACACGTCGTTCAGGATCTCGTAGTCGTTCTCGGCCCCCTGGGTGAGCAGCGTGAAGATGCCGCGCACCGACGGCGTCGGCGGGTCGCCGCGGAGCGAGTCGAGCTTCGCGGTGCGCGGGTCCACGAAGGCGCGGCCGCGCACCGCGTTCACGCGGGTCGCGTAGTTGTTCCCGTCGTCCAGGTAGACGCGGATGCTGCTCTCGTCGATCTCCTGGGTCTCGAAGTTGGGGTCGTAGAGGAAGAAGTAGGCGCCGCGCACGTAGTCGTAGTCGTTGAGCGTCTGCTGCTGTCGCGACGAGCCGCCGGCGTACGAGGCGCGCTCGCTCTTGCCCTCCTGCTTGCTCGCCAGCAGGGTGAAGTCGAGTGGCCCGAGGCGGGTCGTGGCCTTCATGCCGAACAGGCCCTCGTTGCGGCCGCTGTACGAGACGTACTGGGTGCCGGGCAGCGCGAGGTTCGTGTTCCCGAGGTCGAGCGCCTGCACCAGGTCGTCCTCGTCGCCGCGGTAGTTGATGGCGATCTTGTTGGTGAGCGGGATCTGGGTGGCGGAGTTCTGCAGCAGGTTGACCTTGACCCGGTCCGAGAGCTGACCCTCGAGCCGGATGTCGAGGTCCTGCTGCATGTCCAGCGCCGGGAACAGCGATCGGCGCTGTCCGAGCAGGCCGGTCTGCTGGTTGGTCCACTCGCTGGTGCCCGCCAGCTTGATGTTCTCGGAGCCCGAGACGCTGATCGCGGGCCCTCCGGGACCGAGCAGGCTCTGCACCCGCTTCGGCAGCGGGGAGGGGAGCGCGAAGGACATGCCGCCGCGCTGGGGGGCCACGACCTGGCCGGCGAGCGTGTTGACGCTCTGGCGCGAGCGGTCAGCCCACACCTTCCGGAAGTTCTGCCGGGCGAGGTCGCGGCTGTATTGGGCGAACGGCACGCGCGCCGCCTCCCCGAGCGCCACCTCCCCCATCTCCGGCACCGCGCTCACGGTGCCCGAGTCCGGATCCACGCTGATCTGCAGCCGGCGCGGGTCGTTGGTGATCTTGAGCCGCGCGCCGCGCGGACCGATGGGCGGCAGCGCTGCGAAGACGAACTCGTCCTCGAGCGCCAGCAGGGAATACGGCTTCCAGACGGGGGGGATCGTGTCCACCACCGCCTTGCGGGGCAGCCTGAGCTTGGGGAGCTTGGAGAAGCCAGGGATGCCCGGAAGACCGATCAGGAGGCCGACGAGCGGCAGGGTCAGGGCCAGGGACATTCAGTAGGGAAACCGCGAGCGCCCCCACTGAGGAGGCGCAAGACGCGACCGTAGCAGGGCAAGCCTCGGCGGTCAAAGCCTTTAGGGGCGATTTAGGTCGCTCTGCGCGCGACCGGTGGGGTAGGCTGCGCAGCCGTGCGTATCCTCCGTTCGTACATCCTTCGCCTCCACCTGGTTCCGTTCCTTCTCGGTTTCGGCGTCGTCACCTTCGTCCTGGTCATGGACGTCCTGTTCGACTACCTGGATCTGGTGCTGAATCGCGGGGTGGCGGTCGGCGTGGTCCTCCAGCTGTTCGTCCTGTCCCTGGGCTACATCATCGCCCTCTCGGCGCCCTGCGCGGTGCTGGTCGCGGTGCTGATGACCTTCGGGCGGCTCTCTCAGGACAACGAAATCAGCGCGCTGCGCTCGAGCGGGGTCAACCTGGCCAGCGTGCTGGTGGGTCCCCTCGCGGCGGCGGCACTCCTGGCGGCCGCGCTCACCTTCTTCAACGACCGGGTGCTGCCCGAGACCAACCACGCCTTCGCCAACCTGCTCATCGACATCGGCCGCATGCGTCCCACGGTCAAGCTGCAGGATGGGGTGTTCATCTCCGACTTCCCCGGCTACGACATGCTGGTCCAGTCGGTGAACGGCCGCACCAACGAGATGCGGGGCATCACCATCTACCAGCTGAATCCCGGCGGCCCGCCCACCACCATCCTGGCGAAGCGCGGCTTCCTCTCCTACACCCGCGACGGCCACACGGCGGTGCTGGAACTGCGCGACGGCGAGATCCACGAGATCCCGGCCGAGGACGGGGGCACCCGGAAATACCGGCGGCTCCTGTTCAAGACGCACGTCATCAACATCGCCGGCGCCGGCGCGATCCTCGAGCGGTCGGTGCGCACGCACCGCAGCGACCGCGAGATGAGCGCGCGCGCGCTCGATGCGGTGCGCGACAGCCTGGAGGGCCAGTACCGCCTGCTGCTCGACGAGAAGCGCCGTCACCTCCGCGAGCGGGGCCTGCCGCCGACGGCGATCCAGGCGCTGGCGCCCGAGACGGCGCCGCCCGCCGCCCGCCTGGGAGCGCTCGCCGGCCGCCTGCTCGGCCGCGGCGACCCGCTCGAGGCGCTGGAGCGGCAGGCGCCCGCGCTCGGCACGGAGCTCGCGTTCTGGCGCCTCGAGCGCGGCGCGATGCGCCGGCGCATCGCCGAGCTGTCGGTCGAGATCCACAAGAAGTTCGCCCTGCCGATCGCCTGCGTGGTGTTCGTGCTGGTCGGCTCTCCGCTCGGCATGCGCGTGCGGCGGGCCGGCCCCGCCGTCGCCTTCCTGTCGATCGGCTTCTTCATCTTCTACTGGATGTGCCTGGTGGGCGGCGAGGAGCTGGCGCGGCGTTCACTCTTCCCGCCGTGGCTCGCCATGTGGCTGCCCAATCTGGTATTGGGGGCGATCGGGATCGACTGGACGCTGCGTGCCTGCGAGGCCCGCATGCCGTGGCACCGGCGCCGGGCGCGCAGCGCCGCCGCAGGCGGCGCGGGGGCGCGGGCGGCGGCGTGAAGATCCTCGACCGTTACCTGCTTCGCGAGTTCTCGGTCTACCTGGCGCTGGGCCTGCTCGGGTTCCTCTGCATCTTCTCGGTCGTGGACGTGATCGACAAGATCGACGTGTTCCTCGACCACCACGCGCCCGGCGCGCTGGTCGCGCGCTACTACCTCTACCGCGCGCCCGAGGTGGTGGTACAGGTGCTGCCGGTGGCGCTCCTGCTCGCCACGTTCCTCGCCCTCGGACAGCTCAACAAGTACGGCGAGCTGACCGCCATGCGCTCGGGCGGGCTCTCGCTGGCGCGCATCCTGGCGCCGGTGATCGTCGTCGCGGCCGGCTCGGTGCTGGTCTCGCTCGTGCTCGGCGAGGCGGTGGTGCCGGGCGCCAACCGCGAGCGCGACCGCATCTACGAGGAGCAGATCCAGCGCCTCAGCAAGGGCCCCACGACCGAGCGCGCGGATGTCACCTACCTGGGCGGCGGCGGGCGCATCTACTACATGCGCCTGTACGTCGTCCCCGAGCGGCGCATGCACGAGGTCTCGGTGCAGCAGTTCCGCCGCGGCGCGCTGGTGATGCGCATCGACGCCGCCGAGGCGAGCTGGGATGGCCGGCGCTGGGTGTTCGCGTCGGGCTACCTGCGCACCTTCCGCGGCAACGAGGAGCGTGCGCGCTCGTTCGACCGGCTGGCCATCGAGACGATCGCCGAGCCGCCCGAGAACTTCGCGCGCCAGAACCGGCGGCCCGACCAGATGAACTTCTTCGATCTGCGCGCGCACATCGTCAAGCTGCGCGCGAGCGGCGCCCGGGTGGCCAACTACCTCGTGGACCTGCACATGAAGCTGGCGTTCCCGCTCATCAATCTCATCGTCATCCTGATCGGCGCCCCGGTGGCCACGCGCCTGCGGGCGACCAGCGCGGCGCTCGGGTTCGGCCTCGCGGTCACGATCTCCTTCGCCTACTACGCCTTCATGCAGTCGGGCAAGGCGCTCGGCCACAACGGGGCCCTCCCCCCCTACCTGGCGGCGTGGCTGGGCGACATCGTGTTCGGCGCGGTGGGCTCGGTGATGATGTTCCGGGCGCAGCGACGCTGAGGCGCGGCCGGTCCGGGCCTACGGTCGAGGCTCCGTCAGGTCGAACGCGCGGTCGAGGGTGTCGAGCCCGGCGCACAGCTCGAGGTCTCGGGCATAGGCCGCGCCCATGGACCTGAGATCGCGCGCGTGCGAGGCGCCCTCGACCAGCACGCGCACCTCGCCCGCATCCCGCGGGGCCAGCGCGCGGGCGAGCCGGGCGGCCGCGCCCTCGGGCACGCCGCCGTGCGGCTCGAGACGCGCGAGCAGCAGTCCAGCGCAGGCCGCGTCCTCGAGGCTGAAGCCGCCGAGCTTGCCGGCGCACAGGATGGTGATCTCGCGCTCGCGCCGGACCGACTCCACCACGGCGGCGGCGTTGACGAACGCCGCCAGCACGCGGCGCCGGACGCCGCGCGCGGCGAGCATCGCCAGCGAGCCGTTGGTCGAGGCGAACGCCAGCGTCCGGCCGCCGACCCGCTCGTCGGTGTACTCGAACGGGGAGTTGCCGAGGTCGAACCCCGGCACCATGCGCCCGTCGCGCTCGCCGCAGGCGAGCGTGCCGGGGTGCGACGCGCGCAGCGCCAGCGCCTCGTCCGGCGTCGCGGTGGGGATGACGCCCCGCGCGCCCTGGGCGAGCGCCACCGTGAGCGTGGTGGTGGCGCGCAACACGTCCACGATCACGGCACAGGGACCGCGGACGATGGCGCCGGCGGGCGAGAACAGCACGGAGACGCGCACGGGCCGGGAGGCTAGCAGAGCCGCCACACCTGCGTCTCGCAGCGGCGACGCCTGCGTCTCGCAGCGGCGACGCCCCCGGTCGGCGTATAGATACCAGTCGTCGCCAGGGTCGAGGTCGCCGTGACCGCGCCATCGAACTGGGCCGCGCCATCGACCTCGAACGTGCCTTCGATGTAGCCGTCCTCGCCGTTCTGCGCGACGCCCGGCGTCCCGTTCCCGACGATGAGGTCGCCCGG
>JBBTLZ010000117.1:381-5908 GCA_038068435.1 Candidatus Eiseniibacteriota bacterium | reverse complement strand
CGCAGGGCATCGGCGAAGTCGGGGTCCACCGCCTCGGCGGCCATCCAGCCGCCATCGCGCGCTGCGCCCTCATCGGCCACCGCCGCCCGCGCCGCCCGGTGCCGCTCCAGCTGGTGCGCGAGCCATCCGACCATGCGCGGTCTCAGGTCCGAGAGCACGTTGAAGCAGTCGTGGGCGCCCTTGGGGTAGTAGATCAGCTCGCGCTCGCTGCGCCCGCCCTCGAAAATGCGCCACGCCTCGGTGCCGGGGGTGATGAGATCGTGCCCGCCGCCCGCGACCATCAGCGGGCAGCGCAGCCGCGGCAGCACCTCGGCCAGCGTGATGCGGTCGACCGACGCACCCATCTCGCGCTCCTCGATGTCGTAGAGCGCCGCCAGCTCGTGCCGCAGGGCCACCAGCGTCACATTCCAGTAGACGTCGGCCGAGTAGGGCGGGCTCACCGCGGCCACCGCCCGCACCCGCGTGTCGTGGGTGGCCATGCGGATGGCGAGGTAGCCGCCGAGGCTCATGCCGAAGAACGCCACCGCGTCGGGGTCCAGCTCGGGCGTCGCCTCGATCTGGTTGAGGATCGCCACCCCCACCGGGCGCGGCTCGGCCACCATGGACATGCGGTGCCAGGTGGCCCCGAGCCCCGGGCCGTCGAAGGTGATGACCGCCACACCGCGCTCGAGCAGCGCCTCGGCCCACCAGTGCATCTCCTCCTTCACCGCGTTGGTGCCGTTGAAGAGCACCGCGACCGGGGCCGGGCGCGCGCCGCGCGGCAGCCGCAGGTAGCCTTTCATCAGATGGCGCCGGTAGGCGACCTCGAACGGGCGGGCGGGCGGATCGAGCAGCGGCGCCGCCTGCGCGTAGGCGCGCACGCAGGCCTCGTGCAGGGCGCGCTTGCGGCTGATGTCGAGGAAGATCACGTACTGGGAGAAGTTGTAGGCCGCCGAGGCGGAGAGGAAGTGGCGCGCCGCCTGGTCGCGGCGGCCGAGGGCGAGCGCGTCCTGGGCCCACTGCTCGTGCTCGCGGCCCAGGCTCTCCCACTCGTCCACCCAGGACTCGAGACTGGTGACGCGTCCGAGGACCCGGTCGAGGTCGCGGGGGGAGACCCCGGCGTTGGTGAACTGGCGTCGCGCCCAGTCGGGCATCTGCTGGGCGATGCCCATGCGCAGGCTCAGGCGCACGAAGCCCGGGCGCAGCAGCTGGCTGCGCAACAGGTGGGGCGCGAGGAAATCGAGGCGTCCGCCTTTGACCGCCATCTCACACCCTCGCGCCGGCGCTCCCCGGCGTCGCCGGGCGCCTGTTCGGGTCCTGGTGGGCCGGCCCCCTCCACGCGGCGTGGGTTCCGGCTCGGCTCACTCGCGGTACGTTGCATCCGACGTGCCACGAGTACTGCTCCTTTAGAGTCTCGGCACAGGGCCGCGCTTCTTAAGGATTTTCGCGCCGACCCCGGGCTTGGTCGCGCCCACGCGCGATCCGGCGCCCGCCGCCTGGCGGGGGAATGGTCGGTCGCGGCGACGCCCCTGGGCGTGGGGACGACGCCTCTGGGGAAAGTCGCGCAGCGGCGCCCCACCGGCGGCGGCGGCCGGATCCCTAGGATGCCGCCCCGGCCACCTCGGCCCGGTAGGCCTTCAGCAACCTGCCGGCGAGCGCTCGAGCGGGCAGCGTGCGTCCGTCCAACGCCCCGACCGCCACGACCTCCTGCACCGAGTTGGTCAGGAACACCTCGTCCGCGGCCCGCAGCTCCGCGAGTGCGAGCACCTGCTCGCGTGCGCGGATGCCGGCCGCGGCGCACAGCCGCAGCACCAACGCCCGCGTGATCCCCGGCAGGATCCCGGAGGCGAGCGGCGGCGTCACGACCTCGCCCCCGACCGCGACGAACACATTGCTCACGGCCCCTTCGAGCACCTCGCCCGCCGGCGTCACGAGCAGCGTCTCGTCGGCGCGCGCGACGCGCGCCTCCTCGCGGGCGAGGTGGTAGGCGAGCCGGCTGGTGGTCTTGTGGGGCCCGAGCGGCCCGGGCTCGAACGGGCGCTTGGAGAGGATGACCGTCGCCGCCCCCGCGCGCGTCCCGCGCCACAGCCGCGCCGCCAGCGGCTCCACCTCGACCCAGGCACCGGTGCGGGTCGGGCGGCCGCCGGGAATGCCGCGCGTCACCGTGATGCGCGCCACGGCGTCGGCGAGCCCATCGGCCGCCAGCACCTGGTCCAGCGCCTCACGCAGCGTGACCGGCGAAGCCGGCACCGGGAAGCCCAGCACCGCCGCCGAGAGCACCAGCCGCTCCATGTGGCGCTCCCACAGGAACGGTCGCCCATCGTAGACGCGCAGCGTCTCGAAGAGGCCCTCGCCGTCGCGGGCGCCGCGGTCGAACAGCGAGAGCGCGGCATCGTCGCCACGGCAGAGGCGGCCGTTGATCCAGAGGGTGCGCTCGGGTGCGCGTGCCGCCGGGCTCACCCCCGGTCCGCCATCGCCGCCGCCAGCTCGATCGGTCCCGCCACGCGCTCGAGCGCCAGGCGCAGCCCCTCCGCCTTGTGGAGCGTCTCGCGGTACTCGGCGTCGGCGTCCGAATCGGCGGTGATGCCGCCGCCGGCCGCGACGTGCACCGCCGCGGGCGTGACGATGGCGGTGCGGATGGCGATGTTCCAGTCGGCGTCGCCGCCCCAGTCGATGTAGCCGATGCTGCCGGTGTAGAGGTGGCGCCGCACCGGCTCCAGCGTCTCGAGGATCTCCATCGCCCGGATCTTCGGCGCACCGGTGATCGAGCCACCCGGGAAGCACGCGTGCAGCAGGTCGAAGGCATCGCGGTCCCCGCGCAGGACGCCCGTCACGGTCGAAGTGAGATGGAAGACCTGCGGGAAGACCTCCAGCTCGCACAGCCCCTCGACCGCCACCGAGCCGGTCTCGCACACACGCCCGAGATCGTTGCGCAGCACGTCGACGATCATCACGTTCTCGGCGCGGTCCTTGGCGCTCGCCTGCAGTTCGGCGCGCAGGCGCGCGTCCTCTTCGGCGTCGGCCCCGCGCGGGCGCGTGCCCTTGATGGGCCGCGTCTCGACGCGTCGGCCGCGCAGCTCGAGGAAGCGCTCCGGACTCGCCGAGGCGACCGCGTGGTCCGGGGCGCCCAAGAAGGCCGCGTAGGGAGCGGGAGAGTGGAGGTCCAGCGCCTCGGTGAGCGCCAGCGCCAGGGTCGTCGGGTCGGCCATGTCGACGGGGAGCGACCAGCGCTGCGAGAGATTGGCCTGGAAGATGTCGCCCGCCCGGATGCACTCCTTCACGCGCTCGACCGCCGCCCGGTATTCGTCGGGGGTGAACGTGGAGCGCAGGTGGACGACCTCCTCCCGGCGCTGGGGCAGCCGCACGGTGCTGCGCCGTCCGGCGGAGAGCAGGTCGGCGAACTGCGCCAGCCGATCGCGGGCACGGCCTGCCCTCAGTTCCTCGTCGAGCGGCAGACCACTCGAGAAGAGCCATGCCTGCCGCGTCTCGTGGTCGAAGGCGCCGACGACGTCGTAGAACCCGAGCAGCACCTCGGGGAGGCCGAGGTCGTCCGCCGCGAGCTCCGGGAGCCGCTCGAGGCGCCGGCCGAAGTCGTACGCCCAGTAGCCGACCACGCCGCCGGTGAACGGGACCAGCGTGGGGATGGGATCGCTCGCCACCGTCTGGGCATGGAGTCTGCGCCACATCGCCCGCGCCCCGTCGTAGTCCGCCCCCGTGAAGACCGCGAAGGGGTCGGCGCCGAAGAACGACCAGCGCGCCCGCTCGTCGGTGGCCGCCGAGTGGAGCAGGAAGGGATGGGGCAGGTTGGCGAGCGAGCGCGCCGCGGCCAGGGGGTCAGAGACCTCGATCGCCTCGACCAGCGGCAGCGCGGAGTGGAATTCCATGCATTCAAGGTAAGTGGGGGGCGCGCGGGGGGTCAATCGGCACGGCTCCGGTGCCCCATCGGCGGGCAAGTCTTGACAGCCCGCAGACCGGGTGGGACCTTTTTCGCGGTTCGACGAGAGACCTAAGGCGCGGACGCGCCGGGGCGGGCACCTGAGGAGCGCGCGGCGGTGACGACCCGGCGCGTCGTCGTGTCCGTCACGCCGACGTGGCCTGCCGGACGGCGGCCCATGGGACCACCCGCTCCGAAGGCATGGAGGCCGGCGCGATGCTCGATCGCAGGGAGGCACCCCTCTGAGCACCTTCCTCATCCGTTCCGGGACGCTGGTGTGCATGGACACCGCGGGCACCGTGCTGCGCGGCGACCTGCTGGTGCGCGACGGCGCCATCGCGGCGCTCGGCCCGGCCGTCCCGGCGGCACTCGCGGGCGGACGAGCCGACGCCGAGTACGACGCCTCGGGGGCGCTGGTCCTGCCCGGGTTCGTGCACGGACACCTCCACCTCTGCCAGACGCTGTTCCGCGGCCTCGCCGAGCAGAGCGGCCTGTTGCGCTGGCTGCGTGAACGCATCTGGCCGCTGGAAGCCGCGCACACCGTGGCCTCGGTCGCGGCTTCCGCGCGGCTGGGACTGTGCGAGCTGATCGCCGGCGGCGTCACCTGCATCAACGACATGGGCACGGTGCGCCACACCGAGGCCATCGGCGAAGCGCTCGAGGCGTCCGGCATCCGCGCCGTCTTCGGCAAGGCGCTCATGGACCAGGGCGAGGGCGTGCCGGGGGCACTCATCGAGTCGCCGCGCGTGGCGATGGACGAATCGCTGGCGCTGGCGAAGCGCTTCCACGGCTCGGGCGCCGGCCGGCTCGGGGTCTCGCTGGCCCCGCGCTTCATCCTCTCGTGCAGCGAGGGACTGTGGCGCGAGGTCGTGGCCGCCGCCGGCGAGCGCGGGATGCTGGTGCACACGCACATCGCCGAGAGCCCGGGCGAAGCGCGCGAGGTGGCGGCGGCGGTGGCGACCAGCGCGGCGCGCTACTTCGCCGCCCGCGGTGTGCTGGGCCCGCGCTTCGTCGGCGCGCACGGCGTCTGGCTCGACGAGGAGGAGCTGGCGCTGCTGAAGCAGGCCGACGCCGCGCTGGTGCACTGCCCGGGCTCGAACCTCAAGCTCGGCTCGGGGCTCGCGCATGTCAGCGCATGGCGGCGGGCGGGCATCCGCTGCGGGATCGGGAGCGACGGTGCCGCGTGCAGCAACCGGCTCGACAGCTTCCACGAGATGAGCCTCGCCGCTCTGGTGTCGCGGGTGCGGAGCGCGCACGCGGCGGGGGCGGTGGCCACGGCGAACGCCGCACCGCGACCCCTCACCGCGCGCGAGGTGGTCGCCCTCGCCACCTGCGACGGCGCGCGGGCGCTCGGCCTGGGCGGCGCGACCGGTTCGCTGGAGGCCGGCAAGCAGGCGGACATCGCCGTCATCGACGTGAGCGGGCCCCACCACGGCGCCGCTCCCGAGCGCGACCCCTACACCGCGCTGGTGCACGCCGCACGCGCGTCCGACGTGCGGCTGACGATGGTGGCCGGCCGAGTCCTCTACCGCGACGGGGCATGGACGACACTCGACCCGGCGGCCGTCCGCGCCGAGGCGCGCGCGGAGCTGGACGGACTGCTGCGGCGTGCGA
>JBBTLZ010000117.1:0-371 GCA_038068435.1 Candidatus Eiseniibacteriota bacterium | reverse complement strand
GCGAGTGCTGCTGCCCGGCCTCGTCAACACGCATGCCCACCTCGCGCGCCACCTGGCCCGCGGGCTCGGGCTGCGGGGTCCCGCCGACTGGCGGCGCTACGACGCCGCGCTCTCGCCGGATGACGTCTACTGGGCGGTGATGGCGGGGCTGGCCGAGGGCATCCGCCATGGCGTCACGACCGTGTGCGACTTCCACCGCTCGGGCGCCTGCCTCGACCGGGCACTCCCCGAGGTGGTGGCCGCGGCGGGCAAGGCGGGGGTACGGGTCGCCACCTGCTACGGCGCCGACGAAGACGACACCCCCGACCAGCGCCGCGCCGCACTGGAGGAGAGCGCCGGTTTCGCGCGCGAGCTGGCGCGCAAGCGCAGCG
>JBBTLZ010000116.1:0-1321 GCA_038068435.1 Candidatus Eiseniibacteriota bacterium | reverse complement strand
GCGGGAGATCACGCTGCGGGTGGAGGACACCGGCATCGGCATCCCCGAGCAGGCGTTGGAGCGGATCTTCGAGCGCTTCTACCAGGTCGACTCGTCGCTCGTGCGCCGCTACGGCGGCACCGGGCTCGGGCTGGCCATCTGCAAGGCGATCGTCGACTGGCACGGCGGCCGCGTGTTCGCGACCAGCCAGCCGGGCCAGGGGTCGTGCTTCACGGTGGTGTTGCCGCGGCGGACGGCCCCGCGCGTGGTGGTGCGGCAGACGCCGAAGCCGCAGCCGGCGACGGAGGACGTGCTGAAGCTGGCGGTGGAGATGGTGGCCGAGGTGATGGACGCGCGCGTCGTGTCGCTGATGGCGTGCGATCCGAGCGGGGATCTGGTGGTGCAGGTCGCGATCGGGCTGGAGGAGCGCGTGGTGCAGGAGACACGCATCAAGCCGGGGCGCGGCGTGGCGGGCTGGGTGGTGGAACAGCGGCGACCGGTGTGCGTCTCGCGCGTCGACGGACGCCACGAGGTGGCCGCGTCGGGGCGCGAGGGGTATCGGACCGGGACGTTCCTGGCGGTGCCGGTCGAGGGCCCGCAGGGGCTGCTCGGGGTGCTCAACGTGACCGACCCGGTCTCGCAGAAGACGTTCGACGCGGAGGACTGCCACCTGCTGCTCGACCTGGCCGAACGCGTCGCCAACGCCTGGCAGCAGGCGCAGTCGCTGGAGGCGAACCAGGTGCACGTGCAGGGAGCGACCGGCGCGATGCGGCAGCTGCTGCAGCACATCGAGCGCGGGCGGCGCACCGCCCCCGAGCGGGTGCGGCTGGCGCGCGCGGTCGCGCGGGAGATGCGGCTGCCGGAGGCCGAGGTCGGGGTGATCGGCTTCGCGGCGACCGTGCACGACGTGGGCATGACGATGGTGGGCGAGGACGCCCTCGAGCGCGGCGGCGCCCTGACGCGCGAGGAGCGCGACCGGATGGAGCGCCACGCCGAGCTGGGCGCGGAGCTGCTCAAGCCGCTCGAGGCGGTGGGGGCGGTGCGGGAGGTCGTGCTGTCGCACCACGAGTGGTGGGACGGCTCGGGCTACCCTCGCCGGCTCAAGGGCGCGGACATCCCGATCGGGGCCCGCGTGCTGGCGGTGGTGGATGCATACGAGAGCATGACGCTGGGCCGCGCGCACCGCGGTGCGCTGACGCCCGCGGAAGCGCTGGTCGAGATCGGAAGGCTCAAGGGCAGGCAGTTCGACCCGGAGGTCGTCGAGGCCTTCGAGCGGGCGCTGCCCGGACTGGAACAGCGGCAGGCGGAGTCCGCCGACACCACGGACCCCGCCACATCCGAC
>JBBTLZ010000115.1:0-5488 GCA_038068435.1 Candidatus Eiseniibacteriota bacterium | reverse complement strand
ACTTCTCGTCCGTGGGCAGCAGACCGCTCCGCATCGCGAAGCGCACGAGCTCGGTCTGCCCGCGCAGGCCGAGCTTCCCGAGCAGGCTGGCGCGATGGGACTCCACCGTTCGCGGGCTCACGTGGAGACGGGCAGCGACCTGCGGGTTGGAGAGCCCGCGGACCGCCAGGTGGCACACCTCGCGCTCGCGCGCGGTCAGGGTCTCGTAGGGATCCCGGGCCGAGTCCCTCACCCGCCGTACATACTCCTCGACCGCTTCCTCGGAGAGCGGTGGGCTGAGATAGTGCTGCCCGGCCATCACCTCGCGGATCGCGCGCACCAGTTCCACCACGCTCGAGCACTTCAGCACATACGCAGCCGCGCCATTGCGCAGCGCCTCGGCCACATAGGCCTCGTTGGAGTACATGGACAGCATGACGATTCGCGTTCGCTCCGACAGTCGCCGCACGCGACGTGCGACTTCCAGGCCCCCGAGACCGGGCATGACCACATCCACCACCAGGACATCGGGCCGGAGTCGGCGGACCACGCTGAGGGCTTCCGGGCCGTCGGCGGCCTCGCCCACGATCGTGAAACCGGGTTCGGCCTCCAGCAGCGCACGAAGACCCTGTCGCACGAGTGCGTGGTCATCCGCCAGCACGATCCGAATCGTTCCCGTCATCGGCGGCCCTTCGCCCGTCGGCCTGATCCACCCACGGGGAGCTGCACGAGCAGCCGCATGCCCGCGCCCGGCGAAGAATCGAGCTTGAGCTGTCCCCCCAGCAGGCGCACCCGCTCCTGCATCCCGGTCAGACCCCCGGCGCCGGCGGGCGGGCGCTTCGCGAGCTTCATGCCCGCCCCCCGGTCCTCGACGCACACCCGGAGGGCCCTGGCCTGGCATCCGACCTCGACGGATACTTCGTCCACGCGGGCGTGCCTGGCCACGTTGGTCAGCGCCTCCTGGATGATGCGGAAGACCGCCGTCTCCACGATCGGGGCGAAGCGGCGGTTCAGCCCCGAGTGCTGGAAATGCACCCTCACGCCCGTCTGCTCAGCGTAGCGCTCGAAGTGCCAGAGCAGGGCGGGCACGAGGCCCAGGTCGTCCAGCATCGAGGGCCTCAGCCGCAGGGACATCTCGCGCACCTTTCCCATCAGATCTGCCGTCAGCGCCACCCACTCCCCCTGCCAGTCGTTGGACTTCTTTCGCTCCATCTTCAGCTTGTAGCCCGTGAGCACCTGGGCGACCTCGTCGTGCAGCTCCCGGCCGACCGCCTGCCGTTCGGCCTCCTGAACCTCCACCAGCCGGCGCGACATCTCACGGAGGCGCTCGCTGCTCTCGCGTAGTTCTGCGAACAGTCGCGAACGGTCGATGGCGGGCGCCACCCGGTCCGCGACCAACTGCAGCAGACCCCGGGCCTCCTCCCCGAATCGTCGGCGCCCGCGGGTGCCGACCTCGAGCACCCCCACAGCCTTCCCCTCGACCACCAGGGGTGCCGCGAGCAGGGAGCCGGCACGACCGCAGAGGTGGGATGCGACACTGCGGACTGCCGGGACATCGTCCGACGCCACTGGCTGCCGATGGGCCAGGGCGCGCCCTGCGTTCCCCTGCCCGACCCGCACTCTGGCCCCTTTGGCCGGACGCCCGCGGCAACCCTGACTGGCGTGGACGTACAGATCGGTCTTGCCCTCACCGAGCAGAAGGATCACCGCGAAGTCCACTTTCAGGAGCCGGCGCACGCGCCCGAGCACCACCCGGGTGAGTCGCGGGAGAGCCATGTGGGCAAGCGCAGCATCCGTGACGCTCTGGACGGACCGTAGCCGCGCGAGCGTCGCCTCCGCCTTCGCACGGGCGGCGTGCTCGCTCTTCAGCAACTTGCCGCGCGCCTCTTCTCCCTGTCGCTGCAAGGTGATGTCGCGCGCCGCCCCGACGATACCCACGACACGCCCCCTCCGGTCCAGCATGGGCACGACGCGGTCATCGATCCATCGGTAGCGGCCCGTCCGGCCGTGTCGGACCCTGTAGATTCGAGTGCCCGGCTTTCCGCTCACCAGGATCCCGCGGGTGGATCTCGCGACGGCCGGAACGTCCTCGGGGTGGATCATCCGCATCCACAATCCGGGGTCCCGCAGGAAATCGGCGGGCCGCCGGCCGAGGATCCGTGTCACCCGGCGGCTCACGAGCTGGACGGTTCCACGCATCGGGTCGCTCGCGCTGAGCCTGACGACGTAGGCGATCTCGTCGATGCTGGTGAGGAGGGCGCGGACGACCTTCGTTTCCGTTCCGAGCGGCGTCTGAATGGGGTGGCGCTTCATCGGCTCAGCCCACCACCGCCGGCGCCGTGAACGTCCCGCCCTCCGCGGCCAGCCGCGAGAGCAGCGCCGCCGGCTGGAAGCGGTCGCCCTTCTCGGCGCGCAGCGCGATCAGCCGCGCCTCCACCTTCGCCAGCCCGAGCGTGTCGGCATGGCGCAGCAACCCGCCCCGGAACGGCGGGAAGCCGGCGCCGAAGATCATCGCCACGTCGAGCATGCCGGCATCCGCGACCACCTTCTCCTCGAGGCAGCGCACCGCCTCGTTGATCATCGCCAGCACCATGCGCTCCGAGAGCGTCTCGAGGCTCGGCGCGCGCCGCGCGCGTGTGAGCCCGAGCAGCCGGCGCAGCGCCGGGTCCGGCCGCCGCTGCCGGCCGCGGTGCCGGTAGAACCCGAGCCCGCTCTTGCGCCCGAGCCGGCCAGCAGCGACCATCTTCTCGAGCGGCGAGGTCGCCGGCATGCGGTCGGGGAAGGCGTGGCCGAGCACGCCCGCCACCTTGTGCGCCACGTCGAGCCCGACCTCGTCCAGCACCTCGAACGGTCCCATCGGCATCCCGAACCGCCGCATCGCAGCGTCGATGTCGGCGAGCGGATAGCCTTCCGCGAGCAGCGCCATCGCCTCGCTCAGGTAGGGCATCAGGATGCGGTTCACCACGAACCCGGGCGAATCCGCGACCACCACCGGCGTCTTCCCGAGCCGCCGGGCGAGTGCTACCGCGGTCACCAGCGCCTGGTCCGAGGTGCGGGCGCCGCGCACCACTTCGACCAGCGGCATGCGGTGGACCGGGTTGAAGAAGTGGAAGCCGCACAGGCGTTCCGGGTGCGCGAGGCCCTGGGCGAGCGCGTCGACCGAGAGCGACGAGGTGTTGGTGGCCAGCACGGCGCCGTCACCGAGGCGCACCTCGAGCTCCGCGAACACGCGGCGCTTGACATCCAGGTCCTCGACCACCGCCTCCATCGCGAACTGGGCCCGGCCGACGCCGGTCAGCTCGAGCGTGGGCTGGATGCGCGCCATCTGCGCATTGGCCTCGCGCGCGGCGTCGCCGCCGCCGCGGCGCCGGCGGCCCCGCTCGTCGATGAGCGAGCGTGCGGTCTGGAGTGCGCGCGTCAGCGCCTCGGGCTTGAGATCGCGCACCCGCACCTCGATGCCGAAGCGGCTCGCCAGCTCGGCGATGCCGCCGCCCATCACGCCCGCGCCCACCAGCATCAGCGAGCGCACGGGAGTGGGCTGCACCGCCGCGTCCGCGACCACCGGGTCCTTCTTCGCGCGCTCGGAGAGCTCGAAGATGCGCACCAGGTGCTTGCACACCGGCCCGACCACCAGGTCGCTCGCCCGCGCCGCCTCGAGCGCGAGCCCCGCCTCCAGCGGCAGCCGCAGCGTGCGCTCGAGCACGTCGATGGCGGCGATCGGTGCCGGATAGTGACCGCCGGTGCGCGCCCGGGTCATCGCGCGCGCGCGGCCGAGGGCCATTGCCTGCCCGAACGGCGTGCGGTCCACGAACCAGGCGCCGAGACCCCGCGGGCGGTAGGCGTCGCGGCGCCGCTTGGCCGGGCGCGCGGCCAGTGCGTCGATGCGCTCGTGGGCGCGCTCGATCAGCCACGCGGCGGGCACGGCGCGGGCGATGAGCCCGGTCCGCTCGGCCCGGCGCGCATCCAGCGCGCGGCCGGTGAGGATCAGGTCGAGCGCGGCGGCAAGCCCGACCAGCCTCGGCAGGCGCTGGGAGCCGCCGAAGCCCGGGAAGATGCCGAGCAGCACCTCGGGCAGCCCGATCTGCGTGCGCGGCTCGTCGCTGGCGATGCGCGAGTCGCACGCCAGCGCCAGCTCGGTGCCGCCCCCCAGGCACACGCCGTCGATCGCCGCCACCGTGGGGCACGCGAGGGCCGCGAGCCGGTTGAACGCGCCGTGCGCGCGCCGGATCAACGCCAGCACCTGCTCGCGGTCGGTGAGCGCGCCGATCGCCGCGATGTCCGCGCCGGCGATGAACGAGCCGCTCTTGCCGCTCAGCAGCACCACGCCGCGCAGGCCGTCGGTCCGCTCCAGCCCGGCGACCGCCTGCTCGAGGTCGGCGATCGCCTCGGCGTCGAGCACGTTCACCTTGCGCGCCGGGTGGTCCATCACCAGGTGGGCGATGCCGCGCGCCTGCATCTCGACCCGGAAGACCGGCATCAGTCGCGCTCCAGCACGAACGCCGCACCCTGCCCGCCACCCACGCACAGCGAGGCGAGCCCGCGCTTGAGCCGCCGGCGCCGCATCTCCATCAGCAGCGTGAGCAGCAGCCGGGCCCCACTCGCGCCGACCGGGTGGCCGAGGGCGATGGCGCCGCCGTTCACGTTCAGCCGCTCGAGCGGGAACTCGCCCAGCGCCCGTGTGCGGCCCAGCTCGACGCGGGCGAAGGCATCCGACGTCGCGGCCTCGCGGCACGCCAGCACCTGAGCCGCGAACGCCTCGTTGATCTCGAACAGCTCGCAATCCTCGAGCTCGAGTCCCGCGCCCTGCAGCGCACGGGCGGCCGCGAACACCGGCCCGAGTCCCATCCGCCGCGGCGAAAGGCCGGCGAAGGCGAAGCTGCGGATGCGCCCCAGCGGCGGCGACGGCCAGCGCTCGGCGGTCGCCTGGTCCGCGATCAGCAGTACCACCGCGCCGTCGGTGACCTGACAGGCGTTGCCGACGGTCACCGTGCCGTTGCGGCGATCGAAATACGGCTTGAGCCTGCCGAGCGCTTCCAGCGTCTGGCCTTCCCGCGGACCCACGTCGTCGCGCACCATCTCGTAGCCCGGCGCCGGGAATACCGGCACGATCTCCTCGCGCAGCCGCTCGCGCGCGGCGACCGCGCGCTGGTGGCTCGCGAGCGCGAACTCGTCCTGCCGCCGCCGGTCGATCCGGAACTCGCGCGAGAGCACCTCGGCGGTCTGCCCCATGTTGAGGCCGCACACGTGGTCGGTGAGCCCCTCGACGAGGGCGATGCGCGGCCGCAGCATGCGTGGCTTGAAGCGCGTGAGCGCACCCAGCTTCTGCGCCGGCGTCTTCGCCCGCATCAGCCCTTCGAGCCACTCGCCGTACTCGGCGGTGTAGAGGAGCGGCATCTGGCTCATCGACTCCATGCCGCCCGCGAGCACGATCCGCGCTGCGCCGGCCTGGATGCGGTACGCGGCATCCGCCACCGCCTCCATCCCCGAGGCGCAATTGCGGTGGACGCTC
>JBBTLZ010000114.1:0-1754 GCA_038068435.1 Candidatus Eiseniibacteriota bacterium | reverse complement strand
TCAACTTGGCCAGCGCGTTTGCCGCCGCCTCTGTCATAGGGAGTCGGTGCGTAGCCTACCCCGACAGATCGGCTGGTCCGCCGCCGAGCCCTCCATGACCCAGCGCACGCCCTTCGAGCAGGGGCAGGTGCCGCCCACCCGCTTGAGCTTGGGCATCTTCATGATCGCCTCCTTCACGGAGAGCGTCCCGGCCGCCACGCCGCGGAGTGCTTCGGCGTAGTGCTTCATGTCGCGGCTGGCGACGTAGCCCTCGTTCAGGTGGCGCGCCAGATAGCGCAGGTACTCCTCGGCATCGGTGAAGGTCTCGCCGTCCACACCCACCATGCCGAAGGCCGGCTCGCCCTTGCGGCGGAAGAAGCGGCGGTCGGGCATGCGCAGCAGGTCCTCGTGCCGGACGCCGTGGTGGAGGCCACGCGAACGCTCGAGCTCCTCGAGCGCCTGCTCGGCCTGCTCGGGCGAGTAGCCGGGGAAGCGCGCGCGGATGAACCGCAGGTTGACGTCGCGGATCATCTTCCGCACTTCCTCGATGTACTGGTCCTGGGCCTCGCGGTTCTTCAGGTCCTTGAAGCCGAACTTGAGGTTCGTCTCGCCGCCGCGCTCGTCGCCGAACATCTCGAGTGCCCGCGGGAACCATTTGTTGATGGCGTGCTGGACCGCGGTCATGGTGATGAACGGATCGCCCAGTGCCGCCCGCTGCGCCCAGCGGCGCATCGGGATGACGCCGGCGGCGAGGTGGAACGCCTCCTCGCGCAGCATCGGCGGCATGCTGTCGGCCATGGGTTTGTAGGCGCACACCTTCTGCATCGTCAGCTGGTACTTGCCGACCCGGTCCACCAGTGCCGCGAAGGTGATGTTGTCGATGAACGAGTCGTAGTCGAGGTTGAAGGCGTCGAGGACGTGATTGCCCGTCTGCATCGACAGGATCTCCTCGACCATCTGCTCGCCGGTCACGCCGCCCGAGACGTGGCTCCAGTCCTTGGACAGCAGCAGGTGGAGCATCTGGTAGCCGTGGCGGAGCTCCTCGGCCATCACGCGCAGCACCCAGAAGCGGTCCTGGTCGTCGTCGGCGCGCTCGATCGTGCCGGCGTGCTGCTGGATGGAACCGAACTCGGTCGAGGCCTGCGCGCGGATGATCGCGAGCAGGTGCCCGGCCTCCTCCTCGCTCAGCTGCTCGGGCTCGAGCCGTTTCTTCTCGCCCTTGTGGTCGCCGAGCTGGATCGTGTCGGACGTGCCGAGCTCCATCTTGGCGCACAGGCAGAAGCGCTCGTCGGTCGGGAAGTACTTCTCCCACTGGTCGAGGAGCGTCTCGTAGTCCTTGAAGTTGTGGCGGCGCCAGTGCTCGACCGCGCCGTGGTACTTCTTCTCGAGGGCGATCGGCTCGACCTTCATCGAGACTCCGTCGGTTCCGAGTCCAGCCGCATCTCGAACGCTTCGAGCGGCGACGTGCCCAAGCCGAGCGCACGCAGGAACCCCGCGACGCCCGCATCCTTCCGATCGACCAGCGTGCGCACCGTGCGCGCGCCGCCGGCCTGGAAGTGGGCGACCAGGCCCGCGAACATCAGGCGGCCCAGGTCGCGGCCGCGATGGTCGGGGTCGATGCCGAAGCGCTCGATCCAGCCGCTCGGCTCTTCGAGGCCGAACTCGCCCGCGCGCAGGTCGCCGAGCATGAAGCCCACGACCCGGCCGTCCACCTCGGCCACCTGGGAGGCCCCGGGGTCGCGCCGCAGGTAGAAGCCCACTCGCTGCTCCCAGAT
>JBBTLZ010000113.1:0-36117 GCA_038068435.1 Candidatus Eiseniibacteriota bacterium | reverse complement strand
CTCTCGAGGGTCGTCACCCGTTCGGGGCCGAGCACGGGATTGAGGATCACCGGGGCGAACGCATAGTCGGTCTCGAAGTGGCTCGGTGCGCGAAATGCCGAGCCTGCGAGCAGCTTCCAGGTGAGCCGCGGTGTCACCCGTACCACCAGGTCGAGGCGCGGGCTCAGCACCGGCTCGAAGTCGGGATAGCGGTCCACCCGGGCGCCCGCGGTCAGGATCGTGCGGACGCCGAAGCGGCGCTCGTCCTGCACGTATCCGGCGAGGACGCTCGATCGAGAGCGATCGGCGATGTACAGGTAGTAGGGGTCGAGGTCGTAGTTCTCGAGCGCGATGCGCGGGTGCAGCTCGGCGACGGCGCCGAAGGTGACGACGTGGCGGGAGGCCGGCGACCAGTGGCCGCGCCATTCGGTGCCGATCACGTCGCCGTCGCCGCGGTCGTAGTTCACGACCGTGGCGCTGTCGGGACCATAGATGTAGTAGCCACGGTAGCGCGCCCCGTCCCAGTAGGCGCGACCGTGCAGCTCGAACGCGGGGGACAGCTGGCGCGACCCCGAGAGCTCGACCAAGTCGTGACCGTCGTAGGTGCGGTTGCGCCGGCCCCCGAAGTTGGTGGCGAACGCCCCGGTGGGGAAGCGCTTCATGCGCTCGTTGAACTTGGCGGTCAGGTGCAGCCCCCGCCAGTCGGCGTTGCCGAGGAAGTTCATGGCCCGCTCGCCGTCGGCGTCCACGGCCATGCCGCCGTGCGTGAGCGGGTCGTCGTACTCGGGGAAGTAGAGATCGGCGCCCCGCGCGTCGAGCCACGAGCCGCTCACGGACCACTCGGGGAGGCCCGGACGCGAGGAGGCGATCGACGCGAACACGCGCCCCTCACCCCGTCCACCGGTCCCGCCGCTCACCGTGACGCCGTTCTCGCGGCTGGGCCGGCGCGTCACCACGTTCACCACCGCGAGCACCGCGTTGGTGCCGTACAGCGCCGAGCCCGGTCCCCGGACCACCTCGATGCGCTCGACCGTCTCCATGTCGAGCCCCAGTTCGCTGCCGAACAGCCCGTCCCCGAAAACGTTGCCATTCAGGGAGTGGCCGTCGAGCGTGATCAGCACCTTGTTGCTGTAGTCGCCCGGGCGCTGCAGCCCGCGCACCCCGACGTAGGTGTAGTTGCGGTCGTAGGTCACGAACACCCCGCGCACCCAGCGCAGCGCCTCGCCCAGCGTGTGGTAGCCGTGGGCGCGGATCTCCGCGGCGGTGATGACGGTGACCGCGGAGGGTGTCTCGGAGAGCGGCTGCGGGCGCTTGGCGGCGCCTGTGACGGTCTGCTCCTCGCGCATCAGCGAGAACGGATCGTCCTCGGCGTGAGCCGGCTGCGGCGGGGCGGTCAGGAGGGCAAGCGCGACGACCGAGGTGGTGCGCACGCCGGTCGCACGGCGCGCGCCGCTGGGGATGGCCATCTCGACATCTCCTGGAATTGCGTGGTCCCGACGAGCCGCGTGTCGGCGGCGGGGTCCGCGAACTGCCTGCGTCCGTGATATCGGCCACCCGGCGAACCGTCTTGATGCGTCGCTGATCCCGCCCGCACGGCTCGTGAGCGTTCATCGCCGCCGGTCCGGCGGCGTGAAGCATCCGGAGGAGAGCCGGCCTCGCGCACGAGCACATCGTGCAGCGTGCAACGCGACGCGTGGGGCGTTTGCCCCGGAGGTCCGTTGGAATTGCCGACGGTTTCCACCACACGCGCGACTGCGTGCGGCGCGCGTTGCGGGGCATCGACCTAGCGGCATCACCCCAGCGCCTTCACGCGCGTGGATTTGCGGACGCTCGGCGGAGCAGCGCGGGGATCTGGCCGCACTCTTGCAGATGCATGGCAACACACCGCACGCCGCGGCCAGGGCGAACGGGACGCGGAAGGCGTCCCGTCGCTGGAGGAGCCCGGCCGCTGCTGTGAGGTCGGCGCGAGAGCGCCGGCCTTGTGTCCACCCCGGCGATTTGCCGGGATCGTCAGGTCCCCCTGCAGAGGAGTTGAGTCCACCATGATGAACCTCGTCCGTAACTTCGTGCGCGATGAGAACGGCGAAGACCTGATCGAGTACGGCCTTCTGGCGGCTTTCGTCGCCGCGGTCGCCCTCGTGACGATCATCCTCGACCCGATCGGCATCAAGGGTTCGCTGGTCGGCGCGTTCCAGAAGGCCAAGGACGCGCTGGACGCGCAGTAATCCGTCACTGATGAACCCCCGTCCATGAACGCTCCGCTCTGGGTCGCCGTGCCGGTCATCGTGCTGGTGGCCGCGGCCGCCCGAGCGGACGTTCGGACGAGGACCATCCCGAACCTCATCACCTTCCCGGCGCTGCTGCTGGGAATCGCGACACACACCGCTCTCGCCGGCACCGATGGCCTCGGGGCGTCGCTCGCGGGCATGGCACTCGCTGGCGGCCTGCTGATCCCGGGCTGGCTGTTCCGCTGGATGGGGGCCGGAGACGTGAAACTGATGGCTGCCGTCGGGGCCTGGCTGGCCTGGCCCCAGGCCATGATCGCCGTGCTCGCCTCGCTCGTGATGGGCGGGGCGATCTCGCTGATCGTGGCCCTGCGCCGCAGAGTGCTCCGCCAGGCGCTGATCGGCGCCGCGCTGATCGGCGCCTCGACGCTCGCCCGCACCGGGGGCGTCCCCCCGGTGACCACCGGGGTCCGCTTCCCCTTCGCGCTGGCGGTGTTGGCCGGCTCAACAATCGCCTTATGGCTCCGGCCATGAGTGCCGATAAGGATTCCGACATGGCTCGCTCATTTCGACATGGTATCGACGGCCACCGGGCCGAGCGCGGGACCGCGCTCATCGAGTTCACGCTGATCCTGCCGCTGCTGCTGGTGATGACGGTGGCGGCGGTGGACTTCGGTCGCGCCTTCTTCGTGAAGAACGTGGTCGCGCAGGCCGCCCGCGAGGGCGTGCGCCTGCGCGCGGTCAGCTCGTCCGCCGACAGCGCGCTGGTGCGCGATCGCGTGAACCAGGTGGCCGGTGCGGCGAATGTGCCGATCACCAGCGTGTCGATCACCGGACCCGACGCGTCGCGCCAGGTCACGGTGACCGTCACCGCGGAGTTCAACTGGATCTTCCCCGGGGTCTTCAACCTGTTCGGGGCGAACTTCACCAACCCCATGTCGCTGACCGGCGAGGCCGTGATGCGGAACGAGGGGTCCTCGTAAGACGGAGGATGCGACCGTGACCGCGACCAAGGGCAAGAGCTTCATGATCGTGGCGGTCCTGCTGGGCGTGGGTGCGGCCGTGGTCGGGTACTACGGCCTCACCTCGATGGCCAGCCAGGCCGCCGCGCAGAACAACGCCAACTACCGGAACGTGGTGGTGACCGCCACCGATCTGACCTTCGGGGTCAAGCTCGACCGCCCGATGCTCCGCACCGTGCGCTATCCGAAGGAGAGCGTGCCCGAGGGCGCCTTCGCGAGCCTCGACTCGGTGGTCGGCCAGACGACCAAGGTGTTCATGAGCGCCCGTGAGCCGGTGACGGCGATCAAGCTCTCCTCGCGCGGCGGTGGCCTCTCGATGCTGGTGCGTCCCAACATGCGCGCCGCCAGCCTCGAGGTGAACCAGGTCTCCGGCGTGTCGGGCTTCGTGCTCCCCGGCGACCGGGTGGACGTGCTGGTCACCGTCGAGCCCAACAACAGCCGCCAGGACGCGATCACCCGCACCGTGCTCCAGAACATCGAGGTCCTCGCCTCCGGGCAGAAGACCGAACAGCAGGACAACAAGCCGATCACCGTGCAGAGCGTGACCATCCTGGTGGATCCGGATGGCGCCGAGACGCTGGCGCTCGCCATGCACGAAGGCAAGATCCACCTGGTGCTCAGGAATCCCGAGGACCAGGAGGTGGTCAAGGTCGCCTCGCTCTCCACGCGGGAGATGCTGGGCAACCGGACCGAGGTGGCGGTCAAGACGCCGGCGGGTCCCCGCCGGGCTATGACGGCACCGGCGCCCGCGCCGGTGGCGGCCATGCGTCCGGCGCCGCCGCCCAAGGTCCGCATGATCCGTAGCGCCAACGTCACCGAGACACCCGCCGTCGCCGACAGCACGAACAACTGACCCCATGCAGAGACGGCAGAATCGAGACCAGGAGGAGACGATGTTCTCAAGGAGGATGAAGTCGGCGATGGGGTCCAGCGTCTGGGCGGTCCTGGCCCTGGTGGTCGTGGCGGGCGCCGCGTTCGCGGAGGGCCGCGACCGGATCCGGATCCCGGTGGGTCGCGCCGAGGTGGTGACCTCCAGCGACGAGGTGCGCACGGTGGCGATCGCCGAGCCCAAGATCGCCGACGCGGCGGTCGGCTCGGCCAGGACCGTGGTCGTGAACGCCAAGTCGCCGGGGATCACGACGCTGGTGGTCTACAGCGAGGGCGCGCGGTTCAAGGTCTACGACGTCGAGGTGTTCGTCCCGAACGGCTCGAAGCAGGTCGCCCTGCACGTGCGCATCGCCGAGGTGAACAACACGGCCAGGCGCGAGGTCGGGTTCGACTGGTTCGGAGAGGGCACGGGCAAGGACGGCTTCTTCCAGGGCGGGCTCTACACATCGAAGGTCGCGCCCTCCACGGTGCCGCTGATCATCCCGCCGGACGCCGGCGCCGCCACGGATGGTCTGTTCCACTACGGCCACAAATCGGGCACGTGGTTCCTCGAGAACAAGTGGAAGGCTCTCGAGGAGAAGGGCGACCTGCGCACGCTCGCCAACTCCACGCTGATGGCGCGGAGCGGCGAGAAGGCGTCGTTCCTGTCGGGCGGCGAGCTGGCGATTCCGATCGCGAGCGGGTCCACGGCCGGGACCTCGACGGTCACCATCCAGTGGAAGGAGTTCGGCGTGCGGCTGAACTTCATGCCGATCGTCGAAGAGGACAACAGCATCACGCTCAACGTGGCCCCCGAAGTGAGCCAGATCGACTTCAGCAACCCGCTCAAGCTCGCGGGCTTCGTGGTGCCGTCGCTCATCAGCCGCAAGGCCTCGACGACGGTCAACCTGAATTCCGGCGAGCACCTGGTCATCGGCGGGCTCAAGCAGACGGACAAGGTGAGGGTGGTGAAGCGGGTGCCGGTGCTCGGACACATCCCGCTGCTCGGCTTCTTCTTCTCCAGCACCCGCGTCGTGAACGTGGACCACGACCTGCTGGTGGTGGTCTCGCCGGAGCTGGTGGTGGCGGCGGCTTCGTCCCTGCCGGCGCTCCCGACCGACCGGCCATCGAAGTAGGCCCGGGACATCCACGATAGGAACGCCCATGAATGCCCCTCGCACGACAGATCGGCGGAACGAACGCGGCGTCATCATCATCTGGACCGCGTTCTTCATGGTCATGATGCTGGGCTTCGTCGCCCTCGGCATCGACGTCGCCAAGGTCATGGCCACGCGCTCCGAGCTGCAGAACGCCGCGGATGCCGCGGCGCTGGCGGGGGCCTCGGCCCTCAACCTGGTCACGGGCAAGGTCAGGCCCGATTCCGCCCTGATTCGAGCGCAGCAGACCGCGCTGCGCAACGAGGCGTTCGTGGACTCGCCCAAGCCGATCACGCTGCTGGCGGGCGACGTGCTGGTGGATCCCAATGCCAACACGGTCAAGGTGACCGTGCGCAGGAATGCCGCGACCGATGGGGCGATGATCACCCACATCGCGCAGGTGCTGGGCATCAAGAACGTCGACTTGAGCGCCACGGCGACCGCCAAGGCCGACCTGACCTGTTCGCAGTGCGAGAAGCTGGTGCCGATGGGAGCCATCCCACCCACCGGCGGGACCACCTTCCAGGTCGGCTGCGGGGCACCGAATCCCTACACCCTGTTCCAGGGGCAGGGGGGCGGTGCTCAGGGCAACTGGTTTGCCGTCGACTTCCCGGATTGCGACGAGGGCGCGTGTGCCGGCATGCCCTCCACGGGCGCCGACACCTTCCGCTGCCTGCTCACCAACGGCTACGGCTGCTGTGTCGCGGTCGGGCAGCGCATCTGGACCGAGACCGGGCAGATGACCGGCGCCGCCCGCACGGGGCTGCAGGCCCGCTGGGACTCTGACTCGGACCCGCGCAGCAACATCTGTTTCAGCGACTACACCGGGAACGGCAGTCGGGTGGTCAACGTCCCGGTCATCACGCCGCTCTCGGGAGGAGGCAAGCAACTAGTGACCGTGACCGGGCTCGCCGCCTTCTTCCTCCGTTCGCGCCCGGTGGGCGGGCCGGCGCAGCCGGTGCTCGCCGAGTTCATCCACGACGTGGTGCCGGGCACCGGCGGTGGCTGCAACAGCACCGTCTACACCCTCCGGTTGATCCAGTAGGCGAGGGAATGCCCGTGACCCCGATGCTGACGGTGGTTCTGGTCCATCGCGACGATTACGAGCGCGGCCAGCTGCGCATGGCCCTCGAGGCGCTGCCCGGCGTTCAGATTGCCGGGGAGCGCAACGACATGCGCGCGGGGCTGGCGCTGGCGCACCAGGTGCGCCCGGGCATCCTGATCCTCGACATGGCGCCGCCGGTCGAGGATGCGCTGAACGCCGCCTCCCAGTACAAGCTCGACCACCCGGACTGCGCCGTCTTCCTGGCCACCGAGGTGTTCGATCCTGACACGCTCCTGCGCGCGCTGCGCGCCGGGGCCCAGGAGGTGCTGCGCCGCCCGCTCGATCGGGCCGCACTGCGCGAATCCGTCGAGCGCGTCGCGCGTCAGGCGGCCAGGAAGAACGGCGGCGCGGCCACATCGCGCGGCGTCATCACCGTGTTCTGCAACAAGGGCGGCTCGGGGGTGAGCACCGCCGCCACCAATCTGGCCATCAGCCTCAAGCGCCTGACGACGCGCGAGGTGGCGCTGGCCGACTTCGACTACCAGTCGGGGGACGCGGCCTTCATGCTCGGCCTGACGCCCACCAAGTCGCTGGGTGACGTGCTCAACGCACCGCGCATCGACTCGGCCAGCGTCCACGACGCCCTGATGAAGCACCCCTCGGGGCTGCACGTGCTGTCGCAGCCCGAGCACCTCGACCGGGTGGACGGCGTGACGCCGGACCAGGTCGCCAGCGTGCTCGACATCCTCCACTCGACCTTCGATCTGGTGGTGGTGGACGCCCCGCACGTCTTCAACGAGATCACGCTCGAGATCTTCGACCGCTCGAGCACCATCCTGCTGATGACCGAGCCCAGCATCCCGTCGGTGCGGGCGGCGCGCCGCTCGCTCGAGATCTTCCAGAAGCTCAACTTCCTGGTGTCGCCCGACCGCGTGCGCCTGGTGGTCAACCGGCGCGGCGAGCAGAGCGCCATCTCGGTCGCCCAGATCGAGGAGACGCTCGGCATGCCGGTGTTCGGCAGCATCTCGAACGACTACGCGGCGGTCAGCATGGCCATCAACGTGGGCAAGCCGCTGTGCGGCGAGCACAACGAATCCAGGGCAGGGCGCGACATCAATGCCCTCGCCCGCAAGCTGGTCCCGTCGGAAAGCGTCGAGGAGCCGGTCGAGACCGTCTCGGTCAAGCGTCCCGGCCGCCTGCGGCTGTTCGGAAAGGGGTAGACGACCATGAACCTCCGTCATCGTCTCGGGCGCGGGAACGGCGCCGCGCCGTCCCAGGCGCCGCTGCTGACGGTGCGTCCGGCCGAGGCCGAGCCGGACCGCTACCAGGTCATCAAGAAGCAGCTCCACCGCGAGCTGATCGCCAAGCTCGACCTGGCCATGCTGGAAGGGCTCGACGAGAACCAGCGACGCGCCCAGGTCGAGCACCTCGCGCGCCGGATGCTGGTCGAGGCCGAGATCCGGCTGACGCGCGGCGACGAGGAGAAGCTCATCACCGAGCTGCTCCACGACACCTTCGACCTGGGGCCCATCACGCCGCTGCTCCTGGACGAGGAGGTCAGCGACATCCTGGTCAACACCCACCGCCAGGTCTACATCGAGCGGCTGGGCAAGCTCGAGATGACGAACGTGACGTTCCGCGACGAGGCGCACCTGCGCCATGTCATCGACCGCATCATCTCGCGGGTCGGCCGCCGCATCGACGAGTCGACGCCGCTGGTGGACGCGCGCCTGCCGGACGGCTCGCGTGTCAACGCCATCATCCCGCCCGCCGCGCTGGACGGCCCGATCCTCTCGATCCGCCGCTTCCGCCGCCGCGCGCTCTCGATCGACGACCTGCTCGGTCTCGGCAGCCTGACCCCCGAGCTGGCCCAGCTGGTCACCGGGGCGGTCCGCGCCCGGCTCAACTTGCTGGTCACCGGCGGCACCGGTTCGGGCAAGACGACGCTGCTCAACATCCTCTCGCGCTACATCCCCTCGGAGGAGCGCATCGTCACGATCGAGGACTCGGCCGAGCTCCAGCTCCAGCAGCCGCACGTGGTGCGGCTCGAGACCCGGCCGCCGAACATCGAGGGCCGGGGCCAGATCACGCAGCGCGACCTGGTCCGCAACGCGCTGCGCATGCGTCCCGACCGCATCGTCGTGGGCGAGGTGCGCGGCGACGAGGTCCTGGACATGCTGCAGGCCATGAACACCGGCCACGACGGCTCGATGACCACCATCCACTCGAACGGTCCGCGCGACGCGCTCCACCGCATGGAGAACCTGGTGCTGATGGCCGGGCACACCCTGCCCGACCGCGCGATCCGCGAGCAGATCGCCTCGGCGCTGGAGCTGATCGTGCACGTGTCGCGCCTCAGCGACGGGACGCGGCGCATCCTCTCGGTGCAGGAGCTGCTCGGCATGGAGGGGAACGTCGTGACGATGCAGGAGATCTTCCGCTTCGTCCCGACCGGCGTCGACTCCGAAGGTCATTACAACGGGTACTTCGAAGCCACGGGGCTCGTCCCCAAGTGCAGTGAGCGCATCCGCCTGGCCGGCGTGGATCTGCCGTCCGAGATCTTCGAGCGCGGCCGCCGGTCCTAGGAGGGATCCTTGTTTCTCGCGTTCAGCATCCTCATCTTCCTGGCCGTGGTCGTGGCCACGGTGGGCCTGGTCGTCCACCGGAGCGGCGAGGGGGCGCGTGTGCTGCAGGCGCGCCTGCGCGACCTCGCGAACAAGACCCGCGAGCTCCCCAGGCTCGAGGTCGAGCGCGACGCCCGCTACAGCGCCATCCCCTGGCTGGACGGGCTGCTGCGGCGGGTGAACCTCGCGCAGCGGCTCGAGATGCTGCTGTACCGGGCCGGCATGACGATGCGCGTCGGTGTGCTGGTGCTGCTGATCGCCTCGTTCGGGATGGCCGGCTACTTCTTCGGGGTCATCGCCTTCCATCGCGTGCCGCCGGCCCTCCTGTTCATGGCGCTGGCCGCCCCGCTCCCGTACTTCTATGTCGCCTACCGCAAGCACCAGCGCATGAATGCGTTCGCGCAGGAGTTCCCGGACTCGCTGGACCTCCTGGTGAGCGCGCTGCGTGCCGGCCTCTCGTTCTCGGCCGCGCTGCAGATCGTGGCCGAGGAGTCGCCCGAGCCGGTGCGCGGCGAGTTCGCCGTGACGGTCGAGGAGCAGTCGCTGGGGCTCGACTTCCGCGAGTCGCTGGTCAACCTCACCCGCCGCGTGGACTCGCTCGACCTGCGCTTCTTCGTGACCGCGGTCGTGCTGCAGCGCGAGACCGGTGGCAACCTGGCCGAGATCCTCGAGAACACCTCGAAGCTGATCCGCGACCGGTTCCGCATCCTGGGCGACATCGCGACCTTCACCGCACAGGGCCGGCTGACGGGTGGCATCCTGCTGTGCCTGCCGGTCGGCATCGGCCTCTTCATGTTCATCATGACCCCCGAGTACTTCCGGCCCATGATCGCGAGTGAATCCGGTCGCGCCGCGTTGTGGTTCGCCGGCTTCATGCAGCTCACGGGCGCACTCATCATCCGCAAGATCGTCAACATCAAGGTGTGACCATGCTCCTGATCCTGATGAGTGTCCTGATCTTCGCGGCGGTGGCGATGGCCGCGTTCGCCTTCTACACGACCGCGGTGACCGAGCGGAACCCGGTGGCGCTGAGGCTCCGCGAGCTGCGCATGCTGCACAACAGCACCGCCTCGGTGACCTACGGCCGCCGCCCGCCGCTGCTGCTCAAGCTGATCGCGCAGCTGGGCGGTTTCCTGCCGGCCACGGACGGTACCGACGCGCTGCGCACCGGCCTCGTTCGGGCCGGCTACCGGCGCGCGGACACCCCGCTCATCTTCATGGGCAGCAAGATCGTGATGGCGGTCGCGCTCCCGGTCGCCTGGATCGCCTTCGGCTACGCGACCGCCCGGCCGCTCGGCAACGTGATGATGGTGTCGGTGGTGTCGGCGTTCGTCGGCTTCTACGTGCCCACCCTCTTCATCGCCATCAAGCAGCGCCAGCGGCACGGCGATATCCTCGCGGCCCTGCCGGACGCGCTCGACCTGATGGTCGTGTGCGTCGAGGCCGGCCTCGGCCTGGGCGCCGCCCTGCAGCGCGTGGGCGTCGAGATCCGGCTGGCGAGCCACCAGCTCTCCGATGAGCTGGCGCTGGTCAACCAGGAGATGCAGACCGGCGTGTCGCGCATCGACGCGCTGAGGAACCTGGCCGAGCGCACCGGCGTCGAGGACGTCTACGCGCTGGTCGCCATGCTGATCCAGACCGACCGTCTCGGCACCAGCGTCGCCCAGTCGCTGCGCGCGCACGCCGAGTCCATGCGCACCCGCCGGCGGCAGCGCGCCGAGCAGCTTGCGCGCAAGGCGAGCATCAAGCTTGCCTTCCCGCTGGTGTTCCTGATCTTCCCCGCCCTGCTGGTCATCATCCTCGGGCCGGCGGGCATCCAGCTGTTGAAGGCCCTCTCGGCCGACCGTTAGTCGGTCCGCGAGGTGGGGTAGGACGCGCACTCCCGTCCCGTGAGGGCGGGTGACACAAGGGAGGTGAGTCGAGATGATGATGCAGATCGTGCTGTGGGGCGCCGTCGCTCTGTTCGGTTTCTTCTGGTGGCAGCGGCACACCGCCAACAAGAAGGCTCGCAACCGCAGCTGAGCGGTCTCTCGCGCCGGGCCTCTCCTCGCACCGCATCCCGCCCCCGCGAACGGCTGGACCGTCCTCCGGCTTCTTCGCCCGGCGCCGACGCAGCTTCCGACCACCCATCGAACGGGCCGGGTTCCCCCCTGCCCACTCACCCGACGCGTCCCGCGCGCCGGGTAGCTGTGCTGGAGGATCACGACGGCCGCTGACTCCTCGCCTGGCGCGTGCCGCGGAGCGCTCTCCCATGCCCGCCAGACATCGAGGTCCGCGGTGTCTGGTGTCGATCCCCTGGCCTGCTCGCCGCCGCGGAGATCCGCCCCCGTCATGAGGGCGTCGATGACACTCACCCTGGAACTGGAACAGGAGCAGCACAGGCGATGGATCGCCGAGGTCACCGAACTTCCCGGTGTCATGACCTACGGCTCGACGCCCCAGGAAGCGACCGCGCGCGCCAAAGCCCTCGTGCTGCGGGTGGTCACTGATCGTCTCGAACACAGCGAGGCAGGCTCCGAGCTGCTGAGCATCTCCTTCGCTACGGTGTGAATGCATGGCCGAGCACGCGCACCCGGTGCGTGCTGCGAGCCCTCTCTGATTTGGCCTCCCCCTGCCCGACGGTCCGTCGTGCCGCTTCTGCCGTCACACTGGCCCTATCGGCAGCCCAGGCTCGCTGGGGGGGCATCCGGGAGGCGTTGCTGGCGGCCTTGTCCGGTCGCGAGGGGATCGAGGCCCGCGGTTTCGAGGTTGACGGCTAGCGGGTGATCGCGGAGGAGCTGGAGGCGGGGATCGAAGGCCACGCCCCGCCCCTCCTTCCAGGGTAGACCTGGCCGCTCCAAGTGCCTGGCCGCTCGAAGCCCTCGCGCCCCCCGCCGCGTCCCGCTACAATCCCGGCCCATGCCCCCCCGCTCCGGGAACCTGCGTGCCCTGCCGGCGGTCGAGACACTGCTCCGGCACCCGGCCCTGGCCGGGGCCCTGGACCGGCTGCCCCGCCTGCTGGTGGTCGAGGCGGTGCGGGCCGAACTGGCCGAGCAGCGCGGCCGCCTGAGGCGCGGCGGCGCCCCACCCGCCCCCCAGACGCTGGCCGCGGCCGCCGCGGCCCGCGCCGCGGCCGCCCACCGGCCGCTCCTGCGCCGCGTGATCAACGCCACCGGCGTCGTCCTCCACACCAATCTCGGGCGCGCCCCGCTCAGCGGCCCCGCCCGGCAGGCGGTCGCGGAGGTGGCGCGGGGCTATTGCAGCCTCGAGTTCGACCTCGCGACCGGTCGCCGGGGGGAGCGGGGCGTGGGGGTGGAGCGCTGGCTCACGAGGCTCACCGGCGCCGAGGCGGCGCTGGTGGTCAACAACGGCGCCGCGGCCGTGCTGCTCGCGCTCTCGGCGCTGGCCGCGGGCCGCAAGGTCGTGGTCTCCCGCGGCGAGCTGGTCGAGATCGGCGGCTCGTTCCGCATCCCGGAGATCCTCGAGAAGAGCGGCGCCAGCCTGCTCGAGGTTGGCACTACCAACCGCACCCACCTGCGGGATTACGAGCGGGCGCTCGACCGCCACGCGAAGGAGGTCGGCGCCATCCTGCGCGTGCACCCGAGCAACTTCCGCGTCACGGGGTTCACCACCCGCCCGACGCTGGAGGAGCTCGCGCGGCTGGCCCGCCGCCGCCGCGTCCCGCTGCTCGAGGACCTGGGCAGCGGCGCGCTCACCGACCTCGGCGTGCTGGGCGTCGAGCGCGAGCCCACCGTAAGAGAAAGTTTGACCGCCGGGTGCGACGTCGTTACCTTCTCGGGCGACAAGCTGCTGGGGGCCACACAGGCCGGTCTCATCCTGGGCCGGCGACGCCTGGTCGAACGCCTGCGCAAGGATCCTCTGGCGCGGGCGCTCCGCGTGGACAAGCTGACCCTCGCGGCGTTGGAGGCCACGCTTCCGGCGTACAGCGATCCGGTGCGCGCCGCGCGGGAGGTCCCCGCGCTGGCGATGCTGGGTCTGGCCGCGGAGGTGCTCGAGCAGCGGGCGCGATCGCTGGCCGACGCGATTCGGCTGCGCGTGCCGCAGCTGCGCGTGGGCGTCGAGCGTGGTTCGGGCGAGGTCGGAGGCGGGGCGCTGCCCCTCCAGCGGCTGCCCGGGTGGGTGGTCGCGGTCGAGCACCCCGAGCGTACCGCGGACGAGCTGGACCGCTGGGCCCGCGCCGCGGACCCGCCGGTGATCGGTTACATCCGGACAGGGAAGTTCAGGATGGACGTGCGCACCATCCACGACGACGAGCTGCTCGACGTGGCCGACGCGCTCGGACGAGCCCCCTGGCCGCCATCCGCCACCCGGGGATCCGGGACGGCGCCTTCGGAGAGGTGAACAGGGATGTTCCTCTACAAGCTCGAACTCCAGGGCTTCAAGTCGTTCGTCGACAAGACCGAGCTCACCTTCGGCGACGGCATCACCGGCGTCATCGGCCCGAACGGCTGCGGCAAGACCAACGTCTCCGACGCCGTCCGCTGGGTCATGGGCGAGCAGAGCGCCAAGCTGCTGCGCGGCGACTCGATGGAGGACGTCATCTTCAACGGCGCCCCCGGCCGCAAGCCGCTGGGCCTCGCCGAGGTCCACCTCACCTTCAAGAACGACCGCGGCATCCTGCCCACCGAGTTCAGCGAGGTGACCATCTCGCGGCGCGTGTTCCGCTCCGGCCTCTCCGAGTATTTCCTCAACAAGACCCCGTGCCGTCTCAGGGACATCCGTGACCTGTTCTTCGACACCGGGATGGGCAGCCATGCCTACTCGGTGATTGAGCGGTCGATGGTGGACCACGTGCTCTCGGACAACTCGGGGCACCGCCGCTTCCTGTTCGAGGAGGCGGCCGGCATCACCAAGTACAAGGCCCGCAAGCGGGAGGCGCTCTCCAAGCTCGACGCCACCGAGGGCGATCTCACCCGGCTCAACGACATCGTGTTCGAGATCGAGCGCGAGCTGCGCTCGCTGGCGCGCCAGGTGGGCAAGGCCCGCCGCTACCAGCGGCTCCGGGACGAGGTCCAGCGGCTCGACCTGCTGCTGACCGCCGGCCGGGTCGCCGCGCTGCGCCAGCGCGAGTCCGAGGCACGCGAGCGCTGGCAGGAGGAGGCGGTGCGCCGCGAGGGCGTGACCGCCGCGCTCGCCGCGCTCGAGGCGACGCTCAACGACCAGAAGCTGGTGCTGCTGGAATGCGAGCGCGAGCTCTCGTTCGACCAGTCGGCCCTGCGTGACCGCGAGGAGGCGCGCAGCCAGGCCGAGCACCAGGTGGTGCTGCTCGGCGAGCGCGCCGAAGGGCTGGGCGGCCGCGCCGACGAGGCTGCGGCCGAGGCGGCGCGCATGCGCGAGCGCCTGGTCGAGGTGACCGCACGCGAGAGCGAGGCAACGTCCCGGCTCGACGAGATGCGCGCCGCGCGCGACGGCGCGCACGGCGGGATGGAAGCCGCCGAGGCGGCGCTCGCCGCGGTCGAGGCCGAGCTGCGCCAGCGCCGGACCGTCGCGGCGACCCACCAGCAGCTCTCGCTCGACCTGTTCTCGACCGAGGCCGAACGCCGAAGCGCGTGCGAGCGGATCCGCGAGCGCCAGATCTCGCTGCGCGAGCGCCGCGACGCGGCGGAGATGCGGGTGCGGGAGCTGGAGTCACGGCTCGGCGCGCTCGCCACGACACACGCGGGCGGCCAGGATCGACGCCAGGGGCTCGAGCTCGAGGTGGACGAGGCCCGCCGCATGGTGGCCGAGACCGAGCAGGCGATCGGCACCCTGGCGGCCCGCGCCCAGGAGGCCGAGGCGGCGCTCTCGCGCCTCCGGCAGGACGCTGCGGCGGCCGAATCACGCCTGAACACGCTGCTCGAGCTCAAGCGCAACTACGAGGGTGTCTCGGAGGGGGTGAAGGGCCTGCTCGAAGAGGGCGGACGCGTCCCGGGCCTGCTCGGGATGGTGGCCGACGTGCTCGAGGTGCCGGTGCGCTACCTCGGGGCCCTCGAAGCATCGCTCGGCGAGGCGTCGGCGTTCGTGCTGGCCAGGGATGACGGGGCGCTCGCGGCCGGCGTCGAACGGCTGCGCGGGCTGGCCGGCGGACGCGCCACGCTGGTGGACCTCTCGACCATCGCCGGCGGCACGCCGCCGCCGATCCCCTCCGGCGCGGGCGTGGTGGGCCGCGCCTCCGACCTGGTCCGCTGTCCGGATGATTGCCGGCCGCTGGTCGAGCGCCTGCTCGGCGCCGTGGTGGTGGTCGAGGATCACGCCGCCGCCGCGCGCATGGCCGCGCGATCCGAGGGCGGGCTCCGGTTCGTGAGCCTCGACGGCGAGGTGTGGGAGCGCGGGCGTGTGCGCGCGGGGGCCTCGCCCCGGTCGGGCGGTCTCCTCCACCGCGAGATGGAGATCCGCGAGCTCTCCGGCCGGCTCGCCGACCTGATGCTGCAGGTCGAGGGACAGGAGCGGGAGCGCCAGGCGATCGAGGCGCAACGCGGCGGCGCGACCCGCGACCGCGGGACCGCGCAGGGCGAGCTGGACGCGCGCCGCGCGGCCCTCGAAGGCCTGGCGCGCGAGCTTGAGGCGGCGGAGCGCGAGCGGCGCTGGGCCACCCAGGAGGCGGGGGAGCGGCGCGAGGAGACGCGGGCGTTCGAGACCGAGCTGGAGTCGCTGGGGCGCGCGCTGGCCGCGGCCGAGACCGAGCTGGCGGAGTTCCAGAAGCAGGTCGAGGCGGCGCGGCTCCAATTCGCGGACCTGGACGGCGTGGTGCGCGCCCTCGAGGCCCGGCGCGACGAGGCGGGCGCGGCCGCGCACGCCGCGCGCGAATCGCTGCTGCGGCTCTCGCGCGAGCAGGGCGAGTGGGAGACGCAGAAGGCGCGCGCCGAGGAGACGCGCCGCGAGCTGGAGGCGGCGCTCGCCGCGCGGCTCGAGGAGGAGCAGGGGGCACGCGGCCGCGTGGCCGAGATCGAGGCCGAGGTGGCCGGGCTGCGGTCGGGGCTTTCCGGCCTTCAGACCTCCGAGGCCGAGCAGCGCGGGCGGGTGGTCGAGCTCCAGGCCCGGTTCAACGCGCTCAAGGGCGAGCTGCAGGCGGGCGAGGAGGGGGCGCGTCAGAAGCGCTTCGAGCAGACCGAGCTGTCCGAGCTCACGCACCAGATCGAGCTCGAACGGGTGCAGGCGCATGCCGAGCTGGAGCGCCTGTTCGAGCGCCTGCGCACCGAGTACCGGATGGATCCGGAGGCGTGGGTGCCCGAGGCGGCGCCGGAGGGATTCGACCCTGCGCCGGCGGAGCGCGAGCTGGGCGATGCGCGCGAAAAGCTCGGCTCGCTCGGCCCGGTCAATGTGCTGGCGCTCGAGGAGTACACGAAGAAGAAGGAGCGCTACGACTTCCTGGTCCAGCAGCGCGCCGACCTCACCAGCGCCAGGGCCCAGCTGCTCGAAGCGATCGAGAAGATCAACACCACCGCGAGCCAGCTGTTCGTCGAGACGTTCGCGAAGGTGCAGGGTCACTTCCGCGACGTGTTCAAGACCCTGTTCGAGGGGGGCGACGCCGAGCTGCGCACCATCGGCGAGGATCCGCTCGAGTGCGAGATCGAGATCGCCGCCAAGCCGCGCGGCAAGCATCTCCAGAGCATCAGCCTGATGTCGAGCGGCGAGCGGGCACTCACCGCCATCGCACTGCTGTTCGCGATCTATCTGGTCAAACCATCGCCGTTCTGCCTGCTCGACGAGGTGGACGCCCCGCTCGACGACGCCAACGTGGAGCGCTTCATCCGCATGCTGCAGCAGTTCAGCCGTAGGACCCAGTTCGTGGTCATCACCCACAACAAGAAGTCGATGGAAGCGGCGACCCGGCTCTACGGCGTCACCATGCAGGAGCTGGGCGTGTCCCGTCTGGTCTCGGTGCGGTGGGACGCCCAGGAGGGCGAGCCGGCGACCAACGGCCGGACCGAGCTGGCGGAGGCGACCGCCGGCTAGACGGGGACCTCGCCAGGGAGAGCGCGCTCCCGCACGGGACCCCGGGTCCCGGCGGGAGTTCGCGTCAGGAGCGCACCGTGGATCTCTGGAGCCGGCTGCGGGACGGGCTCGCGCGTACCCGTGATCGCATCGGCGGTCAGGTGGGCGGCATCCTCGGCCTCACGGGCGCCGTGGACGCGGAGACGCTCGCGCGCCTCGAGGAGGCGCTGCTGGCGGCCGACATCGGCCCCGCCACCACCGAGCGGCTGATCGCGCGCGCGCGCGAGCGCATGGGCCGCGAGCCCGGCCTCGACCTGCGCGGGGCGCTCGAGCGCTGCGCGACCGACGTGCTGGGTGCGGCCCGCTCGCGTTTTGCGCCCGGCGGCGAGGCGCCGTGGGTGGCGCTGCTCATCGGTGTCAACGGGGTGGGCAAGACGACCCTGGCCGGCAAGCTCGCCGCCGGTTTCGCGCGCGACGGCCTCCGCACCATGCTGGTCGCGGCCGACACCTTCCGCGCCGCCGCCGCCGAGCAGCTCGAGGTGTGGGCGGGGCGCGCCGGCGTCGAGCTCGTGCGCGCGAAGGCGGGGGCCGATCCCGCCGCCGTGGCGCACGACGGCGTGAGCGCGGGCGTCGCCCGTGGGCATCAGGCGGTGCTGGTCGATACGGCCGGGCGGCTCCACACTCGGCACAATCTGATGGCCGAGCTGGTCAAGGTCGCCCGCGTCTGCTCGCGCCTGGTGCCCGGAGCGCCCCACCACACGCTGCTGGTGCTCGACGCCACGCTGGGGCAGAACGGGATCGCCCAGGCGCGCGAGTTCCAGCGCCAGCTGCCGGTCACCAGTCTCGCGGTCAACAAGCTGGACGGCACGGCACGCGGGGGCGCCGTGCTGGCGATCGCCGACGAACTCGGCCTGCCGATCAGCATGGTCGGCCTCGGCGAGGGCCTCGACGACTGGGAGCCATTCGATCCCGAGGCGTTCGCGCGCGGACTGTTTGAATAGGCTCGCCCCGCCGGTCGACCCCGTCGACGCGCCAGCGCCGGCCGTCGCCGCGGCCGCGCGCTTGCCCGTCCGCGCGGGGGAGGCGGACCTCAGCCGCGCGTGCCGGTCGCCTTGCGTGCCGCCGGCGGCGGGGGACGCTTCGGGCGCGGCGCCCGCTGCTCGCTGAGCGGGCGCTGGAAACGCTCGGGTACTAACCGTGGCTTCATCCCTGTCCCGAAGTCCACCAGCTCCGTGCTCCCGATCGCGCGCTCGGCGATGCGCAGCGGCGCGTCCTGGGATTCGCCGATCATCCACACCCGGCGGCGCTGCGTGTCCTCCTGGTCCACGCGCACCAGGCTGGTGATGGGGATCGTGTCCGACCACCAGTGCGTGTAGTCTTCGGTCCGCTCGAAGTAGACGGTGCTGTCGCCGTCCTGTTGGGTCGTGTACTCGCGGAAACGCTGGATCTCGCGCAGCGCGTCGAAGGTCCCCTTCGGCACCTCGACCTGCTCGACGCCCAGCGTGTCCCTCTGACGATAGGGCTCGTACTCGCCGTAACCGCGAATGATGAGCTCGGAGGGCGCGCGCTGGAACAGTTGCTGGACCGGAACCCCCTGCTCGTCGAATCCGTCGATGTACTTGCGGATGTACCGCTGGAAGTGCCGGGCCGGCAGCGAGTCCTGGAACACCGCGTAGGAGAGAAGCGAGGCGGCGAGCTCGGGGCTCCGGCCGGAGTACGAGGTCTGGCTCTCGACCCAGAAGCATTCCTCGCCCCACCACAGCTCCTCGCCGGCGATCAGCACGGTCACGGTGTAGTCAGTCTTGAATCCCTGTTCACTGTTCCCGTGGGTGTGGTACTTCACCCAGTCGCCGACCTTGAAGTGCGGGCCGCGCCGGAAGTCGATCATCGTCATGGCGTCCACCGGGCCTTCGGGCTTGGCGGCGAGGGCGGACAGCGGAAGCGCGGCGATCAGGAGAAGGACAGCGACGGCACGACGCATGCAGTGGACCTCCGAGAGCGGACGATGGCCCACGATCGCGGGCCCGGCAGCCAGTGACAGTCGCAGATTATCCCCGAGGCCCCGTTGCACCGGAAGGGGAGAGTTTATCCGGCCGTGAGCCGACCGTCGCTACGCCTCGAGCCCGCCTCCGCCGCGCCCGCGGCGTCGCCGTCGCCGACCGCCACGCCGCCCGCGCGGGCGCTGCGGCCGCGCGAGAAGCTGTGCGCGCGCGGCGTCGCGGCGCTGACCGAGGTGGAGCTCCTGGCGCTGCTGCTGGGCTCGGGCACCCCCGGACGCAGCGCGCTCCGGGTGGCGCAGGCGCTGGCCCGCCGCCGGCCGAGCGAGCTCGCCGCCTGGCCGCTGGCGCGCTGGCTGCGCGTCCGCGGGATCGGCGTGGCGCGGGCGGCGGCGCTGAGCGCGGCCTTCGAGATGGGCCGTCGCGCCGCGGACTGCGGGACGGCGGCGCCCGCGATCCGCGGACCCGACGACGTGCTCGCGCAGGTGCGGGACCTGGCCCGCGCCCGGCGCGAGCACTTCGTGGTCTTGCTGCTCAACGCGCGGCACGAACTCCAGTGCCGCGAGACGGTCTCGATCGGCAGCCTCAACGCCTCCATCGTCCACCCGCGCGAGGTGTTCCTGCCGGCGATCCTCCACTCCGCCGCCAGCGTGGTGCTGGTCCACAACCACCCGAGCGGCGACCCCGAGCCCAGCGAGGAGGATCTCTCGATCACGCGGCGCCTGGTGGAGGTGGGGGAGCTGGTCGGAATCGGCGTGCTCGATCACGTCATCGTGGCGAGCCGCGGTTCGGTGAGCTTCCGCACCCGCCAGCTGCTGTGAGCGCGCCCCCGGCCGGGCGTAGAGTGCAGTCCGATGGATGAGGGCTTCCGCACCTTCGACCACACTGGCGACCTCGGCCTGGAGGCATGGGCCGGGAGCCCGGAGCGTCTCTACGCGCTCGCGGTACTCGGGGTGCTGGCGCAGGTGGCGGAGGCGCCCGGGCACGTGCCCGAGGTCGAGGTACACCTCGCCCTCAGCGCGGCGGACCCGGGAGACCTGCTGGTGGACCTGTGCAACGCCGCACTGCTCGAGGCCGAGGTGCGCGGGGCGGTGTGGACGGACGCGCGGGTCACCCGGGTCGGCCCGCAGGGGCTCGAGGCCACGCTCTCGGGCCCGCGGCGCGATCCGCGGCGGCAGGTGTTCCTGCGCGAGATCAAGGCGGTCTCGCACCACGACCTTGAGCTGGACCTCACGCCCGGGGGTTGCCGCTGTCGGCTGGTGCTGGACGTCTGAGCGACGGTCGGGGGCGCGTTCCGGCTTTCCCTGCCTGGACGGGTCGCCTCGGCGCCTCCCGGTCGGTCGGCATCCGGGTCCGCGGGACCGCGCGCGGCGCGGCGACGGCGGGAACGGCGCTTGCGCTGTGGAGGGGGCAACGGCGATCGGGTCCCACCCACCAGGAGAGCGAACATGAACACCCCCAGGATCCCTTCCCCGCCGGCGATGACCGCGTGGCCACGAGCTTCGGCGCCGAGCCCCCGGACCCCGTGGAAGAGATCGCGGACGCCGGCTTCGGCGGCGGCATCGTCATCGGCGCTCCGCTGCTCCAGGCTCCTGACACCACGGTCACGCTGACCGTACCGACGCCCGGTCCCGGCAACAGCGACTGGGGACACCGCCACAAGAAGAGGAACGGACACCGGCATTGATCCGGCGGCCCAGCCACCCCGCACCCAGGGTCTGAGCACCAGGTACGCGGGCTCCGCGGTGGCGTGGGCGCTCTGGCCGCAGCCGGCGCCGGGCGCCGCTAGGCCTCGGACGCGTAACGCGCGAAGCCGCGTCCGCACTCCGCGAGCACGCGCGCGCAGGTGACGAGGGACACGACGTCGACCCACTCCACCGCCTCGTGGGCCCCGGCGCCGTCGGGGCCGTAGTCCACGGTCGGGATGCCGGCGCCCGCAAAGAGCGCGGCGTCCATCCAGTAGGCGACGCCGCGCTCGGCGGGCGGTGCGCCGGTGACGACCGTGGCGGCGTCGCGCACGCACCGGGCGATGCCCGTGTCGCGTGCGCAGGTGAGCGGCGGGCGATCGAGAAGCATCGTGATCTCGGCCTCCTCGCCGATCGCGCGTACCACGGCCCGCAGCTCGTCCATCACCTGCGCGGGGGTCTCGCCCGGGAGGGTGCGCCGCTCGAGCTTGAGCCGGCACTCGGGTGCGTAGGTCGACAGGCCGGTCCCGCCCTGGACGAGCGCGCAGTGCATCGATGCGGGCCCGACCAGCTCGTGGACGCGCGCGCGCAGCGTCTCCTGGTCGAAGCGCTCGAGTGCGGCGATGATGCGGCCCATGCGGCCGATGGCGCTCACGCCGAGGTCCCAACGGCTGCCGTGAGCGGCGCGTCCGCGGGTGACGAACTCCGCCCACACGAACCCCTTGTGGGCAAGCACCAGCGCCCCCGCGCTCGCCTCGGTCAGGATGCAGCCGTCGGCCGGGTGGCGCCGGACGAAGTCGGCCGCGCCGAGGCTCGCGTGCTCCTCATCCGCCACCAGCGCCAGCAGCAGCCGGCCGCGGAAGCTCGACTGTCTCAGTGCCGCGGCCGCCGACATCACCGCCGCCGCCGCGCCCTTCATGTCGTAGCTCCCGCGCCCGTAGAGCCGGCCGTCGCGCACCCGCGGCTCGAACGGCGGGATGGTCATGCCGGCGGTGCCCACGGTGTCGAGGTGGGCGCAGAGCACCAGCGTCGGCCCGGGCTCGCCCGTGACCTCGGCGACCGCGTTCGGGCGCCCGGGGGCGGCTTCCTCCAGCCAGGCTTTGACGCCGCGTGCGGCCAGCCACTCGCAGGCGAAGGTGGCGACGGCGCGCTCGCCGTGCGCTTCGTCGGGGGCGATGGCGGGATTGACCGAGGGGATGCGGATCAGCTCGCCGGCGAGGGCGACGATGGATTCCGGGGCGAGGGGGTCGTGAGGCACGGGAGCGCTCCTCGTGATCGCGGGCGGAAGTCCGGGCGCCGGCGCCTCGGGGGCGGCGGGCGCCGGCGCCTGAGGGTCCGGGTCGCGCGGACCTTAGCGCATCGCCCCGCGCCACGCCCGCAGCAGTCCTGCCCGCGGCGGCCCGGTCACCGCGGCGCGAGCCGGGAACGCTCGTACGCCTGGTACTGCAGCGCCTCGGCCAGGTACGCGACCTCGACACGCTCGTTCTCCGCCAGGTCGGCGATCGTGCGGGCCACGCGCAGCGCCCGGTGCACCGCCCGCGCCGAGATGCCGCCGCGGTCCACGGCGTCGGCGACCAACCGCCGCCCGGCTGCGTCGAGGTCGCAGAACCGCCTCACGCCGGAGGGCGGGAGGAGGCCGTTGAGCATACCCCGCTCGTATTGCCGCGCTCGGGCGGCGTCCACCCGCTCGCGCACCGCCGCGCTCGCCTCGCTGGGCCGCGCGGTGGTGATCTCGTCCGAGGTCAGCGCCGGCACTTCGATCTGGAGATCCAGCCGGTCGAGCACCGGTCCCGAGACCCGTGCGGCGTACTGCACGATCTCGGTCGGCGTGCAGCGGCACGGGCGGCGGGGGTGCCCCAGCCAGCCGCATCGGCACGGGTTGCTGGCGCCCACCAGGAGCGCCCGCGCCGGATACTCCACGCGGCCGCTCGCGCGCGCGAGGTGCACCACCCCGGTCTCGAGAGGCTCGCGCAGGGCGTCGAGCAGGGGCCGTGCGTAGAGCGACAGCTCGTCCAGGAACAGGACGCCGTGGTGCGCGAGCGAGAGCTCGCCGGGCCGCGGCGGGCTGCTGCCGCCGATGAGCCCCGCGGGCGTGACGGAATGGTGCGGCGAGCGGAACGGACGCCGCACCATGAGCCCGCGCCCGGGCGGGCGCGAGCCCGCGGCCGAATGCAGTCGCGTCACGGAGAGCGCCTCCGCGGGCGTGAGCGGCGGCAGGATGCCCGGGAGCCGGCGCGCGAGCATCGATTTGCCCGCGCCGGGCGGTCCCACCATGTACAGGTGATGACCGCCGGCCGCCGCGATCTCGAGCGCGCGGCGCGCCACCGCCTGCCCGCGCACCTCGGCGAGGTCGGCGACCTCCGCCGGCCCGTCCTCCGGCGGCGCGGGCGCCTGCGCCGGCAGCTCGCCGCCGCGCAGCCACTCGGCGGCCTGATTGAGTGTCGCGACCGGGTGGACGGCCAGCGCCTCCACCAGCGCCGCTTCGGGGGCGGAGTCGGCGGCGCAGAGCAGGATGGTCGCTCCGGCGCGCCACGCGGCCTCGGCGAGACCGAGCGTGCCGCGCACGCCGCGCAACCGCCCGTCGAGCGCCAGCTCGCCGATCGCCGCCGCGCGCGCCAGCCGCTCGGGCGGCACCTGGGAGGTGGCGGCCAGTACCCCGAGCGCCACCGCGAGATCGCAGGACGCACCCTCCTTGCGGCGCCAGGCGGGGGCGAGGTTGACCGTGACCTTGCGGTCGGGCGGCAGGAACCCGGCGTTGCGGAGCGCCGGCCACACCCGTTCGCGCACCTCGCGCGCCGCGGGATCGGCGAAGCCCACCAGCACGAATCCCGGCAGACCCGGGCCGACGTCCACTTCGCATTCCACCGGGAACGCTTCGAGCCCCCACAGGGCGGCGCTCCGCACGTGCGCGAGCATGACGGCTCCGCGCGGGGGCGGGAAGCTGCGCGCGGGAGCAGGGGCGATGATCGGCGGCTCCACGCGGGGTCGGAGCTGCGAACGGCTCCCGGGGTGGGGCCTCGGGAGCCGACGGCGGGAAGCTATGACGAGCGGGGGGTCGAGGTCAACCGAAACACGGGAGCAGCATCGTCAGCCCGCCGGCGCACGGTGCGTCGTCGGCTTGCGCGCGAACCGCACCCCGCGCTCCGCCATGGCATCGAGCACGAACCGGCACGCCCCCTCGTCGCCGGCGATCCGCTCCAGCGGGCGCACGCCGGCGTCCCCCAGTCCGCCGGTGGCGGCGAGCCGGGCGACCGCCGCGGTGGTGAGCGCGGTCGTGCGCGCCATCGCCGTGAGTCCGGTCGCGGGGTCGTAGCGGTCCACCATCGTGACCTCCTCGCCGCCTGTCTCCCACCACGTGCGCACGACCAGCGCCACCAGGTCGCGCGGCGGGTCGAGCGTGCAGCGCTGGACCAGCTCCTCGCGCAGCGTGCCGGCGCGCAACAGGGGCCGGATCGCCTCGACGTGCCCGGGCCAGCGCAGCGTCATCTCGCCCATCTCGCGCACGCCCGGCAGGGTGTGGATCAGGGTGCGCAGGCCGTCGCTGTAGAAGGCCTCCATCTCGCCGACGCCGTCCACCGTCACGCGCTCGAGCCCGCTGAACACCGGGACGGTCGTCTCGCGGCCGCTGCGGACGATGCGCGCCGGGCGCGTGTACTCCTCCATGAGATCGTCGAGTGACCAGGTCACGACGTAACCGTAGGGCCGCCCGGGGTCCTCGGCGACGCCCCCCACCATGATGGTGGCCGCGCGCGGCGTCCCGTGCGCACGCACGGCCTGGCCGAGCAGCAGATTGGACAGCCCGGGCGCGAGGCCGCAGTCAGGGGCGATGGTGACGCCGGCGGCGCGCGCCTCGGCGTCGAGCGCCAGCGGGTCCTCGGCGGAGAACGATACGTCCACGAGGTTGCGGCGCGCCGCGATCGCCGCCCTCATGGCGCCGAAGCCGAGGCGGGAGGGGAGTGCCCCCACACCGAGGTCGTGGTCCCGCAGCCGCCGGGCGATCGCCTCGGGGTCGGAACAGTCCGCTTCCAGCCAGCCGAGGTTGGGAAGCGCGGGGAGTACCGGCCGCCGCAGGTCGGCGACCGTGATCCGCGCCCGCGGGAGCGCGGCGGCGAGGTCGGCGGCGATCACGCCCCCCTGCGCGCCGCCGCCCAGCACGAGGATCTTCATGCGCTCGTCCGCGGGTCCCGGCCGCGGGCTCAGCCGCCCAGCATCGCGCGGGCGCGCGTCTCGCACGCGCTCCGGAGCGGGCAGGTGACCTCGTCGGACGAGGGCGCCTCGAGACCCACCGAGACGTAGCGGTCGGCGCAGTCGGGCCACACGGTGGCCACCGTGCCGCCGCGCTCGATCAGGCGCCGCGCGGCGACCGTGTTGGCGCCGGCGCTCCGCCCCACGCAGTAGCCGTGCTCGCGGCGGATGCGCTCGGCCGCCGCGTGCGCGTCGTCGGTGCTCACCCGCACCACCTCGTCCACGCTCGCCATGTCGACGAGGCCAGGGATGAAGCCATCGCCGATGCCCATGATGCCGTGATCGCCCGCGCATCCCCCGCTCATCACCGCCGACTCCTCGGGCTCGACCGCGGCGATGCGCACGCCCGGCATCGCCGCCCGCAGAGCCTGGCCCACCCCCATCAGGGTGCCGCCGGTGCCGACCCCGGCCACAAACCAGTCGAGCCGATCACAGCCCTGCTCGCGCAGCTGCTCGATCAGCTCCCGGCCGGTGGTCTCGCGGTGGCAGCGGGTGTTGTCCGGGTTCCCGAACTGGTCGGGGACGAAGTAGCCGGACCGGCCGCGGAAGGAATCGCGCCGGGCGATGGCGCTTTCGAACCCGTCGGCCTTCGGCGTGAGCCGCACCGCGGCGCCGAGCGCTTCGAGCATCCGGCGACGTTCCTCGCTCATGTGCTCGGGCATGAAGATGATGACCGGGTGCCCGAGCAGCGGGCCGACCATCGCCAGGGCGATGCCGGTGTTGCCCGAGGTGGCCTCGACCACCGTGTCGCCGGGGAGGAGCTCGCCGCGGCGGGCAGCCTCCTCGAGCATGAAGCGGGCGATGCGGTCCTTGACGCTGCCGCCGGGATTGGAGCACTCGAGTTTGACGAAGACGCCATCCACCCGCAGCATTGGGGTGCGGCCGATCCGCTCGAGGAGGCTCATGAGGGGACGGACTATAGGCCACCGCCGCAGCGAGGGCTAATCTCAAGCGCGACAAAGAGGTCAAGGCGGCGCGTGTCCCGGCCGAAGACCTCTGGACCCGCCCAATGGTCGCCGATCAAGGGGGTCCTGGTGCTCCGTTCGCTCTCCCGGCTGCTCCGCCCGCGTCAGACCGGCGCGGGCGCCCCACCGGCGCCGCCGCCGCGGTCCACCGACGCGTCGCCTGCGCCCGGCCGCGGGCTGCGGCCGGAGCTGCGCGAGCCCATCGCCTCGTTCCTCGCCACCTCGCCGGTGCCGCTGGTGCTCGTCGATCTGGAACACCGGATGCTCGCGTGGAACCCGGCCTTCGGCGCCCTCACCGGCCGCTCGCCCGAAGGGCTCTGCGACCGTCCGATCGCCGACCTGATCGACGACGCGGGGGGCGAATGGCTGAGGCGTCAGCTCCGGTCCGACCAGGGACCGCGCGCCGGGGCCCGGTTCGGGCGCGTCCGCATGAGCGCGGGGTCCGACTCCGAGCTGCTGATCACCGGCAGCCCGTTCCTCGACCAGGGCGTGCTGGCCGGCTGGTATCTGCGCTTCAACAGTGATCCCGATCTGGCCTTCGCGGATCCCTCGATCCAGGGACTGGTGGAGCGGGTGAGCCGCGAGAAGGAGCGGCTCGCGGCACTCCTCACCGTCAGTCACGCGGTGGTCAACAGCCTGGACCTCGACACCATCCTCGCCACCATCGCACAGCAGGTGCGGCAGGTGATCGAGGTGGACGAGTGCACCGTGTTCCTGATCGCTGCGGACGGCGACACGCTCACGCCCGCGGTCTGTGACGCCGAGCGATTCCGCGACGAGATGATGCGGATGCGACTCCGCGTCGGCGAGGGCATCACCGGCAACGTGGCCCTCACCGGCCGCGGGGAGATCGTCAACTCGGCCGAGGACGATCCGCGCGCAGCCCACGTGCCCGGCACGCCGCCGGAGCAGTCGTCGCTGATGTGCGTGCCGATGATCGCGCGCGAGAAGGTGGTCGGCGTCATCACCCTGGCGCGGCTCGGCACCCGCTCGTTCGAAGAGCCGGACCTCAAGCTGGCGACGCTGTTCGCGGGGCAGTGCAGCACCGCGCTCGCCAACGCGCGGATCTACGACGAGCTCAGGCGCGCCTACGACGAACTGCGCGAGGCCCAGGCTCAGCTCGTCCAGTCGGCGAAGCTGAACGCCCTGGGCGAGATGGCGGCCGGCGTGGCGCACGACTTCAACAACATCCTGGCCGCGATCCTCGGACGCACGCAGCTGATGATCCGTGACGCCCACGACCCGGACCTCAAGCGCCAGCTCCTGGTCGTCCAGCAGGCGGCGCTGGACGGGGCGCAGACCGTCCGCCGGGTGCAGGAGTTCACGCGTATTCGTCGCGACGAGCGCTTCGCCGGGCTGGACGTCAACCCGGTGCTGACCGATGTCGTTGAGCTCACGCGCATGGCCTGGGAGACCGACGCCAAGAAGCACGGCATCACGGTGCACATGCACCTGTGCCTCGCGGCGACCCGGCCCATCGCGGGCAATGCGTCCGAGCTGCGCGAGGTATTCACGAACCTGATCCTCAACGCGGTGGACGCGATGCCGTGGGGCGGGGATCTGTTCGTGAGCAGCGAGGACGACACGGGCGAGGTCGTGATTCGCGTGCGGGACACCGGGGTCGGGATGGACCCGCAGACGCGGGGCCGCGTCTTCGACCCGTTCTTCACCACCAAAGCCGCGAAGGGCACGGGTCTCGGGCTCTCGGTCGCCTACGGGATCGTCACGCGCCATCGTGGCGCCATCACCGTGGACAGCGAGCCGCGCGTGGGCACCGAGTTCGTCTTGCGCTTCCCGTGCGGCGAAGAGCCCGGCGCCGCGCCGCCGGCTTCACCGGCGGCGGGGCCGCCCCCCTCGCACCGGGTGCTGGTCGTGGACGACGAGGAGCCCGTGCTGAGCGTGATCGCGGAGCTGCTGCGGGATCTCGGACAGGAGGTCACGACCGCGGTCGGAGGCCGCGAGGGACTCGACCAGCTCGAGCGCGTCGGCCCCCACATCGTCTTCTCCGACCTCGGCATGCCCGAAGTCAACGGCTGGGACGTGGCCGCCGCGGTCCGGGCGCGGCGACCGGAGACCGTGATGGTGCTGGTGACCGGCTGGGGTTCGCAGATCGCGCCGGACTCCGCGCAGGCGCGCGGCGTCGACATCATCCTCTCCAAGCCGTTCTCGCTGGAGGACGTGGAGCGGGTGATGCTCGAGGCGGCCGACCTGCTCATGCGCCGGTGCGAGGCCGCCTAGTCCACGCGTCCCCGGGCCTCAACTTCCCGGCCCCGGTGGCCGATAACCCCGCTGCCCCGTTGGCCGCCGTTTCGACGACTCCACCGACCCGGAGCCTCTCATGAAGTTCACGCTGCTGCTCGCGGTCACCGCGCTGCTCGCCGCCGCCGATGACCCGAACCACCGCATCCCCCGACCGTCCGGCTCTTCGCTGTCCACCCACGAAGGCACATCGCTCCTGGGGCATCCGCTGGAGACGCCGGCGACCGAAGTGCGGCTCGGCGACCAGGCGCCCAACTTCTCGTATCAGGGCGTCGACAGGCGCTGGCGCCACCTGCGGGACATGCTCGTGCAGGGTCCGGTGCTGCTCGTCTTCGGCGCCGACGAGCTGACGCTGCGCGTGATCGAGCACGAGCGCGAGCGCCTACTGGACCTCGGGGTGGTCGCGGTGGCGGTGATGGACGCCCGCTCGGGCGCGGCCCGGGCGATGGTCCACCGGCTCGACCTGCGGTTCACGGTGCTGGCCGACGCGCAGGGGGCCATCGCCGCGCAGTTCAACGCGGTGGACCCCGCGACCGGACGCCACCTGCCGACCTGGTTCGTGCTGGACCAGAAGCGGCGCGTGCGCGGACTGGGACGGCGCGGACTGCCGCTGCGCGGTTACTCGGCCCTGGCCGCCAACGCGCTCGGCCTGCCGGCCCCCGGCGCGCCGCTGCCGGCGTCGAAGTAGCGCGCCGCTACAACCCGGTCAGCGCGTAGCGGGTGAGCTGCAGCAGATGGTCGGGCCGCAGCGTCTGCCCGAGCACCACTAGCCGCACGATGCCCCGGCGACCCACCAGCACGTACGCGGGCAGCGTCGTCGAGGTCGCGAAGTCGAACGCTCCGTAGATCGCGCTGACCTCGCCGGTCGGATCCGACAACAGCTCGAACCGCAGGCTGTCGCGCTCGGCCAGCAATCGCAGGCTGCGCGGCGATCCGTGACACACGCCGACCAGCAGCACGCCCATGGTGCGCAGCGACTCGGCGACGGCGCCGAACGGCGAGAACGCCTCCCGCCGGTCGGCGAAGGCGAGCAGAATCAGGTCGCCGCGGAAGCGGGAGAGCTTGACCCGGGTACCGTTCGCGCTGGTGAGCTCGAAGCCGGGCGCGGCTTCGCCCACGTAGACGCGGTTGGCGATCCGGATCCGACTCGCGGGCGGGCCCACCCCGCCGTCGGGGCGCGCGGTCGAGGGGGGCGGCCGGCTCTTGGGATCGGTCTGGGCGGCGAGCGTGGCGGGCAACAGCAGCACGGCGGTCAGCCACAACATCGTGGTCTTCATCGCGGCACCTCCTGTGTTGCTGCCGGGCCGCCGGAACGGTCGTCGCCGGGTCGCAGGGACCCGACGGCCGCCGCCACGGCCTTGAGGTTCGCCGCCGGCACCGCCGGCGGTATCGAGCATCCCGGTCCCACCAGCCAGCGCCGCCCGCCGGTCTGATCCAGCCCCCGGCGGAACTCCGCGACGGCGCGCTCGGGGTCGGTTTCGCGCAGGGCCTCCTCCTGCGAGATGCCGCCCATGACGGCGCCGGGCAGGCGCGCGAGGCCATCCGCCAGCGTCGGGTTGGTGGGGTCCGTGGCGTCCCAGGAGAACGCGCTCACCGGGTAGTCGGCGAGCTCGAACAGCAGATTCCGGCGCTTGCACACGTGCAGGACGTTGAACGGCGCGCCGGCGGCCGCGGCGAGGATGCGCAGGTCGAAGGGGCTCGCCCACTCGCGGTAGTCGTCGGGACTCATGAGGTTGCGCGAGGCCCAGTCGGTGGTGGCGAGGTAGATGCCGTCGGCGCCCGCCGCGAGCAGCATCTTCACGAACCGCTCGTAGGTCGCGGTCACCGCCTCGAGCGCGCCGCGCACCGCGTTGGGGTGCGTGCGCATGTGCAGGCGCAGCTCGCCCGGCTCCTCGACCATCTCGCCCAGCACCGCGAGCGGCGTGAAGACCGTCTCGACCATGGGCACGTCGGCGGGCAGCTCGCGGCGCAGCAGCGAGACCGCCTCGATCTGCTCGCCCAGCGCGCCGCGGTCGGGCGGCCGCTGGGTGACCGCCGCCCAGTCGCCGGGTTGATGAACGGGCCACGACTCCAGCACCGGCTTCTCGGCGGCGCGTCCCGAGTAGCGATACGACACGCCCCAGGGCTCGACGTGATAGTGCTTGCGCGGGTTGAGCTTCACCCAGTCCCAGCCGAACTCGCGCTGGTGCTCGACGGTCGCGTCGACCAGCTCGCGGGCCGAGGACTCGCGGTGGTAGAAGTGCCCCCAGAAGGAGACCGGTGGCCGGTCGACGGGTTCGCCGCGAAGGGCGGCCCACACGCGCTCGCGCGCAATCATGCGCGCCTCGGGCAAGGTCGGGGCCGCAGCGTGGATACCCGGTCAAAGGTCATGGCGCCTCCGTGCCGGAATGTAGACCCGGGCGCGCCGCGAGACAAGACGAGGCCGAGGTTGCGCCGGCACCCCCGGGCCTCTAGCGTCCGGCCATGACTCCCGCCCGGCGGCTCGCCGCGACCGCCGCACTCGTGACCGTCACCCTCGCGGGGGCCGGTTGCGGCAACCCGCGTCCCGCCGCCGACCGGCCGTATGCGCTCCCGGTGGACGTCTACGCGGACACCGGCCGTGGCGGGCCGTTGCGCGTCGCGGCCCCTGCCGCCCCGCCGGCCCGCGCCTCGGTGTGGCTCGCCCGCGTCTCGCCCGCCCGTCCTGCGTTGCTCCAGTTGCCGCAGGCCGAGATCGCCGCCGAGCCGCTCGCCGTCGCGATACCGGCGCCGCCCGCACTCGCGGTCGACGAGGACCTGAAACCGCCGCTCCCGCGCACGCGCGCGCCGCTCACGGTGCCGGCGCGTGCCCGCGGCTTCGTCGAGCTGGACGTGCGCGTGGACGAGGAGGGCCGGGTCTCCGACGCGCTGTGGGCGGGGGGCAGCGAGGATCCGCCGCTGGTGCGGGCCGCGACCGACTGCGCGCTCGGCATGCGCTTCTACCCGGCGCTGCGCGCGGGGCGACCGGTCGCGGTGTGGTGCCGGCAGCGGTTCGACTTCGGCGGCGGGCGAGCCGGTGAGAACCGCTAGCCGGAGCAGCGACGGCGGTGCCGGTCGGGCGCCGCGCCCCTGCCCTACGCGCCCACCACCGGCCGCGACCAGTGGTGGCGGGTGCGCGCCATCTCGAACCCCTCCGAGCGGTAGAGCCGGAGTGCCCCCTCGTTCTCGCCGTCCACCATGAGGTAGATGGGGTTCGCGTGCCCGTTCTGGAGCCACGCCACCCCCCAGCGCAGCAGCGCCCGGCCGAGGCCGAGGCCGCGCGCCTCGGGCACGACGCCGATGAGCGCCACCTCGCCGGGCTCGCCGAACCGCGCGTTGCGGCAGAACCCCACGCACTCGCCGTCGCGGTACGCGAGCGCCAGTCCTTGGGGACGGAAGTGACTCTGGCGGGTGAACGCGCGGGTGTCCTCGACGGTGGCGCGGACGTAGTGGTAGTGCTGGGCGAAGGCGCGGTTGTAGGAGCGGTTGAAGTCGAGGAGCGACGTCTCGCTGTGGTCGAAGGCGCTTGTCATCACCCGGTCGGGCCACACCGGCAGCGCGACCGGTCCGTGCGGGCGCTCCATCCGCCAGAAATCGCGCGCGTGCCCGAATCCATGCTGCGCGGCGAAGGCCGCGGCGGCGGGATTGGGCTCCCAGGCGCTCACGCTGAGCTCGCTCAGGCCGCGGCGCTCGCGGATCGGTTCGATCGCCGCGCAGATCGCGGCGAGGAGCGCGGTGCCCACGCCCCGCCGCCGGTAGGGCTCGATCACCCCGAGCCGGGCCATCGCGAACGAGCCGCCGTGCGTCGGGGCGAGAAAGCAGAAGCAGAAACCCGCGGGTGTCCCGTCCACCGAGGCGATCCAGCGCAACTCGCGGGGCAGGAACGGGTCGCCCATCAGATCGTCGAAGCCTTCGTCGGTCTGGAGCGGCTCGAACTCGTGTGCGAGCGACGGATCACGCGCCAGCGCGCGGAGCGTGGCGAGGTCATGGTGGTGGCACGGCGCGATCACGAGCGGCATGAGGTGGGCGAGGCTAGGGCGGCGCGAAGGCGGGCGTCAAGGACGAGTGAGGGTGGGCGAGGCTCGCTCGCCGCCCGCGGCGTGTCGGGTTCAGTGCAGGTATCCGGCTCGCGTTGACCCCCGCGCGCGGCGGGTGCTAGCGTGCCGAATCCATGTGCACGTTCGATCTCGAGGCGCTGCGCGCCATCGTCGCGCGCTTCACCGGGCGCCGCATCCTGGTGCTCGGAGACCTGATGCTCGACCGCTACCTGTGGGGCCGCGTGGATCGCATCTCGCCCGAGGCCCCGGTGCCGGTGGTCGAGGTGGAGCGCGAGACCGTAGCGCTCGGGGGCGCGGGGAACGTGGCCGCCAACCTGCAGGCGCTCGGTGCCGAGCCGGTGCTGGTCGGTGTCGTGGGCGAGGACGACGACGGCGTGCACCTCATGGAGACGCTCGCCGCGCGCGGGGTGGCGACGGGTGGGGTGGTGCGCGACCGCTCGCGGCCCACCACCGTCAAGACGCGCATCATCGCCCACGCCCAGCAGGTGGTGCGCGCCGACCGGGAGGTGCGCGCGGACCTCGCGGGCGCCGCGCTCGACGCCCTGCTCGACCGGCTCGACGCCGAGATCGCCGCGTGCGAGGGGATGGTGGTGAGCGACTACGGCAAGGGCGTCATCACGCCGCGCACCCTCGAACGGGCGCTGGGGTCGGCACGGCGGCAGCGGCTCACGGTGAGCGTGGATCCCAAGGAGAGCCACATCGACGCCTACCAGGGCGTGAGCATCCTCACCCCCAACCAGCACGAGGCCGGCTATATGCAGGGGCGCCGCGTCGTCGACGACGCGAGCCTCAGGGAGGTGGGCTGGGGGCTGCAGAAGCGTCTCGACGCCGAAGCGGTGCTGGTGACCCGCGGGCCCGCGGGCATGAGCCTGTTCGAGAAGGGCGGGCGCTACACCTATCTGCCCACGGTGGCCCGCGAGGTCTACGACGTCACCGGCGCCGGCGACACGGTGGTGAGCGTGGTGGCCGTGGCCCTCGCCGCCGGCGCCGACTACCCGACCGCCTCGACCCTCGCGAACCACGCGGCCGGGGTCGTCATCCGCGAGGTCGGCACCGCAGCGTGCACCCCCGCGCAGCTCGAAGCCTCGCTCGCGGACGGGCGGCAGTGAGGGGCCCGATGCCCGATTCGGGTCGCCGCCTGCCGTGCGGCGCATGAGCGCGCCGCCCGTGTTGAGCGGCGAGCAACGCCGGCAGCTCGACGCCTGGCGCGCGGCCGGGGAGCGCATCGTGTTCACCAACGGCGTCTTCGATCTGCTCCACCGCGGGCACGTCGAGTACCTGGCCGAGGCGCGCGCGCTTGGCGACCGGCTGGTCGTGGGCGTCAACTCGGACGCATCGGTGCGCCGGCTCGGCAAGGGCCCCGAGCGCCCGCTGGTCGCCGAGGCCGACCGTGCCGCCGTGCTCGTGGCGCTCGCATGCGTCGACATGGTGGTGGTGTTCGACGACGACACCCCCGAGCGGCTGATCGGCGAGGTGCGCCCGGCCGTGCTCGTGAAGGGGGGCGACTGGGCGCCGGGGCGAATCGTCGGCCGCGAGTTCGTGGAGTCGCTGGGCGGCCGGGTGGTGAGCATCCGCCTGCGCGAGGGGTTCACCACGACGGGGCTGATCGAGCGGATCCGGACGGGGGGGAATCCCCGCGACGACCGGCCCTGAGTGGCCGCAAACTCCCGCGCCAGGCGGCGGGCCGTGATCCTTGAAAGAGCCAAGTGAGCGGCCTACTCTGCTCTCCACGACGTCCCCGCGATCTCGCCAGCCCCTGTGGAGGCCACAGAATGCTGGATCTCTCGCCGGAAGCTATTCCTCTCGTTCTGCTCTTCCTGGTTCCGGGCTTCATCGCAATGAAGGTCTACGGTCTTGTGGTGCCCGCGAGGGAGCGGGACTGGGGGGGCAGCAACGATTGAAGTCTTAGGGCTTCCGGGAATCGTGTGGGTGAATTCAGCAACGCCCCGGAGTTCAGTCCGCCTATCCCCGGCCACCGCGCATGGGCATCGAGCGACGAGTCCCCGGCTCCGGAGGGAGGGTGCGGCGATCGCATGACGTCGCAGCCTTCCGGCTGAATCCCGCCGCACCGCGCCCACCGTTCCCAGACTCCTCCAACGTCGCTCGATGGGCGCCGTGACACCGGCGTGCGGAGCGCATGTCCAGGAGTCGCCGGTGTGTCTCCCGGGCTGACCATGCGCTCCGGGGCGAGTGGCGCGCCCCGAAGGGCTGACGCTGCTCGAAAGAGAGTCCGTCGAATTTGCTTGACGCCCTTGCGAGCCGGGGGGTCGAAGGCTCGCCACCCCTCCGGCAGCCGCGCGCCAGCGTGCGCAGGATGCGCACCGACGGCTTGGATCATCTCCTTCGCAGAAGAAACTCGTGATGCTCCGTTCGGTGACCGCTGTGGGGCAACCCGAGCGCTGAAAACGGTCGTGCTATAAGAGAGTCAACGGCCCCCAGCTCCCGACGTCTGCCCCCGTCGAGGAGTTCCCGGTGAAGACCTACTCGCTCTCCCATCTCAGCGATCGAGTTCTGCTTCGCGATCTGGCGGCACTGGTCGCCCAGGATCGCACCACCACCGCCGCGCTGCTGGCTCACATCGCCGAAGTGGACGCACGGCGGCTCTACCTGCCGGCGGCCTATCCCTCGATGTACGCCTATTGCGTGCACGAGCTGCGTCTGTCCGAGGACGCGGCCTTCAAGCGCATCCAGGCGGCGCGGACGGCACGGCGGTTCCCGGCAATCTTCGCCGCCCTGGCCGACGGCCGGCTGCATCTGAGTGCGGTGACGCTGCTGGTGCCCCACCTGACCGAGGAGACGGCGGAGGAGCTGCTGACGGCCGCCGCGCACAAGAGCAAGTCCGACATCGAGCAGCTCTTGGCGGAGCGCTTCCCGCGGCCGGAAGTGCCGGCACGATTGGAGGCCATCGCTTCACCGGCGACCCTGCCTGACGAGCAACTTGCCCCGGGGCAAGTTGGCACGCCTGCCGAGCAGCCTGCGGCGTGGCAGGCGGACGTACCCGTCCCGCGACCGAAGGTGACCCCGCTGTCGCCCGAGCGGTTCGCGCTGCAGCTCACCATCGAGCGGAGCACCCACGATAAGTTGCGGTACGCGCAGGCGTTGCTCAGCCACCAGGTCCCCTCGGGGGAGGTCGCCGAGGTGCTCGACCGCGCGCTCGACGCGCTCATCGGCCAGCTCGAGAAGCGCAAGTTCGCGGCTGCTACGCGGCCGCGCGTGGGCCGGCGGCGCTCGACCGGGGGCGGACGGCACATCCCGGCGGACGTCAAGCGCGTCGTCTGGGAACGGGATCAAGGCCGATGCACGTTCGTCAGCGAGGCCGGTCAACGCTGCCCGGCGCGCACACTGCTCGAGTTCGATCACATCGACCCGGTGGCACGCGGTGGCCAGGCGACGGTGGAGCGGATGCGGCTCCGGTGTCGTGCCCACAACCAGTACGAGGCGGAATGCACGTTCGGGACCGAGTTCATGAGCGGTAAGCGGGGAGCGCGACGCGCGGCCGCGGCGGTCCGCACGGCGACGAAAGCGACCGCGGCGCGCGCGCAGGCGGCGGCAAGAGCGCGTGCGGAGGCAGCCGCCGAGGCCGAGCAGGCCGGAGCCAGGCGCGCGGAGGCAGCCGCCGAGGCCGAGCGGGCCAGGGAGCGGGATGTGATTCCCTGGCTGCGGCAGCTCGGATTCCGCGCCGACGAGGCGCGCCGGGCGGCCGCGCTCTGCGAGACCATCCCCGACGCCCCGCTCGAGGAGCGAGTACGCGTCGCGCTGTCCTGCTTTCCTGGGAGAGCGCCATCCCACGGCTTGCGCCGAGCCGCGAAGGACTTGGGGACGGCGGCGTGACTCGCTGGAACGAGCAGGCATCCAGGTGGCGCCAGGTGCACACCCGGCAGCCCTAGATCAGCCCCGCCGCATGGCACTCCGGATACATCCGGTGGGAAGGGACTCAGTTCAGAGCTGCTTTGCTGCCCACACCAAAGCCGGAAGACCCGCTTTTGCTTGCCCCGTGCACTTCTTATCGGGGAATCAGGGATCCCCCATAACTCCGCTCTAAGCCGGGGGCCTCACCGCCAAGGTCGCACGCAGACGG
>JBBTLZ010000112.1:0-1499 GCA_038068435.1 Candidatus Eiseniibacteriota bacterium | reverse complement strand
GCTCACCCGACGCGGGCTGGAACGGCGGCGGTGAGCCACGCGACCGCCTCGCGGGCGGTCCAGCCATGCGGGTGCTCCCGCAGCAGCGCGCGCGCACCGCCGAGATCCGAGCCGAGGGTCACGAGCGGGAGCTCCGTGTAGCCGGACCGCCGCGTCTGCCCGATGCCGACGTTCGCCGTGAGCGCGTTGCACAGGCACTTCCGTGCGACGGTGTCCTCCAGCGCGCCGCCCTTGCGGACGTAGATCTGGACCGGCTCGCTCGCGCAGCGGTAGCCGATGGCGCCGTCCTCCCCGACGTACGGCACGCGGAGGTAGCCGAGGTCGCAGAGCCTCGGTCGAGCGCCGTAGACGGCACCGTCGGCAAGGGTCTCAGGGAGCCGCGCGACCTTGAACGGGAAGCCGGTCGGCGAGGCGAGTGCGTCGGTGGCGACGTCGAGCGTGCCCTCGCCGAGCCGCTCGAGGAGCTCCCCGCGGATCTCGTCGGTGAACCCGGAGTCGAGGCTCAAGGCGAACAGCGTGCCCACCTGCACGCCCGCGGCGCCGGCCTTCTGCGCCGCGACCACCCGGTCGGGCGTCCCGTAGGTTCCGGCGAGCCAGAAGGGCAGGCCGAGCGCGGCGATCTTCTCGAGGTCGGCCTCGTCGCGCGGGCCGTACACCGGCTGATGGTCCTCGTCGAGCGTGAGCCGGCCGCGCGGCGGCGCGTTGTGGCCGCCGGCCCTCGGCCCTTCGACGACGAAGCCGTCCGGGCGGGTTTCCGGGTCCCGCGCGAGGTAGGAGGCGAGGACGTGCGCCGAGACGATCGCGAGGAAGCGCGGCCGCCGGAGGGGTGGCAGGGTGACGCGCAGGAGGTCCTTCGGATCGAGCTCGACGGTCGTGGGGGCGTCCGCCCCGGACACGTCCACGCTGAGGCGCCCGCGCTCGTGCCGTGCCAGTTGGTTCAGCAGGTGCGGGATCTCGCGCGGGATGCCCGCACCCATGAGCACGTAGTCCACGCCGGCGAGCATCGCGCCGTAGGCGGCGGGCAGGGTCGCCATCTGCACCTTCTCGAGGTAGTTGATCCCGACCCGGCCGTCGTGGCCCTCCTTCGCGAGCCACACCTCCGCGAAGTTCCCGACGACGGCGAGCTCCAGGGAGGCTCGGCTCGGGCGGAGCGACGGCTTCGAGATCGGGAGGTAGGACCGACCGGGCTGGCGGCCACCGGGCCGAAAATATCGCGCGCGCACGCGCTCGGCGATCTCCGGCACCGGGAAACGGTCGAGCGCGCGCCGCAGGTGCCCGCCCGGATCGCCGTCCTGGAGCCGTCGGGCGAACACGGCGTCGAGCGCGGTCCCGGAGACCACCCCGAGCTGGCCGGTCAGTGCGACCGCCCGAGCGAGCGGCCAGGCCGATACCGCTACGCCCATCCCTCCCTGGATGATGACCGGCAGCGACGCGTCGCCCATGCGGATGCCTCCTGACGCGCCGTCCTGGTGTGGATGCCGGGTCGGGGACGATCTACC
>JBBTLZ010000111.1:0-7023 GCA_038068435.1 Candidatus Eiseniibacteriota bacterium | reverse complement strand
AGGGCGGCGCCATCACCGCCGGCAACGCGCCCGGCCTGAACGACGGCGGCGCGGCACTCGTGCTCATGAGTGGTGAGCGCGCAAAGGCGAGCGGGGCGAAGCCCATCGCCCGTGTCGTTGCCTACGCGACCGGCGGCGGTGAGCCCAAGGACCTGTTCTTCGCGCCCATCGACGCGGTGCAGAAGCTGATGCAGAAGATGAGTGTGACGATCGGCCACTTCGACCTGATCGAGGCCAACGAGGCGTTCGCCGCACAGGCGATCGCCGACGGCAGGGCGCTAGGCTGGGACTGGGAGCGCGTGAACGTGAACGGCGGCGCGGTGGCGCTCGGGCATCCCATCGGCGCCTCGGGCGCGCGCGTGCTGGTGACGCTGCTCCACGCGCTCGAGCAGCGCGGCAAGAAGACCGGCCTCGCGACCCTGTGCCTGGGCGGCGGGAACGCGGTGGCGCTGGCGGTGGAGAGGGTCTGATGAGCACCCAGGTCGCCCCCGCCGTGAGCGGCCCCTCGGCTGCAGTGAAGAAGGTGGGTGTGGTGGGCGGCGGTACCATGGGCAACGGCATCGCCCAGACCTTCGCCACCTCCGGCTTCGACGTGGAGCTCATCGACGTGAAGCCCGAGTTCGTCGAGCGCGCGCTCGCCACCATCGGCAGGAACCTGGACCGCGTGGCGAAGAAGCAGAACTGGGCCGCCGATCAGGCGCCAGCGATCCTGCAGCGCATCCGCGGCGGCGTGAACCTCGAGGCGGCGCGCGACTGCCAGGTGGTCATCGAGGCGGTGAGCGAGGACCTGGCACTCAAGCGGCAGGTGTTCGAATCGCTCGACCGCGTAGCACCCGCGGGTGCCGTGCTCGCCACCAACACCTCGAGCATCTCCATCACCGAGATCGCGGCGGTGACCAGGCGCCCCGATCGCGTCATCGGCATGCACTTCATGAACCCGGTGCCGGTGATGGCGCTGGTGGAGATCATCCGCGGCCTGGCGACCAGCGACGCGACCTGCGCGCTCACCGAGGACCTCACCCAGCGGCTCGGCAAGACGCCGGTCGCCGTCAACGACTACCCCGGTTTCGTCTCGAACCGCCTTCTGATGCCGATGATCAACGAGGCGGCCTTCTGCCTGATGGAAGGCGTGGCGAGCCGCGAGGCCATCGACACGGTGATGAAGCTGGGCATGAACCACCCGATGGGCCCGCTCGCCCTCGCCGACCTCATCGGCCTCGACACCTGCCTCAGCATCATGGAGGTCTTGCACGAGGGGCTCGGCGACTCGAAGTACCGCCCATGCCCGCTGCTGCGCAAGCTGGTCCGCGCCGGCCACCTCGGCCGCAAGAGCGGCCGCGGGTTCTACGAGTATCCGGCGAGCGCGTGAGCGAGTCCGTGAACCCCGAGACCCTCACCCCGCCCGCGGCCGGCATGTCGTTCGCCCTCTCCGAGGACCAGCAGGCGGTCCGCGAGATGGTGCGGGACTTCGCCGAGGCCGAGATCCGGCCGATCGCGGGGGAGATCGACGAGAGCCACGAGTTCCCGGCCGCCACGGTGAAGAAGATGGGCGAGCTCGGCCTCATGGGCATGTTCGTGCCCGAGCCCTACGGCGGGGCGGGGATGGACTATCTCTCCTACGCCGTCGCCATCGAGGAGCTGTCGCGCGTCTGCGCGAGCCACGGCGTCATCGCCTCGGCCCACAACTCGCTCGTCTGCTACCCGATCCTGACCTACGGCAACGAGGCGCAGAAGCAGAAGTACCTGGCGCCGCTCGCGCGCGGGGAGGCGATCGGCGCCTACTGCCTGACCGAGCCCAACGCGGGCAGCAACGCCGCCAACCAGCAGACCACCGCCACCCTCGACGGCGACCACTTCGTGCTCAACGGCACCAAGCTGTTCGTCACCAACGCCGGACCGGCCGACACGCTCGTGGTCTACACCGCCACCGACCGCGCGCTCGGCCCGCGGGGCATCTCGGCGTTCATCGTCGAGGCCGCGACACCCGGCGTGACCAAGAGCAAGAAGGAGCGGAAGCTCGGCATCCACGCCTCCGACACGCGCGAGATCGTGTTCAGCAACGCGCGCGTGCCGAAGGAGAACATGGTCGGGGAGCACAACAAGGGCTACACCGTCGCCCTTGCCACGCTGGCCGGCGGGCGCATCGGCATCGCCGCGCAGGCGCTGGGTATCGCCCAGGCCTCGCTCGAGGCCGCGGTCAAGTACGCCGGCGAGCGCAGGCAGTTCGACCGCGTCATCGGCGAGTTCGACGCCATCCGCGAGATGCTCGCCAACATGGCGATCGAGGTGGACACGGCGCGACTGCTGGTCTACCAGGCCTCGTGGCTGCGTGACCAGGGCCGGGTGCACATCAAGGAAGCCTCGCTCGCCAAGTGGCACGCGTCCGAGGCGGCGACGCATTGTGCCCACCTGGCGATCCAGATCCACGGCGGGTACGGTTACCTCGCCGAGTTCAACGTCGAGCGCTACTGGCGCGACGCGCGCATCACCGAGCTCTACGAGGGCACCACCGAGGTCCAGAAGATGGTGGTGGCCGCGCAGATACTCAAGGAACATCCCCTGGCGGCGCCGGTCTGATCCGGCTCGCCCGAGACCCGAGGAGGAACGAACGCCATGCTCCGTCCCGTGCGCCCGGTGGCGCTGGTGATCCTCACCGCCTGCATGATCTATCCCGGCATCGGCCTGTTCTACCAGGGGCTCTACCCGTTCGTGGCGGGAGAGTGGTTCAACCTCGACGGCCAGCAGGGACCGTGGATGGACATGGCTCAGAAGCTCGGGCTGCCGCTGGTGGCCGTCGCGGGGGCCAAGGCGGCGCTCGGCGCGGCGTGGCTCTTCGGCGTGCTCGGCCTGTGGGCGGGCGATGGGCGGGCCTACCCGCTGGCGCTGCTCGCCGCACTCGGCTCCCTCCTCCACCCGGGCGGGGCGATGGTGATGGGAGCGCTCGGTCTCGTCTGCCTGCTCGTCTTCCGCGAGAAGCCCGACACGGTGCCGGCGTAGCCGCCGCGCGCGACCATCGGCGGGCGGCGTCCGAGAACTGAATGAACTACGACCTCTCCGAAGACCAGCGTCTGATCCGCGACACGGTGCGCGAGCTCTGCCGCACCGAGTTCGCGCCGCACGCCGAGCGCTGGGACCGCGAGGCGATCGTCCCGCACGAGGCGCTGTCGGTCCTCGCCGAGCACGGTTTCCTCGGCATGGCGATCCCCGAGGAGTGGGGCGGGGTCGGTTACGACTCGCGCACGGTGGCACTCGTGATCGAGGAGATCGCGCGCGTGTCGGCGGCGCTCGCCATCATGATCTCGGTGCACAACTCGGTCGGCGCCGTGCCCGTGCTGCGGTTCGGCAGCGACGAGCAGAAGCGGCGCTTCCTGCCGCGGCTGGTGTCGCGGGAGTTGAGCGCCTTCTCGATCTCTGAGCCCGGCGCCGGGTCCGACGCCGGCCATCTCCAGGCGACCGCGGTCCGGCAAAACGACCACTACATCCTCAACGGCAGCAAGAACTGGGTGACGAACGGCGAGCAGGCCGGCATCTACCTGGTCTTCGCGCGCACCGACAGGGACGCCGGCAATCGCGGCGTCTCGGCGTTCATCGTCGAGCGCGGGGCGCCGGGCCTTCTCGTCGGCCGCGCCGAGGACAAGATGGGGCTGCGCGGCTCCGACACCGTCTCGCTCTCGCTCCACGACCTCAAGGTGCCGGTCGAGAACCGGCTGGGCGCCGAGGGCGACGGCTTCCGGATCGCGCTGAGCGCGCTGGACGCGGGCCGCATCGGCGTCGGGGCGCAGTCGCTCGGCGTGATGAGGGCGGCCTTCGAGGAGGCCGTGAAGTACGCGCAGCAACGCCAGGCGTTCGGCCAGCCGCTCGCCAAGATCCAGGCGATCCAGTTCAAGCTGGCCGAGATGGAGCGGCGCATCCAGTGCGCGCGGCTCCTCATCCAGCGCGCAGCGTGGCTCAAGGACGCGGGCCAGCCGTTCTCACGCCAGGCGGCGATGGCCAAGCTCTACGCCAGCGAGGCGGCGACCTGGGTGACGCACCAGGCCATCCAGGTGCACGGCGGCTACGGCTACGTGAAGGAGTACGCGGTCGAGCGCTACTACCGCGACGCGCGGGTGATGGAGATCTACGAGGGCACCTCGGAGATCCAGCGGCTCGTGATCGCGCGCAGCCTGTTCAAAGACGGCGTGAGGGTTTAGGCGGGCAACCCCGCCGAATCCGCGCGGGGCTTCCGCAGATGGCTGCGGATGGCAGGTCGCCTCCGCACCCCGCCCTCGTCCGGACGGTCCGCCCGCGAACCGCAAGTCCGCGCCACGACTCGCCGTCGTCCCCGCGGTCCGCCCCCGTGCCCGGTGGCACCGCGCCTGCAATGCTGGCCCGGCGCTCTGCGGCCTCCGCACCGGCAGCGTTCGGGCAACGTAGCTCCCGGCGCCGTGCGCCCTCCGCGGACCAGCGAGGCGCCGCCGGGGCCCCGATCGGAACGGGCTCCGGCGACGCGCGCATTTCGACCGTCGCGATGCACCTGCGGCGTGCGGGGGTCCCCGACCGGCGCGCACCGCGCGGCCCTCCTCGTCGCCCGTCGGTCAGCGCGCCGTCGCCCCGGCCGCGACCTGCGACCGGCACCACGCATAGAGCGCGTCGTACACCGGCAGCTCCGCTTCGAGCTGCTGGTGATCGTCTGCGTAGACCAGGCTGAAGCCGCGGGCGATCGCCTCGAGCCCGCGCGATTCCGGGGTCAGGTCCTTGTCGTTGGTGTCGGCCCCGCGCACGATGCGCGCGAGGTGTCGCAGCGCCGGGTCGTCGAGCCGGTGCTTGTCGAGGATGGCGTCGAAGCTGCACTGGGCGCCGTGATGCCCCAGCTCGACGTCGGGCACGTCGTAGGGCGTCGCGTTCTCGCGCGCTGCCTCCGCCATCACCTGCTCGGCCGGCACGTAGAGGAAGCGGGCGTCGGGATCGACGAAGCGCCGGATGAGCCACGGACAGGCGACGCGGTCCACCTTGGGCCGCTCGCGGGTCACCCACTTCATCGCAGACTCCTTCGTTTGGAGCACGGGTCCAGGTCGGGCCGCTCGCGGCCGATGACCGGCGGAGCCGGTGGCGCTGGTACGCGGCGCCGCGCCGCGGCGCGGGATTCTGCTAGAATCGCGTCCCGCCGCGACACACGATAGCACTTGAATGTCCGCTCGATCCCCCGTCGCCTGAGAGGACTCGGATGTCGAAAGTCGCCGTGCTCCGCACCTCGCCCGAGACCGTCGTCGAGGACTACGGCCGCCTGATGGACCTCGCGGGCTACCGCGAGGCGCTGCCGTTCAGCGCCCAGACCTGCCTGCGCATCAACATCTCGTGGCACGTCTATATGCCGGCCTGCTCGACCACGCCCTGGCAGATGCACGGCGTGATCGGCAAGCTGAAGCAGGACGGCTACGACATCTCGCGCGACCTGATCGCGGCGCAGAACGACACCGTGGTGGTGAGCTGCCGCGAAGGCACGGTCAAGAACCATCTGGCGCCGGTGCTCGAGCACTACCGCGTCCCGATCCAGTACCTGAGTGAGCCGGGCACGGAGTGGGTGCCCTACGAGCCCAAGGGCAAGATGCTGGTGCTCGACCGGGTGTTCGAGAAGCAGGGGATCCAGATCCCGCGGTCGCTCATCGGGCGGAGCGTCATCCATCTGCCCACCGTCAAGACCCATGTCTTCACCGGCACCACCGGTTCGATGAAGAACGCCTTCGGCGGCCTGCTGAACTTGAACCGCCACTGGACCCACTCGGTCATCCACGAGACGCTGGTGGACCTGCTGCGCATCCAGAAGGAGATCCATCCCGGTATCTTCGCGGTCATGGACGGCACCATCGCCGGCGAGGGGCCGGGGCCGCGCGCCATGCGGCCGCACGTGAAGAACTACATCCTCGCCTCGAGCGACTGCGTGGCCATCGACGCGATCGCGGCGAAGTTGATGGGCTTCGATCCGATGACCGACCTCAAGTTCATCCGCCTCGCGCAGGAGCACGGCCTCGGCGTCGGCAATCCCTCCGAGATCGAGATGGTCGGCGACGACATCAAGGGCGTGAACTTCGGCTTCCGCGGCAGCCTCAACGAGAACACCTTCGCCTCGTGGGGCCAGAAGCTCATCTACTGGGGCCCGCTCAAGCCGCTCGAGAACCTGCTGCTGCGCTCGCCGCTCGTGCCGTGGAGCTACTTCGCCTCGCGTCTGTATCACGACGGCTACTGGTACCCGGTGAAGGGGAAGCCGCGCGTGCGGAACATTATGGCGACCGGCTGGGGCCAGCTCTTCCGCGACTACGGGGACCGCAAAGCGTTGAAGGGGGCGTGAACCGCCGGGCGTGGCACCGCGCGCGGCATCTGCGTTCCCGGCGGCGCGGGGTGCTCGTTGTGACGGTCTGTGCTGTTGCGCCCCGGGGGAACTCTGTGCTGGACCGGGGCGCCCGCCTCTTGGGGGCCGTTGGTGTCCTCAACGCCGATGGTCCTTGTCAGGGGCTCCCCGCGTTGAGCATCGCGAACTGTTTGGGTTAGCCCCGCCTCCGACATTGCCGTTGCGTCCGGGCCAGCCGGACCGGAGAATCACCGGCAGCCGCGGTCCCCAACGGCCGCCCACCCACCCCCGGGCGGCGCCGGCGCGGTCCGGAGTGGAATGTGATGAAGTCGCGACGCACCGCTTGCCGGGCCTGGCTCATCCTCCTGTTCGCCGGGCTCTTCTTGCAGGCCCCGCTGGCGGCGGGCCAGGAGCCACCCTCTCCCCCGCAGCCTCATCTCACCCCCGATCTACGCAGCCGGCTTGCCGAGGCGGCAGCAGCCGACTCGACGCTCGAGCCCCGGCAGAGGGAGTTCATGCTCGAGGTGGCGCGCGGGAGGCCGGCGGCGCGTGCGGCCGCGCCATCGCCGGCGCTCCCCGGCGTCGCCCTGCCCTCGGCGCGATCGGCTGCCGACGACGGCGCGTGGATCCCGTTCCCCTTCCCCCCGCCGTCCGGGCGCTACTGGCACACGGCGCTCTACGACCCGGTGCGCGACCGC
>JBBTLZ010000110.1:0-27157 GCA_038068435.1 Candidatus Eiseniibacteriota bacterium | reverse complement strand
GTCTCGCGGATGACGGTGACGCGGATCTGGCCCGGGTACTGCAGCTCCTTCTCAATGCGACGGGCGATCTCGCCGGCCAGGTCCTGGGCACGCGCGTCGTCCACCCGCGAGTGCTCGACCATGATGCGGATCTCGCGGCCCGCCTGGATGGCGTACGACTTCTCCACACCGGGGAACGCACTGGCAATGCGCTCGAGCGCCTCGAGGCGCTTGATGTAGATCTCCAGGCTCTCGCGCCGCGCCCCGGGGCGCGCGCCCGAGACCGCGTCGGCGGCCGAGACCAGCACCGGCCACAGGCTGCCGCCCGCGAAGTCGTCGTGGTGGTAGCCGATCGACTCGAGCACCGGCTGCGGCTCACCGTAGCGCGCGGCCACCTCCATGCCGAGCGCCGGGTGCGTGCCCTCCTGGTCGTGGTCGATGGCCTTGCCGATGTCGTGCAGCAGTCCGCCGCGCTTGGCCATCTTCTGGTCCATGCCGATCTCGGCCGCCATCATGCCCGCCAGGTGCGCCACCTCGACCGAGTGTCGCAGGATGTTCTGCCCGTACGAGGTGCGGTAGTGCAGCCGGCCGAGCAGCTGCTGCAGCTCCGCGTGGATGCCGTGCACGCCGGTCTCGAGGCAGGCCATCTCGCCCAGCTCGCGGATGCGGACCTCCACCTCGCCCTTGACCTTGGCGACCACCTCCTCGATGCGCGCCGGGTGGATGCGGCCGTCCGCCACCAGCCGCTCGAGCGCCTGGCGCGCGATCTCGCGCCGCACCGGGTCGAATCCCGAGAGGATCACGGCCTCGGGCGTGTCGTCGATGATGACATCCACCCCGGTGATGGTCTCGAACGAGCGGATGTTGCGGCCCTCGCGGCCGATGATGCGTCCCTTCATGTCGTCGCTCGGCAGATGGACCACCGAGACCGAGGACTCCGAGACCTGGTCGCCGGCGTAGCGCTGGATGGAGAGGGTGATGATCTTGCGGGCCTCGCGCTCGGCGTTGCGCTGGGCGGCCTCGCGGATCTCCTGCACGCGGCGTGACGCCTCGGCGCGCGCCTCGCTCTCGATGCTGGCAAGCAGCTGGGCGCGGGCCTCGTCGGCGCTCATCCCGGCCACGCGCTCGAGCCGCGCGGTCTGCTCCTGCATGAGGGACTCGAGCTGGCTGTTGCGCTGCTGGACCGCGCTCTCGCGCTGCCCCAGCTCCTGCTCCGCGCGCTTGAGGTCGCGCTCCTTCTTCTCGATCAGCTCGACGCGCCGGTTGAAGGCGGCTTCCTTCTCCTGGAACGCGCGCTCGGTGGCGAGCTGGGCGTTCCGGGCGGTCTGGTTCTCGCGCTCGACCTGCTGGCGGAGCTTGAGCGCCTCCTCCTTGCCTTCGAGCACGGCCGTCCGCTTGACCGACTCGGCCTCGCGGCGCGCCTCCTCCACGACCATCTGCGCCTGGCGCTCGGCGTCTCCCAGCCGCGACGTGGCGAGCCGCGAGCGCATGAGCCAGCCGATCCAAAATGAGACGACGGCACCGAGCACGATGCCGCCGATCCACATCACGATGTTCATCGCCTGTCTCCCGCGCCCCGGTCCCGGAACGGGCGCGCACCGCGCGCCGGCGCCGGCCGGGGCACAGGCGGGGAGATTAACCCCGCCGAAATGCCGTGTGCATTGCGTTCTTGAGACCTGGAGATCCATGTGGGTACGCCTCGACCGGGTGGGTCCTCCGGAGGACTTCGTCCCCCGGCGCGACGTCGCCGATCACCAACGCACCCTGGTATGTTCTTAGTGGTTCAAGAACGGTGGATGCATCACGGGCACGGCAGGGAATCCACGTCGGAACGCGGGTGCACCTCCACGCATCACCGGGACGGGCTCTCCTCCAGCAGCTCGTCCAGGACCGCGTTGAGACGCGCCGCCCGGGTCCCCAGCGCCTGCTGCTGGGCATCCCGCTGCGCGCGCTCCTTGAACAGCTCATCGGCGATGTTGAGAGAGGCGAGGATGGCCACCTTGGAGAGCGAGGCCACCGGCAGCTTCTCGGTGATCTCGCGCATCTTGCGGTCCACGTACCCCGCGACGTCCAGGATGTACGCCTGGTCGGCCTCGCCGCGGATGGTGTAGCTGTGGCCGAAGATCTGGACCTGAACCACGTTCTTGGCGTCCATCGCGCCCTCGCTCCGCCGCAAACTCCCTGCGTCGTGGTTGTGTCATGCGCCGCCCGCCCGTGCGGACGGAGCCTCTACCCCGCCCGGTCCCCGCACGGGGCGGGGACGTCGCGGGACTTCGATCCGGAAGGCGCGGGCCCGGGGCCCGCCCGTCCCGGGTTCAGCCCTCGAGCCGCTCCAGCTTCTTGACCAACGACTCGATCCGGTTGGCCACCTCGCGGCGCTCGCCCTGCCAATCCCGCTGCTCCTTGCGGAGCGCCTGGAGTTCTGAGAGCAGGGCCGCCACGTCCTGGCCCTGGAGCTTCTGGTCGGACTCCTGGAGCCGGCGCGCCATCTCGTCGCGCTCGCGCTCCAGCCGCTGCTTGTCGTCGCGCATGCGCTGGATCAGCGCCGCCGCCTTCTCGACGCGCTCGGCCAGCAGGTCGAGGTCGGTGCTCATGGTCGTGGTGTCGTTCATCGCTCTCTCAATCTGGCGCCGCACTCGCGCGCGGCCGCCGCTGTCATCCGGTCCTGGACCTGCTGGATCTCGGCCTCCGCCAGCGTGCGCTCCGGATGCTGGAGCTGGAGCGCGAACGCCAGGCTCTTCTCGCCCGTCGGTGTGCCGGGACCAGCGTACACGTCGAACAGCTCGAGCGACACCAGCCTTTCGCCGCCCGCGCCGCGCAGGGCGGCGGCGAGCTGCGCATGCGTCACGCACTCGGGAACGAAGAACGCGAGGTCGCGACGCACGGGCGGGAAGCGCCCCGGGAGGGCCACGCGGGACCGGGCCGCTGCGCTCGGGGACAGCGCGTCGAGGAGCACCACGAAGAGGTGCACCGGGACCTCGATGTCCCAGCCACGCAGCAACTGCTGGCTCAGCGTGCCCGCCCATCCGATGCGCGAAGTGCCACTCGCAACTTCAGCGCTGGCACCGAGTTTCCAACCGCGCGCAGCATAGGCCCGCCATGCGGGGGAGTCAACGCGCATCTCGTCCAGCCACGCCTCCCACAGCCCCTTCGCGTCCTCGAAGTCGCCGGGCTGCTGGGCCGCGTCGTGCGCGTGGGCGAAACGAGGCCCGGTGGCGATGGCGGCGAGCATGCGGCGCTCCTCGGGGAGCGCGCCCTCGCGCGCCCGGAATCCGGTCCCCACCTCGAACAGCCGCACGGCGGCCACCCCCTGCCGCAGATTGTGCGCGCAGGCCCGCAGCAGTCCCGGCACCGGGCTCGGCCGCATCACCTCGCCCTCGCGGCTCATGGGATTGGCGAGACGCACGAGCCGCGGCTCGCGCTCGCCGAGGAGTGCCGTAGCCTCGAGCGCTTCGCGCTCGGAGACCATGCTCGTGCTCCACGCCTCGGTCAGCCCGCGGGCGAGCATGGCGCGACGGGCGCGCTCGAGCGCCCGCTCGCGTTCGGAGCGGACGGCGTGGACCCCGTGGGTCTCGAGCGGTGCCTCGGGGATGCGGTCGTAGCCCCAGCTCCGCCCGACCTCCTCGACCAGGTCGTCTTCAATGGTGACGTCCGGCCGCCACGAAGGCACAGAAACGCGCAGCGGATCACCCGCCTCGACCGCGAACTCGAGGCCCTCGAGTTCGCGTGTGGCGTCGGCGGCGGCGACCGGCACGCCGAGCAGCCGGGCGATGCGGGAGGTTCGAAGGGTGACCGTGCGGGCGGCGGGGCCTCCCCCCCGCACCGCTCGCCCGCCCGCGGGGCGCGCCCCGGGCGAAACCTCGGCAAGCAGCGTGAGGAACCGGGCGGTGGCGGCCGGGCCCACCCCGGGGTCCACGCCGCGCTCGTAGCGCTTCGAGGCCTCGGTCGAGAGCTCCAGCGAGCGGGCGCCGCGCCGCACGCGGCGGGGGTCGAACCAGGCGCATTCGAGCAGCAGCGCGGTGGTACTCGCAGTCACCTCGCTGCCCGCGCCGCCCATCACCCCCGCCAGCGCCACCGGGCGCTCGCGGTCGGCGATCACCAGCACCTCGGGGTTGAGTACCCGCTCCATGCCATCGAGGGTCACGATCCGCTCCCCCGCCCGCGCGCGCCGCACGCGGATCGCCGGACCCCGGAGCATCGCGAGGTCGAAGGCGTGGAGCGGCTGGCCGAACTCGAACAGCACCAGGTTGGTGAGGTCGACCACGTTGTTGATGGAGCGCTGCCCGACGCCTTCGAGGCGGCGCACGAGCCAGCGTGGCGAGGGGCCGATCGCCACACCCTCGACCGCCTGCGCGATGTAACGCGGGCAGCCCTCGGCGTCCTCCAGCGCGAGATCGAAGTCCTCGCCGGTGGTCGTGCGGGCGGCCAGCCGGTCTCGGGCGGCGGCGGTCCAGCGCCCGTCGCTGGCGGCCTTCACCTCGCGCGCGAGGCCGACGACGCCCAGGCCGTCGGGACGGTTGAACGGCACCTCGACCTCGAGCACCACCTCGGGTGGGCCGAGCACCTGGTCGAGCGGTGTGCCGACGGTGAGCGGCGTGGGACCGTTCCCCGCACCGCTCGCGCCCAGCAGCCGTTCGAGGTCGATGATCCCCTCGTGATCGTCCGACAGCTCGAGCTCGCGCGCCGAGCAGAGCATGCCCTGGCTCTCCTCGCCGCGGATCTTGCTCTCCGTAATCACCAGCCCGCCCGGCAGTACCGCGCCGACGGTCGCCAGCGGCACCATCATGCCCGCCCGGACGTTCGGCGCGCCGCACACCACCCGCAGCTCGCCGCCGCCGCCGTCGACGCGGCAGAGGGAAAGCCGGTCGGCGTTGGGGTGCCGGGCCACCTCGAGCACGCGCGCCACCACTACGCCCGGGATGGAGGCGCCGTGCTTCGCGATGCCCTCGACGTAGAAGCCGCGGCGGGTGAGTGCATCGGCGATCCGCTCGGGGGTGGCGTCGACCTCCACCCAGTCACGGAGCCAGGAGAGCGGAAGCTTCATCGCGCGCTCCTCAAAACTGATCCAGGAACCGCAGGTCGTTCTCGAGGAACAGCCGGATCTCCGGGATGCCCCAGCGCGCCATGGCGATGCGCTCGAGGCCCATCCCGAAGGCGAATCCGGTGACCTCCTCAGGGTCGTAGCCGACCGCCTTGAACACGTTCGGGTGCACCATGCCGGCGCCCAGCAGCTCGCTCCAGCCCGCGCCCTTGCACACCGGGCAGCGGCGCTCGCCGCCCGCGTCCTTCACGCGCCCCGCGCCGTCGCAAATCGCGCACGCGACGTCCAGCTGCGCGCCCGGCTCGACGAACGGGAAGTAGATGGGGATGAGCCGTGTGCGCAGGTCGCGGCCCAGGATCGAGCGCGCGAAGGTGTTCAGCGTCGCCTTGAGGTCGGCCATGCTGACGTCGCGGTCCACGAACAGCCCGTCGATCTGGTGGAACTGGTCCATGTGGCTCGCGTCCACCTGCTCGGCGCGGTAGACGCGCCCCGGGAACACGAGCCGGAGCGGCGGCTTGCGCTCCTCCATGGCCCGCACCCACCCCGGCGAGGTGTGGGTGCGGAGCAGCTGCCCGTCACCCACCCAGTAGGTGTCGTGCGCGTCGCGCGCCGGGTGGTCGGGCGGGAAGTTGAGCTTGTCGAAGTTGTATTCCTCGCGCTCTACCTCGGGGCTCGTGTACACGGAGTAGCCGAGCCCGTGGAAGAGGTCGAGCAGCTCGTCCTGGATCTGCCCCAGCACGTGGCGGCGGCCGACCCACGGGCGGCGGCCGGGCAGCGTGACGTCGAGCCCGGCGGCGGCGCGCGCTTCGGCCGCCTGCTCCAAGGCACGGCGCTTCGCCTCCTCGAGATCGGTGAGCCAACGCTTGATGAGGTTGAGGGCGCGGCCGGTGGTCTTGCGCTGCTCGGCGGGGAGGTCCGGGAGCTTCGCGAGCCGGTCGGTGACGATGCCGCGCTCACGGCCGAGGAGCTGTGTATGTCGCTCCTTGAGCTCCGCCAGATCGGGCGCGCCGGCGATCCCCCGCGCGGCGCGGTCGTAGAAGGCGGCCCAGCCGGGGCCGCTCGCCTTCAGCTCGGCGACTCGCGACGCGTATTCCGGGTCGAGAGGCTCCGGCTCGCCCTTCTCCCAGGCATCCGGGAGATCGCCCTTCGAGAGGGCGGTCGTCGCGGTCACGGCGGCTACGCCACCGCCACCGCCGCCGCCTTCGCCGCCTCCGCAATCTTGGCGAACGCCCCCGCGTCGCGCACCGCGAGGTCGGCGAGCAGCTTGCGGTTCACCTCGATGTTGGCGCGCTTGAGCCCCGCGATCAGGGTGCTGTAGGAGAGCCCGTTGATGCGGGCGGCCGCGTTGATGCGCGTGATCCAGAGGCGCCGGAAGTCGCGCTTGCGCAAGCGCCGGTGCTCGTAGGCGAACTGCCCGGCGCGCTGCACGGTCTGGAGCGCGGTCTTGAACAGCTTGCGCCGGCCGCTGTAATTGCCCTTGGCGGCTTTGAGGATCTTGCGCCGCCGTGCGCGGCCGGGGACGACGGTCTTTGTGCGTGTCATCGCTATGGTCTCCTGGCCCGGGACTCACCGTCTCGTGTGGCGCCCTCGGGGTTCGGGGGTCAGGTCGTGGGCTATCGCTTGCCGAGCATTCGCAGCATACGAGCCTGGTCGGCGGGATCGACCAGCGACGAGCCGAGCAGCCGGCGCTTGCGGGAGCGCCGCTTGCCGATCATGCCGTGTCGCTTGCCGGCGGAATACCGCACCACCTTGCCCGAACCGGACACCTTGAATCGCTTGGCCGCAGCACGGTTGGTCTTCTGCTTGGGCATCGGGTGATTCTCCTCTCGCCGGTCGCGCCGGCACACGGGGCCGGCCGTGCTAGCGGGCGACGTCTCCGGTGGTCTCCTTCGCCTCGATCTTGACGCCGCCCTTCGGGGGCTTCCCCATCATCACCATCGTCAGCATGCGTCCCTCCGCGCGGGCCGGCGTTTCGACGCTCGCCAGCTCCACCAGGTCGCCGATGATCCTCTGGATGAGCCTGTGGCCGTGTTCCGGGTGCGCCATCTCGCGTCCCCGGAAGGTGATCGTGAACTTCACCTTGTCGCGCGCGGCCAGGAACTGGCGCGCGTGATCCATCTTGAAGCCGTAATCGTGCTCGTCGATCTTCGGGCGCATCTTGATCTCTTTCAGGTGCATCACGTGCTGCTTCTTGCGTGCCTTGCGCGCCCGGCGGTTCTGCTCGTACTTGAATTTGCCGTAGTCCATGATCCGGCAGACGGGCGGCCGCGCGGTCGGTGAGACCTCGACCAGATCGAGTCCCCGCGACTGCGCCAGAGCCAGGGCTTCTCGGACGGGGAGCACGCCGGCCTGCTCGCCGTCGTCGCTGATCACGCGCACCTGGGGCACGCGGATGCGGTCATTCACACGGACTTCTGGCTGCTTGATCGCCGAAATGGCTGTCACCTCCTGGCTGGGGACCGTCATCGCTGCCCGGGGAGCTCGCGCGCGGATCGACACGCGAGACGCCGGGCAGGGCTCCGATCAAACAGGGCCTCCGCCCGGCGTTGGGCCGGTCGTCGCGGGACCGCGGCCCGCGGGCCGCAGGTCCTGGAACCCTTGAGCGAGGCCATCGTGGCCCGCGGGGGTGAGAAGCGGAGGCTTCTGCTTGAACTGCGGGCGGCAGTCTAATGGGGACGGGGCAGGAGTGCAAGCCCGCTCGGGTCCCTCAGAAAGCGCCCCCTGCGTGCGCCCGCGCGCCCGCCAGGCGCGCCGCCGCTACCCGCTCCGCTCCCGCGACTCCTTCTGCACCCGCTCGAGGAACGCCTGACGGGTCATGGCTTCGAGCTGCCCCGCGCCCTTGCGGCGCGGTGAGACGGTGCCCGCCTCGGCCTCGCGCGGCCCCACCACCAGCATGTAGGGGATCTTCTGCAGCTCGGCGTCGCGGATTTTGGCGCCCATCTTGTCGTCGCGCAGGTCCGCTTCGGCACGCACGCCGCCGGCCTTGAGCATCAGGACCGTGTCGGCCGCGTACTCCAGCGCCTTGGGATTCGCCGGGATCACCATCACCTGCAGCGGTGCCACCCAGACCGGGAACTCCCCGCCGGTGTGCTCGATGTAGATGCCGACGAAGCGCTCGACCGAGCCGAACAGGGCGCGGTGGAGCATCACCGCCTCGTGGTCCTGACCGTCGGCGCCGGTGTAGTAGACGCCGAAGCGCTTGGGCAGGTTCAGGTCCACCTGGATGGTCGGGCACTGCCACTCGCGGCCCAGCGCGTCGCGCAGCTTGACGTCGATCTTGGGCGCGTAGAACGCCCCGCCCCCCTCGTCGACCTCGTACGGGATCCCGCGCGTCTCGAGCGCGTTCTGAAGCGCGGCGGTGGCGAAGGCCCACTGCTCCTCGCTGCCGAGGAAGTGGTCCTTGGGCCGGGTGGCGAGGTAGCAGGTGTAGGTGTAGCCGAAGCTCTTGAGCAGGAAGTCCATCAGGTCGAGGATGCCCGACACCTCTCCTGCCAGCTGCTCCGGGGTGCAGAAGATGTGCGAGTCGTCCACGGTGAAGCCGCGCACGCGGTCCATGCCGTGCAGCACGCCCGAGCGCTCGTAGCGGTAGACAGTGCCCATCTCCGCCAGCCGGATGGGCAGCTCGCGGTACGAGTGCTTGCGGGTCTTGTAGATCATGATGTGCATCGGGCAGTTCATCGGCTTGACGCGATACGGCTGCCCGTCGATGTCCATCGGCGCGTACATCAGATGGGCGTAGTTCTGCAGGTGCCCGGAGATCTCGTAGAGCTTCTCGCTGGCGATGTGCGGGGTGTAGACAAGCTGGTAGCCGCGCTTGAGGTGCTCGTCCTTCCAGAACTCCTCGATCAGATGGCGCACCATGGCGCCGCGCGGATGCCAGTGGATGAGCCCGGCGCCCACCTCCTCGTGGATCGAGAACAGGTCGAGCTCCTTGCCCAGCTTGCGATGGTCGCGCTTGAGCGCCTCCTCGATCTGCTGGAGGTGCGCTTCCATCTCCGCCGGGGTCGCGAAGGCCGTGCCGTAGATGCGCTGGAGCATCTCGTTGCGCTCGTGGCCGAGCCAGTAGGCGCCGGCGACGTGTGTGAGCTTGAACGCCTTGAGCTCGCCGGTCGAGGCCACGTGCGGACCGCGGCAGAGGTCGAGGAACGGGCCGTTGCGGTAGAAGGTGACCTTGTCGCCGGCCGGGATCTGGGAGATGAAGTGGACCTTGTACTTCTCCCCCGCCCCCTCGAACCGCTGGATGGCGTCGTCGCGGCCGCTCTCCGAGTACTCGAACGGCTGGTCCTCGGCGACGATCTCGCGCATGCGCGCATCGATGCGCTCGAGATCCTCGGGCGTGAACGGCTGCTCGCGGGCGAAGTCGTAGTAGAAACCGCCCTCGATGGGTGGCCCGCCGGCGACCTTGACCTCGGGGAACAGCTCGGTCACGGCGGTCGCCAGGACGTGCGCCGCCGAGTGCCGGAGCCGATAGAGCGCCTCGCCGCCCGGGTAGTGCAAGAGGTCGGGGCCGCTCTTGGCTGAGGCCATGGACATGGGAGGTGTCCCCGGAAGACGCGCCCGCAGCGGGGGGCCGACCGGACCACCGGCCCGGGCGCGAAGATGGTGGGCGATACTGGACTTGAACCAGTGACCCCTTGCTTGTCGAGCAAGTGCTCTACCAGCTGAGCTAATCGCCCGCGAGGGGACGGATTAAGCCGGATGGCCGCGGCGGTGTCAAGAATGTGGCGCAGACGGCCTTCCCGATAGCGCTACACCGTCCGCCCGAGCACCTCTGCGATGGTGCGGACCTGCCCCATCAGCTGGTCGAACTGCTCCGGGTAGAGCGACTGCGCACCGTCCGAGAGCGCGTGGTCGGGGTCGTGGTGCACCTCGATGATGAGCCCGTCGGCGCCGGCCGCGATCGAGGCACGTGCCATGGCGGCGACCTTGTTGCGGATGCCGGTGCCGTGCGAGGGGTCGACGATGACGGGCAGGTGCGAGAGCTCCTTCACCACCGGGATGGCGTTCAGGTCGAGGGTGTTGCGCGTGTAGGTCTCGAAGGTGCGGATGCCGCGCTCGCACAGGATGACCTGGGTGTTGCCCTGCGAGAGGATGTGCTCGGCGCTCATCAGCCACTCCTCGATGGTGGCGGCGAGCCCGCGCTTGAGGAGCACCGGCTTCTCGGCGTGGCCGACCTCCCGCAAGAGGGAGTAGTTCTGCATGTTGCGCGCACCCACCTGCAGGATGTCGGCGTAGCGCGCGACCAGCGATACCTGCTGCGTGTCCATCACCTCGCTCACCACTGCGAGGCCGTTGGCGTCGGCGGCGCGGCGCAGGAGCTTCAAGCCCTCCTCGCCGAGGCCCTGGAACGAGTAGGGCGAGGTGCGCGGCTTGTACGCCCCGCCGCGCATCACCGTGGCGCCGGCGCGCGCGACCGCGGCGGCGATGATGAACGCCTGCTCCTCCCCCTCGACCGAGCAGGGGCCGGCCATGATGGCCAGCTGGCGGCTGCCGATGGCGCAGCGCCCGACCGAGATCACCGTCTCGTGCGGCTGGAACGCGCGGCTCACCAGCTTGAACGGCACCGGGATCTTCTCGACCGACTCGATACCGCCCCACCCGCGGACCTGGTCCCAGTCGACCCCGCCCCCTTCGCCGACCGCGCCGAGCCGTACCTGCCCGCCGTGATCGGTGCGGTGCACCGACAGGCCGAACATGCGCAGGCGGGTGGCGATGTCGCTCACCGCCGTCTCGCTCACCCCGCGCTTGAGGAGCACCAGCATCCGGTGGTCTCGTTCCTCGGGCCGTGCGGCCCATAATGGATCAGCCCACGCCGCGGTGGCGTGGGCCGGGATCGCGCGCTGCGGTCGACGGCTTCAGCAGACCAACGCGGTTCCCCGGCCACGCTGCGCGTCGCCGTACCAGCGCCAGGTCCGATACTGAAGATGAAGGGTCAAGAGCAGCCTCCGTGAAGAACGCGAACGAGCCTAGCATCGCGCACGCGGGGCGGTCAATCGTCGCGGCCGCGGTCACCGGGGCGGGCGCACGGCGACGGGGCGGTCGGGCGGCTCACTTCTCGCGCCCGCGCAGCGCCCGCTGGTGGAGCCACGCATCCATGAGCGTGATGGCCATCATGCTCTCGGCCACCGGCACCACGCGCGGGCAGATGCACGGGTCGTGGCGGCCCGCGATGGCGATGGTGGTGGTGCCGCCTTCCCTGGTCGCCGCGGTCTGCGGCTTCCCGATCGACGTGGCCGGGCGCACCGCGACGCGCACCACCACGTCGGCGCTGTTGCTGATGCCGCCGGCGATGCCGCCGGCGAAGTTGGTGAGGAAGCGCTGGCCGTCGAACACGTCGTTGGTCTGGGAGCCCGCGAGCGCGCACATGCCGAACCCGCCGCCGATCTCGACCCCCTTGGTCGCCGGGATGGAGAGCATCGCGGCGCCGAGCAGGGCGTCGAGCCTGGCCATGGTCGGGTCGCCCCAGCCCGCCGGCACGCCGCGCGCCACCACCTCGACCACGCCGCCGACCGAGTCCTTCTGGTCGCGGGCGCGCAGGATGACCGCCGCCATCTCCTCGGCCGCCGAGGCGTCCGGGCAGCGCACCGGATTCTTCTCGACCTCATCCCAGTCGCGCCGCACCGCCTTCACCTCGCCCACCTGCACGGTGCCCCCCACGACGCTCACGCCGGCGGTGGCGAGCGCCGCGCGCGCCAGCGCCCCGGCGGCCACGCGGCCGACCGTCTCGCGCCCCGACGAGCGTCCGCCGCCGCGGTGGTCACGCACGCCGTACTTCTGGAAGTAGCTGTAGTCCGCGTGCCCGGGCCGAAAGACATCCTTGAGCGCGTCGTAGTCCTTGGCGCGGGCATCGGTGTTGCGCACCAGCATCGCGATCGGCGTGCCGAGACTCAGTCCCTCGAAGACGCCGGAGAGGATCTCGACCTGGTCGGCTTCGCTGCGCTGCGTCGTGAGGACGCTCTGCCCGGGGCGCCGGCGGTCGAGCTCGCGCTGGATCGCGGCGGGGTCGACCGGGATGCCGGGCGGCATACCGTCCACCACCACCCCCACCGCCGGGCCGTGCGATTCGCCGAAGGTGGTGACGACGAACAGCCGCCCGAACGACGAGGACATCGCTAGCGCCGGCCGCGACGCACGCGCGGCCTGGCCGCCGCCGCCGCCACCTTGCGCTGCTGCGCGGCCTGGTACGCGGCGATGCCCTTCGCGCGGTAGGCCAGGTGGTTCTGGACCATCGTCTCGAACTGATGGAGGTAGTTGGGCCGCAGGTCGGCGCGTGCTTCGGCGATCCAGGGCTTGCAGCGGTCCCAGGTGACGATGTCCTCGCCGGTGTGGTCGAAGAACAGCTCGGGCTGGAGCAGCCCGCGGTTGACCAGCGTCCCCACCATCTCCCAGTAGGAGACGGTCATCCGGAAGTGCCGATCCTCGTCGCTGTGCGTGATGTAGCGCGACTTGATCTCCGCCCATCCCGTCGGCTTGAACTCGGTCAGGAACCAGGCGCGCGCCTGGCGCAGCTCGGGCTCGCGGCGGATCTCGTAGAGGTGGAGCAGCAGCTGGGCGTCGGCGTGGGTGGGCTTGCGCATGGCATCGGACCTCGAGGTCGGGTGGGTCGCTGCGTTCGCGGGCACTGTAGCAAGCGCGGGACGGGGATTGAAGCCCGGCGATGGAGTATCGTAGGGGCCCGAGGCTTCGCACCCTCCCCAGATCTCATCCACCGCGCGAGTTGCGCGAGGAGTCCGAGATGCCCCCGAAACGCAGCGCCCTGTTGGCTGTTTCTCTGGCCGGCCTGGTGGCGACGAGCGCCGTGCTCGCGCCGGCCCGTCCGACTCCCGCCGCCGCGCCGCCCATCCAGCTGGTGGAGACGGTGCCAGTCGAGAGCGATCTGGGCAATCCCGCGCTGCCGGCCGCAGCGCAGGTCTGGGTCGAGATGATCGACGGGGCGAAGCGGAGCGTCGACCTCGAGCACTTCTATCTCTCGCACTGGCCCGGCGAGCCCACCGGACCAGTGCTCGACGCGCTCGGACGGGCGGCGAAGCGCGGCGTGCGCGTGCGGCTCATGCTCGACGCCCGCATGCACGACACCTACCCCCAGCCCACCGATTCCCTGGGTGGCCTGCCGGGTGTGCAGGTCCGCCTGCTCGACATGCGGAAGGTCTCGGGCGGCGGCGTCCAGCACGCGAAGTACTTCGTCGTGGACGGTGAGCAGGTCTTCGTCGGCAGCCAGAACCTCGACTGGCGGGCGCTCAAACACATCCACGAGCTGGGCGTGCGGGCCCGCGACGCGCGAATCGCCGGCCTGTTCACGCGGGTGTTCGAGTCCGACTGGCAGGTGGCGACGCCGGTCAGGGGCGCGGCGCCCGAGACGCCCGCCGCCGCCGGGCCCGCCACGCTACCGCCCCTCCCCATCCGGCTGGTCCAGACGCCGGGCGACACGGTGGCGGTGTGGCCCAGCTTCAGCCCGCGCGGCCACATCCCCGACGCCTCGCTCTGGGACCTCGACGCGATCGTGCGGCTGCTGGATGGGGCGCGGAGCGAGGCCGTCGTTCAGCTCCTCACCTACGGGCTCGGGCGCGCGAACGAGCGCGATTCGACCCTCGACGAGGCGCTGCGGCGCGCGGCCGGGCGGGGTGTGCGCGTGCGGCTCATCGTCTCCGACTGGGAGGCGGACAACGCGAGGATCGGCGACCTGCAGCGCCTCTCGCTGGTGCCCAACCTGGAGGTGAAGCTCTCGACCGTGCCCGAATGGAGCGGCGGCTACATCCCGTTCGCCCGGGTCGACCACTGCAAGTACCTGGTCGTGGACACGCTGTGGACCTGGGTGGGCACCAGCAACTGGGAGCCCGACTACTTCTACACCTCCCGCAATGCGGCGCTGACCCTGCGCAACCGCCCGCTCGCGCGGCAGGCCCGCGCCATCTTCGAGACCGGCTGGCGCTCCCCGACCGCGCAGCCGCTCCGCGCCCACGAGAAGTACCCGCCCAAGGTCCACCGGGAGACGCCGCCGCCGGGGAAGACGGTCTACGGGAAGTAGCCCGCGGCGAGGCGGTCCGGACTTGCGGTTCCCCCGCCGGTCACCGGCCGAGGGGTGGGCCGATCGCCCGCAGCATCTGCCGCCCGTAGAGGTTCCTGGTGGTCTCACGCGCCTGCCGCTCGAGCTCGGCGATCAGCGCCGCTCGCAGCGCCGTGTCGCCCTTCGCGCGCTCGACCAGCGCCGCGTTGCGCGTGCGCCCGCCGGTGACCAGCCGATAGGCGAACGAGTCGGCCACCGCGGCGAGCGGCCCCTCCCGCCGCAGGTAGACCGCCGCCACGTCGTCCACGAACACCACCGCCCAGGTGGGGTCCGCGTCGATCAGGTCGAGCAGTCCGTAGTGGTCGGTGTAGCGACGGCTGAGCAGCGCGTAGTCGAATCGGTAGCGGGCGTCGAGGTCGCGCCAGCCTTCGGGGGAGCTGATGGCCCGGTAGTAGAGATCGCGGATCTCCGGGGACGAGTCCTCGGGGCTCCCGCTCATGAACGGGAGGCGCTCACGATCGGGCCAGAAGTGCCACATCTGGGAGCCCCCCAGATAGAAGTGGTTGAAGCCTCGCCCGCGCACGCCATGAGCCGCCATGAAGTCGCACGCGTGCTTCGGCGTGTGCCGCAGGTCGAAGGCGACGCCGATCGGTCCCTGATAACGCGTCCACTCGCGCCAGCCCACCGCGATGCACAGCGCCGAGACCAGGGCCGCGCGGTGCCAGGGTCGCGCCAGTCCGCTCGGGCGTGGCCAGGTGCGAACCAGGGCGTCGAGGTCGCGCGCGAGGTAGGGTGCGGCGGCCAACGCGTAGGTGGCGATGAAGCGGCTGCTCGAGAGGCCGAGAACGGTGAAAGCCCCGCACATCAGCAGCTCCACGCGGTCGACACCTCGTCGACGCCAGCGCCACAGCGCCAGCAGTGGCCAGCCCGCCATCACGACGGGCAGGCCGTTCGCCAGGTTGATGCGCCAGTCCACGGGTTTGATCTCGGAGATCACGCGCCACATCGGCTCGTGCCGCCACACCAGCAGGTACTGGAACGGACGCGCCAGCGTCTGCCAGCCGTAGGGATTGGCGAACGAGACCACCGCCATCGCCAGGGCCACGAGCCACAGGCGCCGCGTGCTCGGCGCGCCGGCGCTCCCCCGCCCGATCAGTCCGTCGAGCAGGTGGATGCCCAGGAGCAGGAAGCCGACGTAGTAGGAGATGTGGCTGTTCGCCCACGCCCAGGCCACCGCGATGAGCCAGACGCTGCGGTCGGGGCCTCCCTGCCGGCGGACCTCCAGCAGCCAGAGCGTGAGAGCGAACCACACTGAGGCGAGCGTCTCGGGACGAATCTGCGAGCGTTGCCGATAGATGAGGGCGCACACGACCAATGCCCAGAGCGGCGTCAACCCCACCGCCCCAAGCCGTCGCGCCGTGATCCACAGCACGGCGAACACGATGAGCGTCGTGAGCCAGCGCCAGACGAAGAGGCCCGTGACGCCGCCCACGGACCAGAACGGCCAGACCAGCGCGGTGAACCCCCACGACGGATTGACGAGGGGCGCACCGAAGTTCGGCCAGGTGAAGATCTGCGTGTGCGGGATCTTCCCCAGCGTCCAGATGGCCTTTCCGAACGCCAGGTTCTGCCAGGCGTCGGCGTCGTAGAGGTGGAACGACACCGAGACGAGAACGCACGCGACCGCGACCAGCGTGGCGATCAGCGCCGCCGGATGTGTCGGCGACAGGGGCTGCGCCGAGATCGTGGGCGGAGCACCAGGGGGGCGGGGAGCCGCCGGGCCGGCGCGCCGGGTGCGCCCCGCGCGGGCCGACCCGCGGCTCACCTCTCGCGCCCCGTGAACAGCACGGCCACGCTCTCCTCCGGTCGCACCACGCCGTGCCCGCGCAGCTCCAGCAGTCCGGCCAGACCTGCCGTGCCGGTGGGATCCACCGGGATGCCGGTCGCCTCGCGGGCGAGCCGGTGCGCCTCGCGCACCTTCCCCTCCGATACCACCACCGGGAAGCCATCGCTGTCGATCATGCCGCGCACCACCGCCAGCCAGTCGTAGGTCTCGTCGTCGAGGATGCCGTGCGCGAGGCTGTGGGGAGCGGTCTCCCAGGGCGACATGAACTCCGAACGGTGCCGTCGCGCATAGTCCAGAGCCTCCATCACTTGCGGCTCCCGGCTGAAGCACCACATGACGTGGGCGAGCTTGGCCTCCTCCCCCGGCTCGGGGATCGCTGCGAGCGTGCTGCCGCCCAGCGCGGCCAGGATCCGCGTCCGCAACTCCCGGTAGGCGCGCACCAGCGGGAAGCCGCCTTCAGCCTGGACCGCGTGGATGCGGGGCATCCTGCCGATCACCCCGAGCCCCACCGCTTCCCTCAGCCCCTGGACGCAGGCGCTCGCCAGGGCCCCGCCCCCGACCTGCACGAAGAGCCGGTCGAGTCTGCTGCCGCTCGCCGCCAGGGCCGAGACCATCTCCCAGGCCAGCGTCTCCCCGCCCTCGATGGTGAGGCCGTTCTCGCTCCCCTGGCAGCAGAACGGGATCGCGCCGGCGGCGACCGCGCGGCGGAAGGCGTCCATCGTCGGGTCTCCGCGCTGCCCCGGCGCGCGCGGGCAGGTGGTGATGCGCGCGCCGAGCCGCTCGATGCGGGCGACCACGGCGGCGTCCGCGCCGGTGGGGATGAACACCGTGAGCGGGTGATCGCCCGCATGCGCCACCACCGCGGCCGCGAGGGCGGCGTTCCCGCAGCTCGCGATGGCGAGGCCGCCCCGGTCGTGATCGGCGCGCCGGGCCGGGTCGAGCCACTCCATCACCTCGAGGTCGAGGGCGAGCCCCATCAGGTGGCGGGCCTTGTGCGAGCCGGCGACGTTCGCCGTCTCGTCCTTCACCCACACGCCGCCGTCGGTGCTCATGCCGAGTCGGGCGCTCAGTCCGGCATCACGGGCGAACGGCGTGATGGCGAAGCTTCGCCCTGCCTCATCCCGGCATCGCTCCGTCAGCCGGCTCACCCGCGCCAGGTACTCCGTGTCGGGCATCCCGGCGGCGTGCGCCACCTGCCAGGAATGGAGCAGCTCGCGGTAGCGCACGAACGGGTGGGTGTCTTCGCCGCCGGGGAACCGGACGCGTGCGGGGTCGAGCGTGCGCACCATGAGGTGGTCGAGGTCGTCGCCACGCCCGGCGGCGGGACAGCGCCAGGTGAAGGGCGCGTCCGCGGCCGCCCCGCAGGCGGCGCAGGCGAGGCGCGTGGCGGGGGCGGCGCTCAAGCGGACGCGGAGACGCCGGTGCGGCGGTTGAACTCGCCGATCATCCCGTCCCACACCGGCAGTGCCTCACGCAGGCGCTTCCAGAAGTCCTGCGAGCGCCGGGCGACGAACGCCTCCAGCGGCACCCCGAGCTGCTCGACCCAGGTGAAGTAGCCCAGGTTGAAGATACGGCGCCGGTCCGTCTCGCCCAGCTCGAGCAGGTGTTCGGTGTCGGCGCTCAGCATGTGCCGCTCGAAGATCGCGGCGGCCGCGCGGCCGTCGACGCCGGCCGGGAAGTCACGGGCCATGACCCGCTCGCGCTCGCTGCCGTACATCGCCGCCCCGTCGGTGGCGACCGTGACGATCGCCTGGTCGGCCCCGAGCCGCAGCCGCTTCGCCACCTTCACCGCGGCCAGCACGTTGCAGATGCTGGAAAGCCCGAGCGCCGGGAGTCCCTCTACGACGGTCGTCGGCACGCGGCGGTCCCGCCGCAGGTACTCGCGCCCGGCCGGGCTCGCGAACATCACGCCCAGCGCGTCGGTGCTGCGGTCCGAGACCGCGGTGACGATGTCGGTGTTCATCACGTTGTGGATGAAGGGCACGTGCTTGTCGCCGATGCCCTGGATGTTGTGCTCGCCGAACCCGTTCTCGAGCAGCGTGGGACACTCGAGCGCCTCTGCGGCGACGATGCGGGCACCCAGGCGTTCCTTGAGGTGGTCGCCGGCGCCCAGCGTGCCGGCCGAGCCGCTCGCCGACACGAACGCGGCCAGCGACAGGCGCGGCCCGGTCTCCGCCACGTCCGTGAAGAGCCGCTCGAGCGCCCGCCCGGTGCACAGGAAGTGCGCGAGGTGATTGCCGAACTCGCGGAACTGGTTGAACACGACGTTCGCGGGGTCGCGCTCGAGCACCGCGCACGCCTCGTAGATCTCCCGCACGTTGCTCTCGGACCCGGGCGTGCGCAGGATGTCGCCCGGCTCGGTGACCCAGCGTTCGAGCCAGCGAAAGCGCTCGGCGCTCATCCCCGCCGGCAGCACCGCCACCCCGCGGCAGTCCATCAGGCGCGAGATGGCGACGCCGCCGCGGCAGTAGTTCCCGGTCGAGGGCCACACGGCGCGCTGTGTGGTCGGGTCGAAGCGGCCGGTCACGAGGCGCGGCGCGAGACAGGCGTAGGCCGCGAGCACCTTGTGCGCCTGGATCATCGGGAAACGCTCGCCGAGCGCGACGATGATCGGCGCGTCGACGCCTGTGAGCTCGCGGCCGAGCACGAGGTGGCCGGGCACTTCGTCGATCGCGCGCCGCGCGGCGTCGTTCCACCAGTGGACGCGGAACAGGTTGAGCGGGTGGGCGGCGTCGGGATCGACCCCCGCCAGCGCCTCGCGGACGGCGCGTGGGATCGAGCACGGCTCGGCCAGCTCGGCGAAGGTGGGCAGCACGATGCGCGCCTCGCGGAAACGGCGCACGGTGCGCTCCACCACCTCGCGGTCGACGACGTCCTGTTCCATTCCCAGCAGCGCCACGGGCGGAGGGGCCCTCTCGAGGCGGTGGGCACGGGGGTGCGGGTGCGCCACCGATGGAGTCTTCGCGGCCCCCACGCTAACCCAGCGCGCGCACGTAGGCAACGCGTCGGCACACGCGTCGGCACCGGGAGGTGACCCCGGTCGGCGCCCACAGCGGTTTGTGCGGGTTCGCCTGATGCCGTAAGGTTCTCGTACCCACCCCCCGATGGACACATTCCGGGAGCACGACCTGCAGGTTCCCATCGTCGTCGCCATGGGGGGCAACTCCCTGCTCGACCCCGGGCTGCCGCCGACCGTCGAGAACCAGTTCGCGGTCACGGCCCGGGCGGTCCGACCCATCGCCTCGCTCATCCAGCGCGGCGAGCGAGTGGTCCTCACCCACGGCAATGGCCCCCAGGTCGGCTTCATGCAGCTGCGCGTGGAGCTCGCCAAGGGCCAGATCCACGACGTCCCGCTCGACTCGCTGGTCGCCGACTCGCAGGGCGCGCTGGGCTACATGATCGAGCGCGACCTGCGCGAGGAGCTGCGTCGGCGCGGGGTCGAGCACGAGGTCGTCACGTTGGTGACCGAGGTCGAGGTGGACCACCGCGACCGCGCCTTCGCCGAGCCAAGCAAGCCGATCGGCAAGTTCTACGACTCGGCCGAGGCCGAGGCCCTGCGGCGCGAGCGCGGCTGGGAGATGGTCGAAGACTCACACCGCGGCTATCGCCGCGTGGTGCCCTCCCCGGCGCCGGTCGAGATCGTCCAGCTGCCGACCATCCGGCGCCTGGTCGAGGCAGGCGTCACGGTCATCGCCTGCGGCGGCGGCGGCATCCCCGTCGAGCGCGACGATGCCGGCCACATCCGCGGCCTCGAGGCCGTGATCGACAAGGATCGCACGAGCGCGCTGCTGGCCGTGAAGCTCGGCGCCGAGCGGCTCTATATCACCACCGGCGTCGATGCCATCTACCGCGACTATCGCACCCCGAAGGCTACCCCGATCGCCCGCACGACGGTCGCCGAGCTGCAGGCGCTCGCCGCGGCAGGTCAGTTCCCCGCGGGGAGCATGGGCCCCAAGGTCGAGGCGGCGATCCGTTTCCTCGAGCGCGGCGGACGCGAGGTCGTCGTCTGCCGGCCCGAAGCCCTCGAGCAGGCGGTGGACGGAATCGCCGGGACCCACATCTTCGCGGAGGCCGCATGACCCGAACGGATACGCACGCGACGCCCGACACCGCCACACTCGCCGGTCTCTTCGGCCGCAGCCTGCTGCTCACCACCGACTGGACCGCGGCGGAGTTGGAGGCGCTGCTCGCCGTCGCCGCGCGCTTCGAGGCGGCGCAGCGGGCGGGACGAGCGACCGCGCTGGTGCCCGACGAGCTCGCCTACGCGCTGTTCTTCGACAACTCGACGCGCACCAAGTCGGCGTGGGCGGGTGCCGCCGCGCGGCTCGGGATGCGGCCGGTGATCGTGGATGGCGGTAGCACGCAGGTCGAGCACGGCGAGACGGCGGCCGAGACCGGGGCCATGCTGGGCATGAACTCGCACGCGCTGGGTGTGCGCCACGACCTGATCCTCGGCGAGGGGCAGCCCTTCATGCGCGAGATGAAGCGCGGCATCGACGACTACCTGGCTGCGACCGGCGAGACGCGCAAGGTGCCGCTGGTCAACCTCCAGTGCGACGTGGACCACCCCACTCAGACGCTCGCCGATCTCGCCTGGCTGCGCGAGCGCATCCCGGAGGGCCTGCAGGGGCGGCGCATCGCCGTGACCTGGGCCTACTCGCCCTCCTACGCCAAGCCGCTCTCGGTGCCGCAGGGGCTCGTCACCCTCCTCACCCGATTCGGGGCGTCCGTGACGCTGGCCTACCCGGAGGGTTATCGGCTGACCGAGGGCCCATTGGAGGCCGCGCGCGGGTCGGCCCGTGCCGCCGGTGGCACCTTCCACATCACCGATTCGATGGACGAGGCCTTCGAGGAAGCCGACGCGGTCTATCCCAAGAGCTGGGGGCCGCACGATCTGATGCTGGAACGAGTCGAAGCCCACCGCGAGCGGGACGCGAAGCGGATGAAGGACATCGAGACACGGGCGCTGGCGCGCAACGCGAGCCACCGGGATTGGGTCTGCGACGAGCGCCGCATGGGCCTCACCGCCGGCGGCGATGCCCTCTACCTGCACTGCCTGCCGGCCGACATCGGCGCCGAGGTCTCCCCCGGCGTCATGGCGCGCCACCGCATGAACGTCGCCCGTCAGGCGAACAAGAAGCTGTTCGTCATCATGGCGCTGCTGGCGGTGGCCAAGGTCCCTGACCTCGCGCGGCGCCTCGAGGGGCTGCTCCCGTGAGCCGCGCCATGGCGTCCACGCTCGACGCGCAGGTCGTCGCGCTCGCCGCCCGTGACCGCGAGCTGGCCGCCGGGATGCTCCGCGAAGCGATCCGCATCCCGGCGGACTTCGTGGAGCGCCCGGTCGCTCAGGGCGGCGATCCGCGCTGCGGGCTCAGCAACCACGAGGGGCCGCGCCTCGAGTACCTGCGGCGGATGGTGGTCGAGGCGGGTGCCGTGCGTGCGCAGGCCGATGTCGGCTACGACGCGTTCGGCAACCTGGTCTGGACGCTCGAGGACCCGGGCGACGGCATGGCGGTGGCCGAGAAGCGCGTGGTGATGCTGGACGGCCACTGCGACACGGTGCGGGCGCTGCGGCCGGCGTGGCGGGAGAAGATCGGTCCCGGCATCGACGCCTACCTCGGCCTGACCGACCCGGCGCGGGTGGACCGCGCGTGGCTGCGGCGCGAGCTGAGTGGCCTGCCGCCCGACGCGGCGTGGGAGCACCTGGTGTTCGGCCGCGGCGCCGCCGACCAGCTCGCCGGCGTGGTGGCGCAGATCGCGGCGTGCCGCATCCTGCGCGAGCTGACCCCGGGGGGCGCCCTGCGCGGCGTCATCGTCCGCGCCTACGCCACGGTCGCCGAGGAGGACAACGACGGCGGCGGTCCGATGCACGTCATGCGCCGCCAGCTCCCCGGCGCACCGCCGGAGCGGATCCCGGACGTGGTGGTGCTCACCGAGCCGACCGGGGACGTGGGTGGGGGCGCCCTGGGGATCTATCGTGGCCAGCGCGGCCGCATGCAGATCGAGGTGCGCGTCACCGGCCGGTCCTGCCACGGCGCGATGCCATGGGAAGGGCTGAACCCGCTGGAGCACGGCGGCGCGATCGTCGCCGAGGCAGCGCGCCGCTACGACCGGCGCGAGGGTTTCCTCGACCACGCGTTTCTGGGGCACGGCACCCGCACCGCCTCGTTCGCCACCCTCGAGACGCCGAGCGACTGCGCGGTGCCCGAGCGGTTCACGGTCCGCTTCGACCGGCGGCTCACGGTCGGCGAGACGCCGGAGCGGGCGCTGGCCGACATCGAAGCGCTGGAGACGGTGCGCGCGGCGCGACAGGCCGGGCTGTCGGTGGAGGTGGTCGTGCCGACCTACGACCAGCCCACCTGGAAGGGCGCCACGCCGGGCAACCCGCAGATCTATCCGGGCTGGCTCACGCCCGAGGAGCACCCCGCCCTCCTCGCCGCGCTCGCGACCTATCGCGCGGTGATCACCCCGCACGTCTCGGCGGACGGTCTCGGCGTGCCCATCCCGCGCCAGCCGCGGCTCAGCCGCTGGATCTTCTCGACCGACGGCGTCGGCATCCCGGTCCCGGCGGACGACAGGTCGCTCGCGGTGCCGGACCGCAAGGCGTGGGTCACCTCGGGCGCGGTGCGGCATCCGGCGATGTTCGGGCTCGGCCCGGGCCTCGAGCAGAACGCACATCGCGTCGGCGAGTTCGTCGACCTGCGCGAGCTGGCGCACGCGGTCGCGTTCCTGGCGCGCTTCCCGAGCCTGTTCGCGGCCGGCGCGGGCGGCTAGGCGGGTCGGCGCATGGCGAGCGAGGCGACGCAGGCGACGGAGGTCGAGCTCACGGTCAACGGCCGGCGACGCCGGCTGACGCCGCGGCCGGGTGAGTCACTGCTCGACCTGCTGCGCACCCATCTCGACCTGCTCTCGCCCAAGCGCGGCTGCCCGCCGCAGGGGCAGTGCGGGGCGTGCCTCGCCATCGTGGACGGCGAGCCGCGCATGACCTGCACCGTCGCCGCCGAGCGCACGGACGGTCTCGAGGTCCTGACGCTCGAAGGCGTGCCGGCCGGCGAGCGGGAGTCGCTGGCGCGGGCGTTCACGGTCGCCGGCGCCATCCAGTGCGGGTTCTGCACGCCGGCCATCGTCCTGCGCGCCAAGCACCTGCTCGACCGGCATCCCTCCCCGACGCGCGGCGAGATCGCCCGCGCGCTGGACGAGCACCTCTGCCGCTGCACCGGGTACGTCAAGATCCTCGACGCGATCGAGTTGGCCGCGGCCGAGCGACGCGGGACACCCCTCCCCGAGCCGGTCGGCGAAGGGGGGGTGGGCGCCCGGCTGGCCCGCTATCGGGCGCGCGAGCTGGCGCTCGGCGAGCGCCGGTTCGTGGACGACCTTGCGCGTCCCGGGATGCTGTTCGGCGCGGTGGCGCTCTCCCCCCATGCGCGCGCCCGCGTGGTCCGCATCGACACGGCCAGGGCCCGCGCCCACCCGGGGGTGGTGGCGGTGGCGACCGCCGCCGACGTGCCGGGCGAGCGTTGGAACGGGCTGCTCGAGAACGACTGGCCGGCGCTGGTGGCCGAGGGCGAGGAGGTGCGTTGCGTCGGCGACGTCCTGGCGGCGGTGGCGGCCGAGACCGAGGTCGCCGCGCGCGCGGCGGCGGCGCTGATCGAGGTCACCTACGAGCCGCTGCCGCCCGTGCTCACCCCGGCGGAGGGGTTGCGCCCCGGCGCCCCGCGCGTCAATCCGGCGCACGAGAACCTGCTCTCGCGCTCGGTCGTCCGGCGCGGCGACGCCGACGCGGCGCTCGCTGCCAGCGCCCACGTGGTCGCCGGCACCTGGAGGACGCAGCGCGTCGAGCACCTCTTCCTCGAGCCGGAGAGCGCCTTCGCGGTGCCGCGCCCGGGCGGCGGCCTCCATCTCTACACCCAGGGGCAGGGCATCTTCGACGACCGCCGGCAGGTGGCGCGCGTCCTCGGCCTGTCGGAGGAGCAGGTGTTCGTGGAGCTGGTGCCGAGCGGCGGCGCCTTCGGCGGCAAGGAAGACATGTCCATCCAGGCCCAGACCGCACTGCTCGCCTGGCTCACGCACCGGCCGGTCAAGCTCACCCTGAGCCGCCGGGAGTCCATCCGGCTCCATCCCAAGCGCCACCCGATCGCCATGGAACTCCAGGTCGGCTGCGACGCCGAGGGACGTCTCACCGCGGTCAGGGGACGCTTCGTCGGCGACACCGGCGCCTACGCCTCGGTCGGCGCCAAGGTGCTCGAGCGAGCGGCCGGCCACGCGTGCGGGCCCTATCGCGTGCCGCACGTGGAGGTCGAGTCGCTGGCGGTGTCCACCAACAATCCACCGTGCGGCGCGATGCGTGGCTTCGGCGCCAACCAGGCCACCTTCGCCATCGAGGGCGCCCTGGACCTGCTCGCCAAGCAGGCAGGGCTCGACCGCTGGGAGATCCGCTGGCGCAATGCGCTCGAGCACGGTGACCCCATGACCACCGGGCAGCCGGCCCCCGCTTCGGTCGGCATCCGGCGGACGCTGCTCGCCGTGCGCGACCGCTACCGCGCTCTGGTGGCCCAAGGCCGTGCGGTCGGGATCGCCTGCGGCGTCAAGAACACCGGGCTGGGTAATGGCGCGGTCGAGTGGGGCATGGCGCGGCTGGTGGTCGAGCATGACGGCACGGTCTCGCTCTACAACGGCTACACCGAGATGGGCCAGGGCCTCTTCACGGTGCTCACGCAGTTCGCGTCCGAGGTGACCGGGCTGCCGGCGTCAGTGTTCCGGCCCAAAGTCGATGCCACCTTCGCCCTCGGCTGCGGGCAGACCACCGGCTCTCGGGCCACGCTCTTCGCCGGGAACGCGGTCGTGAGCGCCGCCGCCCGGCTGCGCGCGGACCTCGACCGCGGCCGCACGCTGGCCGACCTCTCCGGCAGATGCTACGGCGCCGACGTGTGCGTGGACGACACCACGCCGATCGGCGCGCCCCCGCCGGTCAAGACCCACACCACCTACGGCTACGCTACCCAGCTGGTGGCGCTCGACAGCGAGGGGCGGGTGGAGCGGGTCATTGCCGCCCACGACGTGGGCCGGGCGGTGAACCCTGCGCAGTGCGAGGGGCAGATCGAGGGCGCGATCCACATGGGGCTGGGCTACGCGCTGACCGAGGAGCTGCCGTGCGTGGACGGCATGCCCGTCACGTTCTCCCTCTACCAGCTCGGCCCGCTGCGCGCGAAGGACATGCCCGCGGTCGAGGTGCTGCTCGTGGAGGAACCGGAGCCCGAAGGCCCATTCGGCGCCAAGGGCCTCGGCGAGATCGGACTGGTCCCCACCGCGGCGGCGGTGGCGGGCGCGCTCGAGGCCTTCGACGGCGTGCGGCGCACCACGCTGCCGATGAAGGACTCCCCCGCCGCGCGCAAGCTCTCGGTCGGGAAGATCCACACCAAGGCGCCGCGCGAGGCGTGGCGATGAGTTCCGCGCCCGCTGGCGGGGAGACGCGGCCCACCGTGCTCCCGGGCTTCGTCAATGCGCACACTCACATGTACAGCGCGCTGGTCCCGCACGGCATCCCTGCCCCCACGCCCGTGCCCGAGGACTTCCTCCAGATCCTCGAGCGCCTCTGGTGGCGCCTCGACCGGGCGCTCGATGAGCCCTCGCTGCGGGCCTCGGCGCGCCTCTACGTGGCCGAGGCGTTGCTCGCCGGCACGACCACGCTGATCGACCATCACGAATCGCCGGGCGTGATCGAAGGCTCGCTCGACATGCTGGCGGATGCGTGCGACGAGCTGGGCATCCGCGCCCTGCTCTGCTACGGGGCGACCGAGCGCAACGCCGGCCGGGAGGAGGCGCAGCTGGGGCTGGCCGAGAGCCGGCGCTTCGCGCTCACGAATCGGCGGGCGCGGGTGCGGGGGCTCATCGGCGTCCACGCGTCGTTCACGGTCTCGAACGAGACGCTCGACGAGGCCGCGGCCCTCTGCCGCGAGACCGATAACGTCGTGCACGTGCACGTCGCCGAGGACGTCGTGGACCTGGGCGATGCACGCGAGCGCTGCTTCCGCGGCCCGCTCGAGCGGATGGCCGAGCGCGGGGCGCTGCCGGCCGGCTCCATCCTCGCCCACGGCGTCCATCTCGACGAGGAGCAGGTGCGCTGGGCGGCGGCGCAGCGGCTCTGGCTGGTGCAGAACCCGCGCTCCAATCAGGGCAACCGGGTTGGCTACCCGCGCGCCCTGTGGGCGAGCGACCGGGTCGCGCTCGGCACCGACGGGTATCCGGCCGACATGCGCGCCGAGCGGGCGGCGCTCGAGCGGGCGGCCGCCGGGCATCCGGAGTGCGAGCGCGGCGGGACCGGCCGCCTCGGGGAGCGCCTCGATGCCGGCCGGCGCCTGGCCGCGGAGCGGTTCGGGAGCGCGCTCGAGGGTGACACGGTCGAGCTGGAGCCTGGCCCCGCCGCCACCGTCCCCGTGCGCCGGGTCACGGTCGACGGGCACGCGGTGGTCGAGGCGGGGCGCCTCGTGCACGGCAACCTCGGCGAGATCCGCGCGCACGCGCACGAGGAAGCGCGGCGGCTCCGGCAGCGGATGGAGGTGCTCTGATGGCCGGGCTCATCCCGCAGCCGTTCGAGGTCCTGCTGGCGCGCGCACTGGCCGAGTTCGAGGCGGAGCGCGCGATCTTCGGGCTGCCCCGGCGCTCCTTCTGGCGCGGCGTCGAGGGGCGCGACCTCTCCATCGCGCATCCCGGCGGCCGTGCGGCCACCCCGCTCGGGCCCGCCGCCGGTCCCCACACGCAGCTCGCGCACAACATCGTCGTCGGCTGGCTCGCGGGCGCGCGCGTGGTCGAGCTCAAGACCGTGCAGGTGCTGGACCGGCTCACCATCCCCCGGCCGTGCATCGATGCCGCCGACGTGGGCTACAACGTGGAATGGTCCCAGGAGCTGCCGATCGAGGAGTCTGCAGAGCAGTACGCGACCGCGTGGGCCCTCATCCACGCGCTGCACGCCCGGGGCGTGGTGGGGGCCGGCGGGCCGCTCGCCACGCGCTTCGACGCCTCGGTCGGCTACGACCTCGCCGGCATCCGGTCGGACAAGGTTGCTCGCTTCCTGGACACCATGCGCGACGCGGGCGCAGTGCTCCGCCGCCTGCGCGACCGCCTCCCCCCCGCACTCCGCAAGACGCTGGACGCCGAGGCGCCGTCACGGATCGTGGATCTCGTCACGCTCTCGACCTTCCACGGTTGCCCGGCCGAGGAGATCGAGGCGATCGCGGAGCATCTGCTCCGCCGTCACGGGATGCACGTCGTGATCAAGCTCAACCCGACG
>JBBTLZ010000109.1:0-17812 GCA_038068435.1 Candidatus Eiseniibacteriota bacterium | reverse complement strand
GGCATCAGGTCCGGGCTCCAGGGGTCGGGCATGATCTCCACCTCGCACTCCTGCGGCACCACGCTGGTCACCGCCTGCTTCACATCCTCGATCATCTGCGGGGCGTAGGGGCAGAACGGGGTGGTGAGCATCATCCGGATCAGCGTCTTCGGCGGCTCAAGGAACCGGACCTCGCGGATCAGCCCCAGGTCGATCACCGAGAGGTTGATCTCCGGGTCCATGACGGTCTCGAGCGCCGAGCGGACCGCCAGCTCCTGCTGGGACGGGGCCGCCGCGGGCGCCGGGAGGTCCTTGCTCTCGTCGCTCATGACCATCCCACCTGGATCTCCTCGCCCTCCACGCGAACGGCGTAGGTCGGCACCGGCACGGTCGCCGGCATCGCCAGCACCCTCCCCGTGCGGATGTCGAAGCGCGCGCCGTGACGGGGGCATTCGATCGCGTCGCCGTCGATCAGGCCCTCGGCGAGCGGGCCACCGTCGTGCGTGCACACGTCGTCGATCGCGTAGTACGCGCCCGCGAGGTTGAACACGGCGATCTCCTGGTCGTCGAGGCGCACGACCTTGACCCCGCCCGGTGGGATCTCGCCCACCTTCGCCACCGTCACGAACCTCCCGGCCTGGATATCGCTCATCACGTCCCCTCCCGTCACTCGTCCTCGCCGGGCCACTGATGGATGCCGTAGACCCCGGCCTTCAGCGTCTTGAGCGCCAGCATCCCGCACTTGAGCCGCACCGGACCCAGCGCGATGCCCAGCATCTCGAGGACGTCGTCACGCGACAGCGTCTTGACCTCTTCGAGCGTCTTGCCCTCGACCGCCTCGCACAGCATCGAGGCGGCCGCCCGGCTGATCGAGCAGCCGACCCCCGAGAACCGAACCTGCTCGATGCGTCCGTCCTTCACGTTGACGTCGATCCGGATCCGGTCGCCGCACAGCGGATTCGCGTCCTCGTAGGTGATGTCCGGGTGCTCGAGCGTCCCGTGATTCCGCGGGTGCTGGTAGTGGTCGAGGATGTTCTCGCGGAACAGATCCTCCAACCCGCTCATCGCGCGAACACCTTGCGCGTGCGGTGGAGCCCGCGCACCAGCGCGTCGATCTCCTCCGGCACCGTGTAGCAGTAGAACGAAGCCCGCGCGCTCGCCGGCACGCCGAGCTTCTCGTGCAGCGGCATCGCGCAGTGGTGGCCCGCGCGCACCGCCACGCCCTCGTCGTCGAGCACCGTGGCCACGTCGTGCGGATGGAGCTCGTCGAGGGTGAAGGCGATGACGCCGCCGCGGCGCTCGGCCGGCGGGCCCAGGATGGTGAGCTCCGGCACCTCGCGCAGGCGCTCCATGGTCGAAGCGACCAGCGCGCGGTCGTGGGCGAACACCCGGTCCATGCCGAGCGCCTCGAGATAGTCGACCGCCGCACCGAAGCCCACCGCCTCGGCGATTGCCATCGTGCCGGCCTCGAACTTCCACGGCAGCTCGTTCCACTTCGATTCGGTCAGACTCACCTCGCGAATCATCTCGCCGCCGCCGAGGAAGGGCGGCATCGCCTCGAGCAACTCGCGGCGCGCCCACAACGCGCCGATGCCGGTGGGCCCGAGCATCTTGTGGCTGGTGAATGCCATGAAGTCGCAGCCCAGCGCCTGCACGTCCACCGGGCAGTGCGGCACGCTCTGCGAGGCGTCGAGCAGCATGAGCGCGCCGGCGGCGTGCGCCTGCCGCGCGAGCTCGGCCACCGGGTTCACGGTGCCGAGCACGTTCGAGATGTGCACCACGCCCACCAGCTTGGCCCGCCCGTCGGCGAGCAGCCCGGGCAATACCGCGAGATCCAGCTCGCCATCCCCGGTGATCGGGATGAAGCGCAGCGCGAGGCCGCGCTCGTGGGCGAGGATCTGCCACGGCACCAGGTTCGAGTGGTGCTCCATCTCGGTCAGCACGATCGCGTCGCCGGACTTGAGCTGCGAGCGGCCCCATGCGTAGGCCACCAGGTTGATGGCCTCGGTGCTGTTGCGGGTGAAGATCAGCTCGCGCGGCGAGCGCGCGTTGACGAACCGCGCCACGCGCCGGCGCGCATCCTCGTAGGCCGCCGTCGCCTCCTCGGCGATCGCGTAGATGCCGCGATGGATGTTGGCGTTGCAGGTCGCGTAGTAGCGGTCCATCGCTGCCAGCACTGCGTCGGGCTTCTGGCTGGTCGCAGCGCTGTCGAGGTAGCAGAGCGGCTTGGCGCGGGCGGTGCGGAAGATCGGGAACTGCTGCCGGACCTCGTGGGGATCGAAGGCCGGGCGCGCCGGGGACGGGGCGTCCGCCGCCGCTCCGGGGGTGGCCCGGACCGCGCCCGCGCTGCCGTGACGGAGCGCCATCTGCCCTATCCGATCTTCCGCTGGATCACCTGGCGCAGATGCTCCCGGATGCCCTCGAGCGGGATGCGGTCGATCACCGGCGCGAAGAACCCCTCGACGATGAGCCGCTGCGCCGTGTTGCGCGGGAGTCCGCGGGACATGAGGTAGTACATCTGCTCCGGGTCCACGCTGCCGATGGTGGCGCCGTGCGTACAGCGCACATCGTTGGCCAGGATCTCCAGGCCGGGGATGCTGTCGGCGCGCGCGGTGTCCGAGAGCAACAGGTTCCGGTTGGCCTGATAGGCGTCGGTGCGCTGGGCGCCCTCGGCGACCTGGATCAGGCCCTGGTAGATGCTGCGTGCCCGATCCTTGAGGCAGCCCTTGATGAGCAGGTCGCTGGTGCAGTGGTCGGCCAGGTGCCGCTGCAGCGTGTGGAGATGGAACTGCTGCCGGCCGTCGCCGAACATGAACCCGTGCACGAAGACCTGCGCACCCGGCCCGATCATGTTGAAATACGAGTTGGTCTTCACCATCCGGCCGCCGAGGATGGTCTGGATCCACTGCAGCTCGGCCCCGCGCCCGACCTGCACTCGCTGGTTCGAGTAGTGGTAGACGTGGCGACCCCACTCCTGGAGCGTGCCGTAGACCAGCTTCGCGTCCTGGCCGAGGAACACCTCGGTGCCGCCCAGGTGGAATGCGATCCCTTCGGCGGACTCCGAGAGCTGCTCATGCACGATGGTCGCCCGCGCGTTCTTCCCGAGCACGATGACGGTGCGCGGCGCGGCCAGCGCGCCGACCCCATCCAGCCAGTCGAAAAGCCGGATTGGGACCGCCGCCTCCACCCCGTCGGGCACGTAGACGAATGCGCCGCCCGAGCGCAGTGCCGCACCGAGTGCGGCATAGCCGTCGTAGTCCGGCTCGATCAGGGCGCCCAGCCGTTCGCGCAGCAGGTTGCCGTGCTCGACGAGCGCGCGTCCGAGCGGGCACACGATGACGCCCTGCCGGGCCAGCTCGGACGCCGTCTGCGCGATGACGACGCCGCTGTCGCGCTGCACGACGAGTCCCACGCGGCCCGACTCGCCCCCCAGCCGCTCGAGCAGCGCGGCCGGCAGGTCGCCCAAATCGCGGGTGGCCGCCGTCTCCCGGAACGGATCGAGCGACGGCAACGCCTGCTCGAGGGTGCGGAAGTCGATCCGGCGCCACAACTCGTGATCCCGGCTCGGCAAGCCGAGTGCGCGCGCGTGGCCCGCCGCGACCCGGCGCTGGTCGATGACCCAGGCCGGCTCATCCTGCTTCGCCGCGCGCTGCAGCGCGCCGGTCTCCCAGGCGGCGAGATCAATCGCCGTCGTCGTCGTCGAGGGCGTCATCCGACCGAGCCCTCCATCTGGAGCTGGATGAGCCGGTTCATCTCGACCGCGTATTCCATCGGCAGCTCCTTCACGATCGGCTCGATGAAGCCGGAAACGATCATGGCCGCCGCCTCCTCCTTGTTGATACCGCGTGACTGCAGATAGAAGAGCTGCTCGTCGCCGATCTTGGACACCGTCGCCTCGTGGCCGATCGAGACCCGGTCCTCCTCGATCTCCATGGTGGGGTAGGTGTCCGAGCGCGACTTCTCGTCGAGGATCAGCGCGTCGCAGTTGACGTTGCTGCGCGAGTCCACCGCGCCCTTCTGCACCTTGACCAGCCCGCGGTAGCCCGCGCGGCCGCCGTCCTTGCTGATGGACTTGGAGATGATCTTGCTCGTCGTGTTTGGCGCGCAGTGGACCACCTTTCCGCCCGCGTCCGTGTGCTGGCCGCGGCCCGCGAAGGCGATCGAGAGAATCTCGCCGTGCGCACCGGGCTCCATCATGTACACGCTCGGGTATTTTACGGTGATCTTGGAGCCGAGATTCCCGTCCACCCACTCCATGGTCGCGTCGCGATAGGCGACCGCGCGCTTGGTCACCAGGTTGTACACGTTGTTGGACCAGTTCTGGATGGTCGTGTAGCGGCAGCGAGCACCCGGCTTGACGATGATCTCGACCACCGCGGAGTGCAGCGAATCGCTGGAGTAGGTCGGGGCGGTACAGTTGTGCACGGCGAATCCGCGCGTCACGTAGGCGTTCGGCGCGCGCGCCAGCTCGAAGTTGAACACCGGCCCGTCGTACGGGGTCCGCTCGATGCGCTTGATCGGCACGAGGAAGCAGCCGTCGCCGCGCCGCACTTCGCTCTTCTCCTTGTCGGGAGAGAAATAGAGGATGTACTGGTCGTGTCGGGTGATCCTGCGGCCCAGGATCGTGTCGGGTCCGCCCTTCCGGACGCTGACCGTGGCGTAGTGACCCTGCCTGGCGATCAGCTCCTGCAGCTGCCAGGCGAGCGCCGGTGAGGCCGTCGCCGCGCGCACCATGGTGTGCTGGCGCTTGCGATAGACGCTGCCATCGCCCTTGAGGTAGGTCTCGAGCAGTTCCGCCTGGAGTCCCGGCGGCAGCTCCATCACGACCTTGCTCAGCCGCTTCTCCGCTGCGTGCTTGTTGCAGTGGAGGAGACACAGGTCCATCAGCTCGCGCGAGTAGACGCGCACTTCGATGCCGTGGCGACTGGGGCTGTGGATCTCCATCGCCTTCTCGCCCGTGAAAGCCAGGATCAGCGCCTTCACTTCGTCGATGGTCTCGCGCTCCCGCTCGCTGAAACTGAAAGCGACGACCGGCACCTTCAGCTTGTTGTGCACGTAGGTGGAGCCCTCGGCCAGGTAGTAGCCGAGGAGTCGCATGATCCCCGGCGTGAACTCCGGATTCGGCCGCGTGATCTTGCTGATTGGGAACACCATGAAGTCACCGCGTTCGAGCTTACCGGCCGGGATGAACTCCGGCTTCGCCGTGCGGAGCTTCTCGCCGTTCACCTCCAGCAGCCAGTTCCCGCGCTGGGGGCGGCTCGTCGCCACGTCGCGCCGCCTCACCACCAGCACCGGATGCTCCGGCGTGACCTGAAAGGCGTTGGCCCGCGAGATCGGGACCAGGCGGACGAGGTCGCCCTTGAACGGCAGCACGCGGGTACTGGCGACGACGGACTCCTCGCCGTCGGAGTCCATGACCACGTCGCCGCGGCTGACGCTCTCGATGTTCACCCAGTGGTCGCCGACACTGACCTGCTCCCCCGCCGGCAGACACCCCTCGACGTAGTGCACGAACGCGCCCTCGTCGACGATGATGAGCGTGCGCTCGAACTGGCCCATGTCCTTGGTGTTGATCCGGAAGTAGGCCTGCAGCGGCACGTCGACCTTGACGCCCTTCGGCACGTAGATGAACGAGCCACCCGACCACACCGCGGAATTGAGCGCGGCGAATTTGTTGTCCGTCGACGGGATCACCGTGCCGAAGTACTCCTTGAAGAGCGCCTCGTGCTCCTTGAGCGCATGGTCACAGGAAAGAAAGACAACGCCCTGCTGCTCGAGGTGTTCCTTGATCTTGTGGTAGACCACCTCGGAGTCGTACTGGGCGCCCACGCCCGAGAGGAACTTCTGCTCCGCCTCCGGGATGCCGAGCTTGTCGAAGGTGCGCTTCATGTCGGCGGGCACGTCCTCCCACGACTTGGCCTCTTCGGACGTCGGCTTCACGTAGTAGTAGATGTTCTGGAAGTCGATGGTCGAGAGATCGGGGCCCCAGGTGGGCATGGGCTTCTTCTCGAAGATCTCGAGCGCCTTGAGGCGATAGTCCCGCATCCACCGCGGCTCGCCCTTCATGTCCGAGATCTGGGCAACGATCTCGCGGTCGAGCCCCCGGCGGCTCTTGAAGACGAATTGATCCGTGTCGTGGAAGCCGTACTTCTCGGTGTAGCTCTCGCGCAGGTCGAGATTGGGCGTCGTGCTCATGGCGCGGTCACTTCCTTCCCTTCCCGCACCCAGTCGTAGCCCCTGCTCTCGAGCTTGAGCGCGAGTTCCGGACCGCCGGACACCTCGATCTTCCCGTCGACCATCACGTGGACCTTGTCCGGCTTGATGTAGTTCAGGATGCGCTGGTAGTGCGTGATGACGAGCACACCCATCCCGGGGCCGGCGAGCGCGTTCACGCCGTCGGCGACGATGCGCAGCGCGTCGATGTCGAGCCCTGAGTCGGTCTCGTCCATGACCGCCATCTCGGGCTTGAGCACCGCCATCTGCAGGATCTCGGTGCGCTTCTTCTCGCCCCCCGAGAATCCGTCGTTGAGGTAGCGCCCCGCGAACGATTCGTCCATCTTGAGCAGGGCCATCTTCTCGCGCAGCAGGGCGCGGAACTCCTTCGGGGCGATCCCCCGCTGCTGTGGCATGGCGCCCGAGCCGTTGGTGTCCGGCGGCGCCAGCCGCGTGTTGAGCGCGGTGCGCAGGAAGTTGGCGACCGTCACCCCGGGGATGGCGACCGGGTACTGGAAGGCCATGAACAACCCGGCGCGCGAGCGCTGGTCGGGCTCCAGCTCGAGGATGCTCTCGCCCTTGAACAGGATGTCGCCCGAGGTGACCTCGTACTTCGGGTGTCCCATCAGGGTGTTGGCGAATGTGCTCTTGCCCGAGCCGTTGGGGCCCATCAGGGCATGCATCTCCCCCTTGCGGACCTCGAGGCTGAGACCCTTGAGGATCTCCTTGCCCTCGATCGCCACGTGGAGATCCTTGATCACCAGTTCCGGCGCATGGCTCATGTGGTCGCGTTCTTTCGCGCGGCCCTGGATCCCGGCCGCTTCTGGAGCACCGCTCCCCTGCCACCCCATCCGGGGCGCGCGGGCGATGCTCGGTGGCTGCTCGCCGCTCCCGGTCCGCTCAGACCGAGAAGCTCTCCCCGCACGCGCAGTTGTGCCGCACGTTCGGGTTGTTGAACTTGAAGCCGGTGCCCATCAGGCCCTCGACGTAGTCCAACTCGGTCCCGCCGAGGAGCGTGGCGCTGCGGGAATCCACGACCAGCCGCACACCGTTCGACTCCATCACCTGATCGCCCGGCGACTCGGCGTCGCAGAACTCCATGAAGTACGAGTTGCCCGAACAGCCGCCGCCGCGCACGCCGATGCGCAGCCCGGTCTGCGGGTTGCCGCGATTGGCGAGGAGATCCTTGACCTTCTCAGCGGCCACCGGGGTGAGGGTGATCATCGTGACGCCGGCTCCTTTCGTCTCTCCATCGTTCGTCGATTCCATGGTGATCGACTCCGCCGGGATCTTCGCCGTCATCGAGGCTCCGGTTCAGCCACGCTCAGCAGACCGCCGCGCGCGCCGCGGCGTGAACGCTCCGGCGTCGAGGTGATGCCCGCCACCAGGGCGGGCTCGTGCGACATCCCGTGGTCCTGCCCGCAGCGGACGCAGGCCTTCACCGGCACCCCCGGCGTGGCGCACTCACGGCAGGTCTCGAGGTAGGCCAACCCCTGGGTGAGCTCGCGCTCGAGCTGCTGGTGTCGCTGCAGCGCGACGCGGGTCTCCGCGAGCTTGCGCGCGAAGAGCCGCCGCAGGCCTTCCATCGCGTCTGGCCCCAGGTCGGCGCTCCACCAGGACCGCAGCACTTCGCTCATGTCCTGGAGCGAGAAGCCCATGCCGTGGAGGAGATCGATCCAGCGCATGCGCTCGACCGCCGAGCGCTCGTAGAGTCGGAACCCGCCGCTCGAGCGCGTCGCCGGGTGGAGCAGCCCCAGTTCATCGTAGAGATGAATCGCCCGGACGGTCTTGCCCGTCAGGCGGGCAAGGTCGCCGATACGGAGGAGTTGGGTGGCTTCAGGGGTCGTTGACATGATGGGTTCCAAACCCTTACGCGAGAGTTAGATTCGGCCCGGAACCTACTTGTCTATCAATAGTTTGTCAATGTGGGTCAACAGGCGATCGGATGGACTTCGGAAGCTGCAGTCCCGAACGTCTGGCCAAGCCACTGGCGCGCATCGAGTTCTGAACCGGGAGTCAGCCAGCCAGGGGGCCATCCCCGACCACGGTCGGCTCCGGCCCCTGAGGGGTGGGGCCGGGGCTACAGCCCGATCGCCTGCTCGCGCGCCCCGCCCCGCATCAGCGCCAGATACGCGCCCCCCGCCAGCCCGAAGCCGATGAACCACGCGTAGGAGTACAGCCCGCGCCAGAACTCGGGGACGTTCCCGAAGCTGGCCGGGAACGCCTGCGCCAGGAATCCCGGCACGTTGGGGAGCACGCCGACCAGCAGCGCCACGAGCGCCACCGGGTTGAATCCGCCCGCGTACTCGTAGCGCCCGCCGCGGCGGTAGAGGTCGTCGACCTCGAGGTGCTGGCGGCGGACGATGAAGTAGTCGGCGATCAGGATCCCGCCGATGGGGCCCAGCAGCGCGGAGTAGCCCACCAGCCAGGTGAAGATGTAGCCCTGCGACGAGGCGAGGACCTTCCACGGCATCATCACCACGCCGATCACGGCGGTGATGAGGCCGCCGGTGCGGAACGAGATGAGGCGGGGTGCGGCGTTGCTGAAGTCGTTGGCCGGCGAGACCACGTTGGCGGCGAGGTTGGTGGTGATCGTGGCGACCGTCAGCGCCACCATCGCCAGCATCACGGTGAGCGGGCCGCCGATGCGGCTCAGCAGCTCGACCGGATCCCACACCACCTTCTCACCCGGGAAGATCAAGACCGTGGCCGAGGTGACCGCCACGCCGATGAAGGCGTAGAGCGTCATCGTCGTCGGCAGCCCCAGCGCCTGTCCCACCACCTGGTCCTTCTGGGAGCGCGCGTAGCGGGTGAAGTCCGGGATGTTGAGCGAGAGCGTGGCCCAGTAGCCGACCATCGCGGTGAGCGCGGGAAAGAACACCTTGAGGAACTCGGCCTGGCTCTGAAACCGCGAAGGCTGCGAGAGGATCGGCCCGAAGCCACCGGCGCGGACATAGGCCCAGGCGAGCAGCGCCAGACCGACGATGATGAGGAATGGCGCCGCGAGCGACTCCAGCCACTTGATGGACTCGGTGCCCTTGACGATGAAGTACACGTTCATCGCCCAGAACAGCAGGAAGGCCGCGAGCTCGCCGGTCGAGATGCCGATGAAGCCAGGCACGATGTTCGGCAGCGAGGTGATGCCCGGCCAGACGATCTTCGTCAGCTGGTAGATGGCCGCACCGCCGATCCAGGTCTGGATGCCGAACCAGCCGCAGGCCACCATCGCCCGCAGCAGCGCCGGCACGTTCGACCCCAGCACGCCGAATGAGGCCCGCGCGAACACCGGGAACGGGATGCCGTAGCGCGTGCCGGCGTGGGCGTTGAGCAGCATCGGCACCAGCACGATGCAGTTGCCGAGGAAGATGGTGAGCATCGCCTGGCGCCACGACATCCCGGAATCGATGAGGCCCGACGCCAGGGTGTAAGTGGTGATGCAGACCGACATCCCGATCCACAGTGCGCAGTAGTGCCACCAGTTCCAGGTGCGCTGGCTCGCCGGGATCGGGGCGATGTCGGGGTTCGAGAGCGGGGAGTGCTGCGTCGCGGCGGAGAGGTCTGTCGCGGCCAAGCGAACCTCCTCGTGGGGTGGGGTCGGCGGCCCCGTGGGTCAGGCCGACGGCTTGCGGCCCGCGCCGAACCAGATCGCGGCGCCGACCAGGATGGCGAAGCCGCACACGACCGGTGGCAGCGGCAGCTGGCGATCGGCGGTCGCGCGCATCTTGAAGTCGCCGATCTGGGCGACGGTCTCGGTCTTCCGGTAGGGGATCCCGCCGAACAGCAGGCCGAGGAACCCGAGGATTACGAGCGCTGCGCCGAGCCCCTTCATCGCGCTCAGCTCCTCGCCCGCGCGCCGTGCCTAGCACGGTAGTCGGCGAGCCCGCCCGGCACCTTCGCGGTGCCCTTCGCGATGCGATCGTTCCACGACTCGAAGGGCGCGCCGTTGGTCTCGTCCTTCATGGTGATGCAGCCCGGCACCGGGCAGACCGCCGCGCACAGGTTGCAGCCGATGCACTCGCTCTCGTCCACCCAGACGATGTGCACGTCCTTCGCCCTTGCGGCGGTGATGGCCGCCTCGCGCGTCGTCGCACGGTGGCCGGGCTGGAGCGGCTCGCCGGCGTTGTGGATGCAGTGGACCGCGGTGTCGCGACAGGCCACGTAGCACAGGTTGCAGCCGATGCACTTCTCGGCATCGACGTGGGCGATGACCTTGTAGTTGAGATCGAGGTCACCCCACTCCCGGAACGCCGGCAGCGCCTTGCGGTGGAGCTCCTTCACCGACTTCATCCCCTTGTCGTCGAGGTAGGCGCCGAGGCCGTCGATCATGTCCTCGACGATGCGGAAGCCGTAGTGCATGGCGGCGGTGCACACCTGCACGCTGGTGGCGCCGAGGGCGATGAACTCGGCCGCGTCGCGCCAGGTGGCGATGCCGCCGACGCCCGAGATCGGCACGGTGATGCGCGGGTCGCGGGCGAGTGCCGCCACCATGTGGAGCGCGATCGGCTTGACCGCCGGTCCGCAGTAGCCGCCGTTGGTCGAGCGATTGCCCACCACCGGGTAGGGCACGAACCGGTCGAGGTCCACGCCGATCAGGCTCTTGATGGTGTTGATGAGCGAGAGCCCGTGCACGCCGGCTTCGACCGCCGGCACGCCGGCCTCGAGGATGTCGCCGATGTTGGGCGTGAGCTTGATGAGCACCGGCACGGTCGAGTACTCGACCGCCCATCCCGCGACCGTCTTCAGCACCTCGGGCTCCGACCCCACCGCCGAGCCCATGCCGCGCTCGCACATGCCGTGCGGGCAGCCGAAGTTGAGCTCGAGTCCGTCGCAGCCGGTGTCGATCGAGGCCTTGATGATGTCGCGCCAGTCCTCCTTGGACTCCACCATCAGCGAGACGAGGACCGCGCGGTCCGCGTACCTGCGCTTGACCTCGCGGATCTCGCGTAGGTTCACCTCGAGCGGCCGGTCGGTGATGAGCTCGATGTTGTTGAAGCCCACCATGCGCGTGCCGTTGACGTCGAGCGAGCCGAAGCGGCTCGACGTGTCGACGATCGGATCGCCGAGCGTCTTCCACACCGCCCCACCCCAGCCGAGGTCAAAGGCGCGCATGACCTGGTCGCCACTGTTGGTGGGCGGGGCGCTGGCGAGCCAGAATGGGTTCGGGCTCTTGATGCCGGCGAAGTCGATGGAGAGATCAGCCATGAACACCTCGGTGCCGGGGACGAACGATCCCGGCAGGAGTCGGGCGGCTCACGGGCCGCAGGTCACAGGAGGGCCGCAGTGTAGCATCGGCGGCTACGGCCGCTCATCCCTTCTCCTCCGCCCTTCTCCGCCGCCGACATCACCGCCGGCATCGGCAGCTCCACGCCGCCCGTGTGCGCGTGGCGCAATGTCGCCACACGGATCGTCTCGCGGACGGCGGTGAGCGCCGCCGGCGTCTGCGCGCGCAACAGGCCGCGCGTGCGCACGCCTCCCTCCAGGAACGCATCGAGGAGCGCATCGGGGGCGGGCAGTCGCCAGCGCAGCGGCAACTCGCGGACCTGCGCGCGGGCGAACCCCGCGACGGAGAGCACGCGCCGGCTCTCGTCCGGGTCGGCGAAGCGGAAGAATGGCGGGCCCTCGGGCAGCGGCACGTCCATGCGCCCGTGCCTCTCGATCGCCTTGAGCACGATCGCGAAGCCGACCGCCCGCTCGGGCGGCGCCCACACCGTGAAGGCAAGCCTGCCCCCCGGTCTCAGCACGCGGTGCGCTTCGGCGAGTGCGCGGTCGGGGTCGGCGAAGTGCAGCACGCCGAAGTTGATGACCACCGCGTCGAAGGCGGAGTCCGGGAAGGGCAGCGCCTCGGCGTCACCGACGCGGAACGCGAAGCCGGGATAAAGGCGCGACGCCTGCGCCACCATCGCGGTGGCGAAGTCGACGCCGGTCGCCTGCGCGCCGCGCTTCGCGGCGGCCGCGACCGCGTCGCCGGGCCCGCACGCCACGTCGAGCACGCGTACGCCGGGACCGGCGCCGACGGCAGCGAGGAGCGACGGGATCGCCTGGGTGGTCAGCGACGAGAACGCGTCGCGGTAGGGGAGCGCGACACGCTCCCAGCCTTCGTGTTCGAAGGCCTTGAAGGCGTCGGCGGGTCGGGGGTCGGCCATGGCGCGTGGAGGATACCGCACGCCTGGCCGCGGACCGGTCGTCCCATATCAGAACTGATGCTCTTCCGTCGAGTCCTTGAGCCCGGCGGTGGAGATCTGCCCGTCGGCGATGGTGCGGGCGACCTCGTCGAAGTAACCGGTGCCGACGAAGCTCTGGTGCTTGACCGCCGCGTAGCCGTGCGGGTTCTGGAGCGCGAACTCGCGGTCCTGGAGCCGCGCGTAGGCCGCCATGCCCTCGTCGCGGTAGGCGCTCGCCAGCTCGAACATGCTCAGGTTGAGCGCGTGGAATCCCGCCAGCGTCACGAACTGGAAGGCGTAGCCCATCGCCGCCAGCTCGCGCTGGAACTTGGCGATGGTGGCCGTGTCGAGGTGCTTGGACCAGTTGAACGAAGGCGAGCAGTTGTAGGCGAGCATCTTGCCCGGGAACTTCGCGCGCATCCCCTCGGCGAACCGGCGCGCCTCGTCGAGATCGGGGGTCGAGGTCTCGCCCCAAATGAGGTCGGCGTAGGGGGCGTAGGCGAGGCCGCGCGCGATCGCCGCCTCGAGCCCGCCCCGCACACCGAAGAATCCCTCGGCGGTGCGCTCGCCGGTGAGGAACTCGCGGTCGCGGGGATCGAAGTCGGTGGTGAGGAGCTTGGCGCTGCCGGCGTCGGTGCGCGCCACCAGCACCGTCGGCACGTCGAGGATGTCGGCCGCGAGCCGCGCGGCGCACAGCTTGCGGACGAACTCCTGCGTCGGCACCAGCACCTTGCCCCCCATGTGGCCGCACTTCTTGGCCGAGGCGAGCTGGTCCTCGAAGTGCACCCCCGCCGCCCCCGCCTCGATCATCGCCTTCATCAGCTCGAAGGCGTTGAGGTCGCCGCCGAAGCCGGCCTCGGCGTCGGCGACGATGGGCGCGAACCATTGCGTCTTCCCGCCGCGGCCTTCCATCTGATCGATCTGGTCGGCGCGCTGGAGGGCGTGGTTGATGCGCCGCGCCACCGCCGGGACACTGTCCACCGGATAGAGGCTCTGGTCCGGATACATCTGCCCGGCGCTGTTGGCGTCGGCCGCCACCTGCCAGCCGCTGAGGTAGATACCGGTCAGCCCCGCCGCCACCTGCTGCACCGCCTGGTTGCCCGTGAGGGCGCCGAGGGCGCGCACCGGCGGCTGCGTCGTCATCAGGTGCCAGAGCCGCTCCGCCCCCATGCGCGCGAGCGAGTGCTCGACATGCACGGTGCCGCGCAGGCGCACGACGTCTTCCGCGGAGTAGCTGCGGTGAATGCCCTGCCAGCGCGGGTCGCAGGCCCACGACTGCTGGATCTGCTCCGCGGTGCGGTGCTGAGACATGGTGAGGTCCCTCATCCGTGGGGGGCCGGGGACGGGCCATGCGGCGGCCCGGCCACCGGGGTGACCTGTCCTCTTCTTATCGGACGGAGGGGAGCGCGGCTGAACCAAGACCTGTGGGCTTCCGGGCGCGGTAGCCAGCGGTGCGGGGACGAAGGCTGGCCGCCAATCAAGGGGGTGACTGGCCTCGCTCAAGATCCACTGGGACCACTGAGGCCGCTGGTTTTCCTGCTCGTAGCCCTCAAATCCCCCGGCGGCACTGAATGGAGGTTGGCTTTGATCCAAGCCTCTACTTCGGCCATGCACTCCTCGCGGAGCCGGGGGTTGCCCAGCACCACGACCACGGTCTCCAAAGGCAGGCAGGTCTCACGACTTGCAACCGGTTACCGCGGGCAATTCATAATCAGGCCAGTGATTTAGGGCAGTTCACCTACCGAGACTACCTGAACCATTCTCGAGTCCCGGCTCGTTACCCAGCGTTCGACTTAATTCTCTTGTATTACAGTCGGGGATGCATCAAAGACTATCGAGCTATCGTGAGTTGAGTTGCTACAGGGAGGTGGGGGGGGCCGCATGGTCTCAGGTCCTAATCAGACACAGCAGCAGGTTTCGCTTTCGATCCAATCGCTTGTCGATCGACTCCCCTTCGTCGCTTGGGTCTTTGATCCCAGAACCATGGCTTTCCTGGCGGCGAACGACCAGGCAGCCCAGTTACTCGGGTACACGCATCAGGAGCTCCTGCGCATGACACTCTTCGATGTCGGTTCCTCCGACGGTGTGCCGGCGCCGTTCGGCTCCCTGCCCTGGCAGACCTCCGCAACCGACGGATCCCGCCTGGCCTTGATCGTGAGGGGCTACCAGCGCAGGGACGGAACGACCATCGACGTCCAGATGTCCTCCTGCCTACTTCCGCTCGAGGGGCGGCAAGTCCTCCTCGTGTGCGCTCGGGACATCGCCGGACGTCTGCAGGCCGAGCGCGCGGCGCGGGATAGCCAGCGGTGGTTCAAGGCACTCTTCGACGGCGCGCCCGACGCCTTCGTGATCATTGACGAGCAGGGGCATTGTGTCGATGCCAATCAGGCGACTACCACGATGCTCGGCTACACGCGCGGGGAACTGCTTCGCCTCGACCCGACCGACATCGTGCGCCCGGGCCGCCTTGAGCTGTCCACGGAGATGTGCGCCCAGTTATGCTCCGACGGTCAATGGTACGGCGAGATGGAGTTGGCGTGCAAGAACGGCCACCGAATCATGGTTGAGTGCACGGTGGTCGCCGACATCCAGCGCGGCGTACACCTCGCCGTGTTGCGCGACATTACACGCCTCCGGGAGGCCGAGGCGACCCTGAGTAGCCTCTCCGCGCGGCTCTTCAAGCTCCGAGACGAGGAGCGACGCCGCATCGCGCGTGAGCTGCACGACCAGACCGCCCAGTACATCACGGCTCTCTCGCTCAACCTCGCTGTGCTCGACGGCGTGGACGTGTCCCGCGACCCGCGCGCTCGCCAGGCGCTCACGCGGTGTCATGAGCAGCTCGACCAGTGCGCGAATTCCATCCGCACCATTACCTACCTGCTCCACCCGCCATTGCCCGATAAAGGCGGCTTGGTGCCGGCGCTGCGCCGCTACGTGCAGGGCTTCGCAGAGCGCAGCCGGATCGCGGCGACCTTCGAGGTCGCGCCCGATTTCCCACGGCTGGACCCCGATGTTGCGACCGCGCTGTTCCGCATCGTGCAGGAATGCCTGAGCAACATCAACCGCCACTCGTGCAGCCCGACCGCTCTCGTGCACCTCGGTTCGGCGGCGGGCCACGTGACGCTCAAGGTGGCCGACCAGGGGCGCGGATTGCCGGAGCGGAGCGGCGATGCCCCCGATGAAATCACGGGATTGGGCGTGGGCATCACCGGGATGCGCGAGCGCGTCTGCCAGCTCGCCGGCGAACTCGAAATCCTCACCAGCCCCAGAGGGACGACAGTTGTGGCCATCATCCCACTCAGTCCCACACGCTGAAGACCATCGTGCGAATCCTCGTCGCGGACGACCATGAGGTGGTGCGGCAGGGGCTGCGGACGCTCCTCGAGTCCAAGCCCGGCTGGGAGGTGTGCGGCGAGGCCTCGGACGGTCGCGAGGCGATCCAGCTGGCCGCACAGCTCCAACCCGACGTGGTGGTCCTCGACCTGGCGATGCCGGTGCTCAACGGCCTCGAGGCGACGCGTGGCGTGCTCGCAGCCGCGCCCAGGACCGAGGTCGTAATCCTCACGATGCACGAATCAGAACAGTATGTGCGGCAGGTGCTGGAGGCGGGGGCCCGTGCCTTCGTCCTCAAGTCGGACGCCGGCCACGATCTGCTCGCGGCCATCGAGGCGGTGAGACAGGGGCGGCCGTTCTTCACCGGCAAGATCTCGAGTACGGTGCACTCCGCCTGCCTCAAGTCCGCCGAGACCACCCGTCCGGTGAGGTCGATACTGACCTCGCGCGAGCGCGAGATCGTCCAGCGGCTGGCCGAGGGTCGCACGGCGCGCGGGGTCGCCGCTGAACTCTCGATAAGTCCCAAGACGGTGGAGGCGCACCGCTCGAATGTCATGCGCAAGCTCGACCTGCATTCGGTGAGCGAGTTGGTGCGCTATGCGGTGCGCAACGGGATCATCTCAGCGTGATCGAGCCGGACGTCGGCGCTGGTGCTCCCGTGACGCTTCTCGGAATCCATCGCATCAACGCGGTCATCCTGGCCCTTGAGGGCGTTGTCGCGTCTTCCGTCGTCACGCTTGTGTTGAGGCTGCTGGAGCGAATCGGGCGGAGCGAACGTCCAGGCAGCCATCAAGAAGCCCCGTCGGCGCTGCGCTTCGTTCCGGCGGGTCGGGCCAGCCAATCCAATCGAGCCCGACACCGACTCTGATGCCGGAACCGGCGGAACCAGGCGCGCGCGGCCCCGCGCCGTGAGCACCCTGGCGGCGCCTCAGGAGAGGCCGCGCTGCGCGAAACCACGCAGGCGGCGCGGGGTCACACTCACGAGACTGTCTACGAGAGCCGTGTCAACTCCAAGTAGCCGCCGGAGCCGCCGATGCGCTGGATTCCGGGAGGCTGGAGGTCGCGCTCCGGTGCCTGGTACTGCGCGCGACGGCTTGGCTCTTGGAGCAGCAGCTCAACGCCGTTTACGCCGGGCCTCAGGTACGGTGCGCCTGCGGGCAGCTGGCTCACTACTCGACTCCTTCTGGAGGCTCCCTACCCAGGCACGAATCGTGTCCTGACCGCGCTCAGTCTCACAAAAAGCTTCTCGTGCACGCGTCCCGGGCGCCGGCCCCCGCGTCGAGGCCACCTCCAGCGCGGCCAGCCGTTTTTCAAGCTCGCCCAGGTGATCCCCGTTGAGTTCCCGCCTAGCGTGGGGGCTGAACGCCGGGTTGTTCACCCACCAGTCCATCCCCATCTCCTTCGCCTTGTCCACGGAACAGATCACGAGGCGGATCTGGATGGTCAGCAGCTCGACCTCCACGAGCTTGATCTTGATGTCGCCGGCGATGACGATCCCCTTGTCGAGGATCCGCTCGAGCAGGTCCGCCAGAGTGGCGCTCTGCGTCGATTGCGTGATGGCGCGCTGGATGGTCATGTCACCCCCCTTCTACAGGAGTCTCCCGAGGGGGCCGAGGTCCATATTCAGGTCCTCGTCCTCCAGGTTGAATGCCCTCCTGAGCGTGTCGATCTCCTGGGCCTGCCTCATCAGCGTCATGCCGAGCCGCTCGATCTCGGTCTCGGTCAGGGACCCGGCCTCGATGCGGCGGATCGCCTGCTTTTCCAGCAGCTCGTGGAGCAGCTTGACCAGCGTCAGCACGAGCTGTCCCAGCCCGTTCTTCACGTCGTCCTGCTTGACGTTCAGTCGGCCCGGCCGCACCCCGAGCCCCGCGCGGGTCTCCATCACCCTGGCGAACTCGCTCATCGCCCGGGACTCTACCGCCGGTCTCTCAACGGCGCCCATCGGTCGCCTCCGTGATGGCGCTGTCCGCCTTCCCGCAGGGGCCGATGGCCAGCCGACGCCCGGTCTCGATGGACGTGAGCACCACCTGGAGCCCCAGATAGATCAGGTCGATGTCGGCCACCGAGATCGTGACCTCTCCGACGACCACGGCGCCTTTATTGAGCACCCGATCGAGCGCCTCGCA
>JBBTLZ010000108.1:5382-7978 GCA_038068435.1 Candidatus Eiseniibacteriota bacterium | reverse complement strand
TGGACTGGCTGCTGGCACTGCTGGTGGTGCTGATCGGTTGGATCCTCGCCCGCCTGCTGGAGACGTTCACGCTCCATCTGCTACGGGCGCTGCGCTTCAATCAGGGCGTGCGCGGGCTGCTCGGCGCCTCGGGCACGCCTCTCACCCACGAGCCGGCGGCCGTCGCCTCCTGGGCGGTGCGCTGGATCGTGGTCGTCGTGACGGTGCTGCTGGCGCTGGACGTGCTGGGCCTCAACCTCATGTCCGGGGTCAGCGACCGGCTGGTGGATGCGCTGCCGCGGGTCGTGACCGCGACCATCATGCTGGCGGTCGGCCTGATGCTCGCCTGGCTCCTGGGCGGGGCGACGCGCCGGCTGTTCGAGGGCGCCGGGCTGCGCGGGAGCCGGATCCGCGGTCAGGTGGTGACGGCGATCCTCAGCGGCTTCGCGGTACTCCTCGCGCTCGAGCAGCTTGGATTCGCCGCCCAGTTCGCGATGGCGCTCGGCGTCACCACCGTGGCCGCCGCCGGGCTGGCGGTTGGGCTCGCCTTCGGCCTTGGCTGCCGCGACCTGGCGCGCGACTTCGTGGTCGAGTACCTGCGCTCGCTGGACGAGGAAGGCCGCCAGCGCCGGTCGTGACGATGGACGTTTCCGGCGCTTTCGAGCTGACGAGCGTCGTTCACCTGGTGCGCCCGGCCGGCGACCGCGCGCGCGACCTGGAGACGCTGCGCGCAGGGGTGGAACGTGCGGGCACCGACTCGCTCTTCTACCACGCCATCCAGTGCCCGCTGCGACGACCGGACAGCCGCGAGCTGCCCCCGGACGATCTCAGCGCCTGGGTGAGTGGCGTGCTGCAGGACCGCGAGACCGCCGAGCGCCTCTCGTTCGCGGTGCAGAGTCATGGAGGCTCGGAGCCGGAGTTGCGTCAGGCGCTCCTGGACGCGCTCGAGAGCGTGTCCGAGAAGGAGCGCCGCGCACGGGCGGCGCCCGCCGAATCGGAGTTCGTCTTCCTCGCCGCCGAGTCGGTGCGGGTGCCGGTGGGGGTGTCCGCGCGCGGCGCCGACGAGCTGGTGGAGGCCCTCGCCGCGTCCGACCCGGGCGTGTGGTTCTACCACCTGATCGAGGAACCCTGGTACCAGCCGGGGACGCCGCCGGTCGCGCGCTGGGTGCGCGGGCTGGGCGAGTCGCGGCTCGCCGACCTGATCGAGGAGGAGGCGCGTTCGGGGCGCGGCCTCGAAGAGATGCGCCGGCGACTGCTGCGGCGCTGGCGGCAGAGCCGGCTCCACGGGCGCGTGGCGGCGGCGGCCGCGGCGACCGAGAACGAGCGGCGCGAGGCCGGCCGCGCCGCGGTGGCCGGGCTGGTACGACGCATGACGCGATCGGAGAAGGGCGATGACGCTGGTCGCGGTGCGTGAGGACGGCCCGGCGCTCCTCGACGGCTACCGCGCCGCGGTAGGCGACGCCCCGCTGCGCGCTTTGGAAGCGCTGGCCCGGCGGCTGCGCGGGCACCGCGTGGTCATGGTCAACGCGACCGCCACCGGCGGCGGGGTGGCCGAGATCCTCCATCGGCTGGTCCGGCTCATGAACGAGCTGGGGGTGCCCACGAGCTGGGAGGTCATCCCCGGCGACGCGCGCTTCTACGGAATCACCAAGACCATCCACAACACGCTGCACGGCTGGCCCGGTGCGTTGAGCCGCGAGGACCAGGAGTACTTCCATGAGATGAACCAGCGGGCGGCGCACGCGCTGGCGCTCGATGGCGACCTGGTGCTCATCCACGACCCCCAGCCGGCGGCGCTGGTGCTCCACCGCCGCCGACCCGGCCAGCGGTGGGTGTGGCGCTGCCACATCGACCTCTCCCGCGCCCAGCCCGCGGTGTGGGACTTCCTCGCCCCCGTCGTCGCCCGCTACGACGCGGCGGTGTTCTCGCACGTCAGCTTCGTGCCGCCGCTTGGCGTGCCCGCCTACCTGGTGCCGCCCTCGATCGACCCGCTCTCGGACAAGAATCGCGAGCTGACCGAGGAGGAGGAGGATGCCCTGCTCGCGCCCCTCGACCTGCCGGCGCGGCGGCCGTGGGTGACCCAGGTCTCGCGCTTCGACCGCATCAAGGACCCGCTCGGGGTGATCGAAGCGTTCCTGCTCGCCCGCGGGCGCGAGGACGCGGTGCTCGTGCTGGCGGGTGGCACCGCCGATGACGACCCCGAGGGTGCCGCAGTGCTCGAGCAGGTGCGTGCGCAGGCCGGGAAGCGGGCCGACATCGCGGTGCGGTTGCTGCCGCCCGACGCGCATCTGACGATCAACGCGCTCCAGCGACGCTCGACGGTGGTGCTGCAGAAGTCACTGCGCGAGGGCTTCGCGCTGACCGTCTCCGAGGCGTTGTGGAAGCGGCGCGCGGTGGTCGCGAGCGCCGTGGGCGGCATCCCGCTGCAGGTGGTCCACGAGCGCACCGGACTGCTGGTGCGCTCGGTGCAGGGCTGCGCCTACCAGATCACGCGGCTGCTGCGCTCACCCGACCTGCGCCGCCGACTCGGGCAGGAAGGCCGCGAACACGTGCGGCACAACTTCCTCCACCCGCGCGAGGCGCGTGACTACCTGGCGATCTTCGCGCGGCTGGTCGA
>JBBTLZ010000108.1:0-5282 GCA_038068435.1 Candidatus Eiseniibacteriota bacterium | reverse complement strand
TCCTCCACCCGCGCGAGGCGCGTGACTACCTGGCGATCTTCGCGCGGCTGGTCGACGCGGCGGGGGGATGAGAAACGGACGCGCTCAGCTATTCCCCACACGCGAACGGGATGTGCGCTGACCTTCGCTGATGTTTGTTCCCCAGGGTGAGTTGGGCATCGATGACCACGGGGAAGCAGCCGGTGTCCTCGAGCCAGAATGGCGCGTAGTAATTCCCGGTCGAGTTCATCGGGCCCACCTCGATCTCGCGATCCACCAATGTGTCCCGTTCCGTCCGCGCGAACACGTGAAGCTTGAGGCCCTCCGCGACAATCCTCGGCGGGCCCTGCAGTCTCACGATGAGCAGGGTGTTGCTTGAGGGTCCTTCGACGGTACCCTCGCCGATGACGACGTTCCAGAGAACAATCTTCGGGTTGTCGATGATGTTCGCAGAGAAGCGTCCTCTGTTCTCGTAGAAGAGCTTTGCTTGGATCGCGGCGATGTCGTACCCAATCGGTTGGTTCTGCGCTCTCCCATCACCCGACACGAGTATGGCGGCGATGCAGGGCACCAGTGTCACGATGGATGGTTTCATCATTCCTCCGATCGGAGACGGGCTCCCGCGCGCCAAGCGCCGCTCACCCCCCTACGTCCCCGGCACCGAGCCCACGACCTGCTTGGTCAGGTCCTGCTTCTTCGCGTTGTAGATGCGCATCTCGCCGCGCTTGAGCTGCGGATCGTCCTTCAGGTCCACGTGCAGCTTGAACCGCTTCTCCAGCTCGGCGAACCGCCGTGCTTCCTGCTCCACGAAGTGGAGCGCCACCTCCGGCGCCACCCGCAGCGTGATGCGCTTCTCGTCCCCCATCGCTGCCACCCGCCGCAGCGCCCGCTCCAGCTTGACCAGCATGGTCTCGGGGCTCGGCACCTTGCCCAGCCCCGCGCAGTGCGGGCAGTCCTCGGTGTAGTAGTGGAGCAGGCTCGAGCGCTCGCGCTGCCGCGTCATCTCGATCAGCCCCAACTCGGAGACCGCGAACGCCCTGGTGCGCGCCCGGTCCTTGCGCAGCTCCTTGCGCAGCTCCTCGAGCACCGCACGCTTGTTGGCCTCGACCTCCATGTCGATGAAGTCCACCACGATGATGCCGCCGATGTCGCGCAGCCGGAGCTGGCGCGGCACCTCCTTCGCGGCCTCCATGTTGGTGCGGAAGATGGTCTCTTCCTGGTTCTTCTTGCCGGTGAAGCGGCCGGTGTTCACGTCGATCGCCACCAGCGCCTCGGCGTGGTCGATGCAGATGTAGCCGCCCTTCTTGAGCCACACCTTGCGCTCGAAGGTCTTCTCGATCTGCGGCTCGATCTCGTGGGCGTCGAAGATGGGGGCGTGGCCCTTGTAGAGCTTCACACGGTCGCGCAGCTCGGGCGAGACGCTCTTGAGATAGCTCTGAATCTCGGCGAACGACTCCTTGTCGTCGATCACCACCTCGTCCACGTCGTCGGTGAACAGGTCGCGGATGAGCCCGGCCGTCATCTCCAGCTCGCGGTGGACGAGCGCCGGCGCCCGCACGATCGCCGCCTTGCGGTCGATCTTCTGCCACAGCTTGCCGAGGTGCTTCACGTCGGCCGCGAACTCGGGATCGCCCTTGCCCTCTCCCGCGGTGCGGGCAATGAGGCCGACACCCTTGGGCTTGAGGTCGGCAATGATGGCCTTGATGCGCTGCCGCTCTCCTCTATCCTCGATGCGCCGCGAGACGCCGACGTGCTCGACCCCCGGCATCAGCACGCAGTAGCGCCCGGGCAGGCTCACCTGTTGCGTGACCCGCGGGCCCTTGGTGCCGATCGACTCCTTGGTGATCTGGACCAGGACCTCCTGGCCCTTCTTCAGGTGGTCCTCGATCTTGAGCACGGGGCCGCGGCGGCGGCGGCCCTGGTCACCGTTCTCGTCGAGGTCGGAGATGTCCTCGAGGTCGCTCAGCGACTCGGCCAGGTCCGAGGCGTGCAGGAACCCGGTCTTGGGCAGCCCCAGGTCCACGAACGCGGACTGCATGCCGGGCAGCACGGCGTTGACGCGCCCCTTGTAGATGTCGCCCACGTGGCGGCGCTGGTCGGCGCGTTCGACCAGCAGTTCGGCCAGCTCGCCGTCCTCGAGGATGGCGATCCGGGTCTCGTAGGCATCGGCGTTGATGATGATGGTCTGCTTCACGCGAGCACCTCTCGGCGGCCGCTCGGCGACGGTCCGATCCTCCGGCTCCGTCTCGTGGGCGACCGCTTCGTCGTCAGGCGCCGCGCGACGCGGTCCTCTCAAGGTCGTGGTCCGAGGAGCGCGAGCGGGTCGAGGCGGCGGCCGCCGAACTCCGTCCAGAGCGCGGTGCGCTCGACGTCCAGGGTGCGGACGTCGCCGGACGGCAGCAGGATGGCCACCAGTTCCTCCGGACGGACCGCGGCGCGCGGGGTGAAGCGGATGTGCGCGTCGAGGACCGCCGGCGTCTCCTCGCTGCTGGCCTCGAGGGCCACCATGGAAGGACGTGCGTCGAATTCGCGGGCCTTCTCCTCGCTCTGCCGGCGCACGACCACGTGCTCCCGGCCTAGCAGCTCGGGGATGCGGGCGCGCAGCGTCTCGAGCAGGGCGTCCGGTACCAGGCCGGCCTCCTCGAGATACGACCGGGGGAATCGGACCCGGTACGACGCGCCCTCGAGCTCGCTCATGAGCGAGGGGATCTTGAACAGGATGGGCCGGTACGCCAGCACCCGGAGCCCCTCGGCGAGCACCGCGTTCAACCTCTCGGCGAGGTCGACGGCGGGCGGGCGCGAGAACTCCAGGTCGAAGACTTCGGCCCGGGAACGGTAGCCCAGGGGCAACGGCGGCCCGAACGACATCTTCAAGTGCGGGTGATGCCCCTGGGTGAACGCCAACGGCAGATCGGAGCGGCGCAACGACCGCTCCCATGAACGCATCAGGTCGAGATGCGAGGTGAAGCGCATCCCGGCCCCCTTCTCAAACACGATCCGGAACCGCGTGCTGGTCTGGATGCCGCTCGGTGGCCCGTGGCCGTTCGAGCGGGGCGCCACCGGGAGCCCATTCTGGCGCACGGCGCGCGCGCGGCGCCCGAAGGCCCCCCCAGAAGCTCCGATGTCGGCCACCGCGGCCATGGCCCGCGCCGGGTCGATCGGCGGGTGCGGTGTCTTGACCCACGGGCGCTGCGGGCAATCGCTCACGCCGCAGGAGAAGCAGATGTCCTCGAGCCGGCAGTCCTCGGTGATGGCGGCGCGGTCGGCACGCAGCTTCTCGCGCACCAGGAACTTCTTCGTCACCGGCGACTGCACCACGTCCCACGGCTGCTCGAGGTCGGTCGAGCGCTCGACCAGGTAGCGCTCGGGGTCGATGCCGAGGTCGTGAAACACCTCCATCCAGGCGTCGAAGCGGAGATGCTCGCTCCAGGCGTCGAAGCGGCAGCCGCGCCGGTACGCCATCTCGACCGCTGCGCACAGCCGCCGGTCGCCGCGCGTGAACACGCCCTCCAGCAGCGAGGTCTCGGCATCGCGGTACTTGAGCGTCACCGGCTTGCCGCGCGCGGCCTCGCGCATCACGCCCAGGCGCCGGTTGAGCTCGGCGGTCGAGACCTGCTCGGCCCACGCGAACGGCGTGTGCGGCTTGGGCACGTGCGGCGAGACGCTCGCGGTGATGCGGAAGTTCCGGTGACCCTCGGCGCGCGCGCGCTGCCACGCCTTGGCGGCCAGGTCGAGAATGGCGCGCAGGTCGTCGTCGGTCTCACCCGGCAGCCCGCACATGAAGTAGAGCTTGGCGCTGGTGTAGCCCTCGCGCGCCGCGATCGCCACCGACTGCAGCAGCTCGTCCTCGGTGTGGTTCTTGTTGATCACGTCCCGCATGCGCTGGCTGCCGGCCTCGGGCGCCAGCGTGATCGAGCCCTTGCGCTGCGCCGCCATGCGGCGCGCCACCTCGAGCGGCACGTTGTCCGGCCGCGTCGAGGGCAGCGCGATCTGCACCCGGCTCGCGCACAGCGCGTCGGCGAGTGCCGCCACCTGTTCGACGATCTGGGTGTGGTCGGTGCTCGAGAGCGAGACCAGCGAGACCTCTTCCAGCCCGGTCGCCCGCAGCCCGCCCAGCACCTCTTCCAGCACCTGCTGGGCCGGCTTCTCGCGCACCGGCCGGTTGATCATGCCCGCCTGGCAGAAGCGGCAGCCGCGCGTGCAGCCGCGCATGATCTCGACCGAGAGCCGGTCGTGCGTGATCTCGCCGATCGGCAGCAGCGGTGCCGCCGGGTAGTACTCGCCCTTGAGTTCCTGCACCCACACCGTATCCACCCGCGCCGGGAAGCCCGGCCGCGGCACCGGCGCCAGCCAGCCCTCGGGCGTGGCGCGCGTCGTGTAGCCCCACGGCACGTAGACGCCACGCACATGGGCGAGCCGTGTGAGCAGGTGCCCCCGCGGCCAGCGCTCGCGCTTCGCCAGCGACATCAAATCCACCACGCGGTGGATGACCTCCTCGCCGTCGCCGATCACGAACGCGTCGATGAACTCGGCCATCGGCTCGGGGCTGAAGGCCTGGGCGCCGCCGGCGATCACCAGCGGGTGGCGCTCGTCACGATCCACCGTGCGCAGCGGCATCCCGGCCAGGTCCAGCATGGCGAGCACGTTGGTGTACTGCAGCTCGTACTGCAGCGAGAACCCGAGGATGTCGAAGGCGTCGGCCGGCGCGTGCGACTCGAGCGAGAACAGCGGGATGCCGAGACGCCGCATCTCCGCCTCGGCGTCCGGCCAGGGCGCGAACGTCATCTCCGCCGCCGTGTCCGGTCGCTGGTTCAGGATGTGGTGGACGATGCGGATGCCGATGTTCGAGAGGCCGATCTCGAAGGCGTCGGGGAACGCCATCAGCACCCGCACGGTCGCCTGCGCGAGCGGCTTCTTCGGCGCATGCAGGGCGTTGCCCAGGTAACGGTTGGGCTTCGACACGCGCGGCAACAGCTGGTGCTGGATGCGTTCGGCGACCGATGTCGTCATGGGAACCTGGAGCGTGGGGACTCCGGCAGGACCGCCAGGGGACGGAAGGTGCTGGCGGCGTGCACCGCGCGGCCATGCGGGGACGCGTCGCGCGGAGCCTCCCGCCGGGTGAGCGGCGTTCGATACCCGAGATCGGTGTAGGTTAACGGGGCCGGGCCGACCGGGCCGGGCGCCTTACCGTTTGTCGGCTGGCAAGTTATCACAGCGGGTGGGCCCTGCCAACGCCCGCCGTCGGTCCCCAGCAGTTTCGGAACTGGCTCCTGGAGACCCGCCTGAGCCCTGGCTGCCGTTGA
>JBBTLZ010000107.1:0-4206 GCA_038068435.1 Candidatus Eiseniibacteriota bacterium | reverse complement strand
CGATCGCCCTGGTGCGGCTGGATGAAGGTCCGCCCGACGTAGTGGTTGCGGATCAGCCCCAGCTCGAAGCGGATGCCGGAGCGCTCGCTGTAGCCGAGCGCGATCGAGTTGCTCGAGTCCGGGACCGCGATCACCACGTCGGCCTCGACCGGATGCTCCTCCGCGAGGCGATGGCCGATGCGCCGGCGCACGCGATCGACCGTCTCGCCGAACACCCGGCTGTCGGGGCGCGAGAAATAGATGTGCTCGAAGATGCAGTGCCGGGGCGGGTCGGCCGCCGGCAGCGCCCGCCGCACGCGCATCCCCTGCGGGTCGATGCGCACCAGCTCGCCGGGCTCCACCTCGCGCACGAACTCGGCCGCCACCAGGTCGAGCGCGCAGCTCTCGCTCGCCACCACGTAGCCGTCGCCGAGCCGCCCGATGCACAGCGGCCGGAACCCGTGCGGATCGCGCAGCGCCAGCACCGCCTCGCGCGTCAGCACCACCATGGAGTAGGCGCCGCGCACCTGGCGCGCCGCCTCGACCAGTGCCTCCTCCGGGTGGTCGGCCGCCGAGAGCGCCATCAGGTGCAGGAAGATCTCGGTGTCGAGCGTGGTCTGGAAGATGGACCCCGACCCCTCGAGCCCGAGACGGAGTTCGCGCGCGTTGACCAGGTTCCCGTTGTGCGCGAGCGCCAGCGGGCCGCCCCGGTAGACCACCCGCAGCGGCTGGGTGTTCTCGAGCGTCAGGCTGCCGGTGGTGGAGTAGCGGTTGTGGCCGATCGCCATGTGCCCGGCCAGGCCGGCGAGGATCGTGTCGTCGTAGACGTCGGAGACCAGGCCGATGCCCTTGTGGCTGTGGAACTCGCCGCGCTCGTCGCACGAGACCAGGCCGCTCGACTCCTGGCCACGGTGCTGGAGCGCGTGCAGCCCCAGCCCCACGACCTCGGCGGCGCGTGGCACCCCTACCGCCGCGAACACGCCGCACTCCTCACGCCAGCTCTGGTCCCGACTCCAGCCCTGCATGGCCACCCTCCCGGGGTCTTCCGACCGCGTCACCGCGCGGTCACGATGTCGCCGTCATCCACGGCAGCGGGATCTCCGCCGCCGCGAGCCGGTGCTCCTGCGCGTGCGGGTTGCACAGCAGGCCGTGCCGTCGGTCGCGGAGCACGGTGAGCTCCTCGACCACGGCGGCCGCGTCCCGCACCGAGGGCTCGAAGCCCAGCACCCAGGCCACGCCCTCACGCACCTCGATCGCCTTGCCGGTCTCGTGCCGCCACCAGCGCTCGGCACCGGAGCGGCGCTCCTCGCCGCGATCGAACACCAGCACCGCACGCTCGCCGGCGGCCAGCGGGGCGCCCTCGCCCGGCGCCAGGCGCACCGCGCAGCGCTCCTTGTGCGGATCGTAGAACTGGATCGAGCGGTGCAACAGCGCTTCGATCTGCTCGCGCCCCGGCAGCGCGCCCCACAGCTCGAACAGCCGTACCCGCCGCAGGCTCTTCAGCGTGCGCCCCGCCGGCAGGTGGGCGCGCGCCACCGCCAGCGCCGAGACCGCCGCCGGATCGGCCGTCACCAGCTCGACCCAGACCTGCGCCACCTTCGCCACCACGCGCTTGCGTGTCATCACGCCTCCGTCAGGTGCCGCTGGAGCCCCGTGAACAGCGTCAGCCCCGGACCCGGGGCATCCCGCTCGCCGCGCATCAGCGCCGCCGCGCGCGCGTCGGACCAGACCCCCGCCATCCCGGGCGAGAGCGCACCCAGATCCTGCGCCCGCTCGGGGTGCGGCATGAGCGCCAGCACCGTCCCCCGCGCGTCGCACACCGCCGCCGCCGCCGCCTCGGCGCCGTTGGGATTCTCGGGGAACGCGTCGGCCGGCCCGCCGTCGGCGCGCGCGTAGCGCAGCGGCACCTGACCCGCCCGCAGCAGGGCCTCCATGCGCCCGGGGTCGCGGGCCGTGAAGCGTCCTTCGCCGTGGGCGACCGGCAGCGGCAGCAGTGCCCCCGGCGCCAGCGTGCGGGTGAACACGCACGGGGAGGGCTCGGTGCGCGTGTACACCCAGCGCGCGAAGTAGCCGCTCCGGTCGGGCATGCGGTTGCGGGCGAGAGCGATCTCGACGCCGGCACCGCCAGGCACCAGGCCCGCCTCGACCAGCACCTGGGCGCCGTTGCAGATGCCGAGCACCGGCTTGCCACGCGCCGCCTCCTCGGCCAGCACCTCCACCAGCGGATCCTTGGCGGCCAGCGCCCCGGCCCGCACCCGGTCCTGGTACGAGAACCCGCCCGGCAGCAGATACGCCTGGAATCCCCGCAGCTCCGAGGCCGGCCGCGTCCATCGGAACACCTCCGGCACCAGGCCGACGCGCGCCAGGGCGCGCGCGCTCTCGGCCTCGCAGTTGACGCCCGGGAACTGGATCACCGCCACCCGCGGGGCGATCATGGGTCGTCCTCCCGCTCGTTCCACAGCCGCGCCAGCGGTGCGGCCGCCGCGCCGCGCAGCGCCTCCGCGCTCCACGCCAGGGTGGTGCCTCCCGGGAGCCGCGCGCGCAGGAGGGCCGCCGCCACCACCGTGCCGATTGGCCAGGCGAGCAGCGATCGCTCGCGCGCGGCCTGGAACACGCGGGCCGCGCGCTCGGGCGCCACCTCGAACAGGATCGCGGGCCGCTCGCTGAAGAGCGCCGTCGCCGCCGCTGCCTCGAGCACCGCGAGATCCACCTCGACGCCGAGCCCGCGCTCCGCCGGACACGCCATCACCATCTCCGCCAGCGCGGCGGCGAGCCCTCCGTCCGAGAGGTCGTGGGCCGCCCGCGCCCAGCGGCCCTCGGCCGCCAGCACCGCCAGCTCCTGGAGCCGCGCCTCGCGCGCGAGATCGAGCGTCGGCGGCGCGCCCCCCGGCTCCCCCAGCAGGTCGCGCGCGTAGGCGCTCCCCGTCAGCTCGTCGCGGGGCTCGCCGACCAGGAGCAGGAAATCCCCCGCGCCCTGCAGCGACATCCCCAGCGCCGTGGTCACGTCGTGCACGACCCCCGCGCACCAGACGATCGGCGAGGGCGGCACCGCCCGGTCGCCGGTCTGGTTGTGCAGGCTCACGTTCCCGCTCACGAACGGCAGCGGCTGCCCGCGAGCCGCGAGCCCGCCCAGCGTCTCCGCGGCCACCGCGAGCCCCTCGAGTGTCGCGGCCAGGTCACCCATGACGCCCGGCTCCTGCGGATGCCCGAAGTTGAGGCAATCGGTGAGCGCCCACGGCCGTCCGCCCGCGCAGGCGACGTTGCGCGCCGCTTCCGCCACCGCATGACGCGCGCCCAGCTCCGGGTCGCTCCCGCACCAGTGCGGATTCCCCCCGACCGCCAGCGCCAGGCCCATGGCCCGTCCCGGGTGCACGCGGATGACGGTGGCGTCAGCCTCGCCCGGCCGCAGCCAGGTGCGCCCCTGCACCTCGCTGTCGTAGTGGCGGAAGAGATACTCGCGCGAGCATCCGTTCCAGGTCCCCAGCAGATCGAGCAGCGCGCCGTGGAGGTCGGGCGTGCGCCGGCGCGGCTTGGCCGGCGCCGCCGGCGGTCGCCGGCGCGCCGGCCGCTGCACGTGCCGGCCGGCGGTGATGGCCTCGACCGGGCAGTCGACGATGACCTCGCCCTCCCACGTCACCCGGTAGTGCCCGCTCTCGTTCGCGCGGCCGATCACCCGCGCGCCGGCCCCCGGATAGATCGCCCCCAGGGCGAACTCGCGGTTGTAGATCTCGCACGCCTCGGCCGCGAAGCCCTCGGGCAGCACCCAGCAGTAGCGCTCCTGGGTCTCGGCGCACAGCAGCACCTCGGGCGGCAGGGCGCGCGCGACGCGATGGAGCTCGTCGAGCCGGATCTCGGCGCCGCGTCCTCCCGCCGCCGCCAGCTCGGAGGTGGCGCAGGCCACGCCGCCGGCGCCGAGGTCCTTGAAGCCGGCCGGGATGCCGCGCTCGCGCACCCGGCGGAACAGTTCCGCGTGGGCGACGTTCAACACCCGCTTGAGGAACGGATCGGGGAGCTGTACCGCGCCGCGCTGGTCGCCGCCCAGCTCGCCCGAGGCGAAGGCCGCGCCCCCGAATCCGCTCTCGTCGGTCGGCTTGCCCACCAGCACGAACACCCACGCCCCGGCGCCCTCGGGCACGCGGCTGCGCAGGATCCCGTCGCGCGGAGCGAGCCCCAGCGCCATCACGTTGACCAGGCAGTTGGCGTCGAAGCCGGCGTCGAAGTAGACGT
>JBBTLZ010000106.1:0-6253 GCA_038068435.1 Candidatus Eiseniibacteriota bacterium | reverse complement strand
CGCAGGCAGCCGTCGAGGTGGCAGTGGATGTCGGTCTTCGGGAGACGCTTGACGATCGGAAGGGTCAGTCGCATCGCGGTCCTGTCGTTCGGGTCGGGAGCGCGGGTCAGCCGTCGCGCTGCTCGAGGGCCATGATTTTCTGCACGCGGCGCGCGTGCCGGCCGCCGGCAAATGGAGTGGTCAGGAACAGCTTCACCATCCGGGTCGCGGCTCCCCGGTGCACGGTGCGGGCGCCGAGCGAGAGGATGTTTGCGTCGTTGTGCTCGCGGCTGTTCAGCACCGTCGCGTCGTCGTGGCAGACCCCGCAGCGGGCGCCCGGCACCTTGTTGGCAGCGATCGCGGAGCCGATGCCGGCCGCGTCGACGACGATCCCCAGCGCGCAGCGACCGCTCACCACCTCGCGCGCCACCGCGGCCGCGAAATCCGGGTAGTCCACGGCCTCGTCCGAATGGGTGCCGCAGTCCTGCACCTCCCAGCCCATCTCCTCGCCGATCGCGCGCTTGAGGACCTCCTTGAGCGCGAAGCCTCCGTGGTCGGAGCCGATGGCAACGCGGCGCGGCGCAGCGGCGGTGGCAGGACGGGCGGCGGGCGCGGGCGCCGGGCCCGGCGCCGGAGCGACGGGGCGAGCCGCGGGCGGGGGCGCGTCGGACGGCGGGCCGAGCGCGCGCTCGACCGCTTCCTGCACCAGCCGGCGCACCTCGGACTCGCTCACCTCGCGCATGGTCGGCGGAGTCTAGGAACAGGTCACGGCCCGGTCAAGCGGAGCGCGGCGCCGCGCGCGCGATTGGGCGCGCGATTGGGGATGCGCGGGGCGAGGGGAAGGCCGTAGAATCGTCGCTCGCATCCGCTCCGCGCCGCGCCCGGATTCGCTTCCGACCCTCCGAGGAGTCCCCGTGATCCGCCGACTCGCCCGCACCGCCCTCGCCTGTCTCGCGTTCCCCGCGCTCGCGTGCCTCGCCCCCGCCGCCGCGGGCGCCGGCGCCGGACCCGACACCCTGGCCGACAGCACCTGGGTGGACCGCTGGAAGCTCAAGAACGGGCTGGAGGTCACGGTGCGCCACGTCCCCGCGTGCAACGGGGTCGCGGTCATCGCCGCCTACCGTGTGGGGCGCGATCAGGATCCCAGGGGCCGCGCAGGGATGGCGGACCTCCTGTGCGAGGTGCTCTTCACCGCGGCCGCCGGCGACGTGCCGGAGCGGTCGCGCGAGCAGATGGACGATCTCCGGCCGCTGGGCTGGAACCTGCAGGTGGCCCCGCGCTTCTCGCTCATGTCCGAGGTGGCGACCGTCGGGCAGTTCCCCGGGGTGCTCCGCCAGATGGCGGACCGCATGCGCGGCGTCACGGTCACCGACTCGATCCTCGCGCAGGCGCGTCGCACCACGGTGCGCGAGCAGGGCGAGAAGTACGTGGGATCGCCGGAGCGGACGCTCTTCAGCCAGATGCGCGATCTGGCGATGGGGGTGACCGACGAGGACCTGATCCGCCGCGTCGCCGGCCGCACGCTTCAGGATCTGACGGGCAAGGAGGTCGGCGACCGGCTGCGCCGCCTCTACGTGCCGGCGAACGCCGTGCTGGCGCTGGCCGGCAACCTGGACGGCGTGGATCTCCACGCGCTGGTGCGCAACCTGTTCGAGGACATCCCGGGCGGCACGGCGCAGCCCGAGCCGCCGTCGCCGCGACTGACCGCCGCCGGGCGCGCGATCCGGCGTCCCACGCTCGAGCAGCCGCTCGGAGGTGTGGGGATCATCGCCCCGGCCATCACCGATACCCTGCACGCCAATTTCTATCTCAACGCGCTGGTCGTCGGCCGATTCTGCGAGGAGACGTGGGGCCCGGCGCAGCCGCCGCTCCCGCTCCGCTTCCGCTACCCGGTCTTCGCCGATGCGCAGCTGGTGCAGTTCTTCCCGCCGGTGGCGCCCGGCGAGACCGACGCCGACCAGCTGGGCGTCGCGTTCCAGGATGCGGTCGAGAAGCTGGCGGTCACGGTGGTCGCGAAGGACACCTTCGACGAGCTGCGCGTGAACCACCGGTGGCTGTTCGGCGGGGAGCTGACGCCGTCGCTCCTGAGGCGGATACGGCAGCACTCGGGGACCCTGCACACGCTGGCGAGCACGCTCGCGGTGCGGGCGCTGTGGGGCAGCGAGGAGTTCTGGGCCCGGTACCTGGCGCGGTTCAGCGACCCGCTCGTCACGGGCGGCGCGCGGTGGACGGACTACTTCGAATCGCCCGACCACGTCGTGCGGCTGCTGCTCACGCCCGCGAAGCACTGACCGGCCGCGTGGAGCGCCGCGCGCATTGACCCTCCCGGGGGCCGATGCTACCGTGCGGTCGTCATGGCGCGGCGCATCCTCATCGGCATCGCCGGCGGATCGGGCTCCGGCAAGACCCTGGTGGCGCGCAACATCGTCCGCGAGCTGGGCTCCGACCGCGTGGTCATCATCGACCAGGACTCCTACTACAAGGACCTCGAGGACATCCCCTCCCGCGACCGCGAGGTCCGCAATTTCGACCATCCCGACGCTTTCGACAACGACCTGCTCAAGCGCCACATCCGCGAGCTGCTCGAGGGCCGCGGGGTCGAGCAGCCGATCTACGACTACACCCAGCACCGGCGACTCCCCGAGACGCGACACATCGGCGACCACCTGGTGTTCGTGCTCGAGGGCATCCTCATCTTCGTCGACCCCGAGCTGCGCGCGATGATGGACATCAAGCTGTTCGTGGACGCCGACCCCGACGTGCGTTTCATCCGCCGGATGCGGCGCGACCTCGTGGAGCGCGGCCGCTTGGTGGACAGCATCGTCCGCCAGTACGAGGAGAGCGTGCGGCCGATGCACATGCAGTTCGTGGAGCCGAGCAAGCGCTACGCCGACCTCATCATCCCCGAGGGCGGGCACAACAAGGTGGCGATCGACATGGTCCGGACCAAGATCAGCGAGCTGCTGCGCGAGCGCGGCGGCGCGGCGGCGCCGGCCGTCGAAGGGGCGCGGGCGGTCTGAACCCACCCGACTCCCGCTCGCCCCTCCCGGCAGGCGGGCCTCTACTGCGCGGTGATCGTCGGGACGACCGCGGGCTGAGGTCGCCGGCGGATCCTAGGCCCCGCCCACCGCGCTGAGCGTGCGCCCGCCGCGGCCCACCGGCCGGCGCGCCGGCGCCGCCGCCAGCGCGTGCCAGACGCGCAACGCCTCGCCCACCGACCACGCCTGGGCGATCGCCCCGCGCGGCTCGTGCGGCGGGTCACCCTCCACCAGCTCCGGGAGCTGTCCGAGTGCCAGGCGCTCGAGCAGCGCGCCGAGCGGCTCGAGCAGCGCCAGCGCCGCCGCGCGGTCCCCGTGCACGCGATAGTGTGCGAGCGCGTAGTGGGGCAGCAGCCATACCCACGCGGTCCCCTGATGGTAGGCGGTGTCGCGCGCGGGGGCGTCACCCGCATAGCGGCCCCGGTAGCAGGGATCGTCCGGGGCGAGGCTCCTGAGCCCGTACGGCGTGAGGAGTGCCCGGGCGCAGACCGCGAGCACCGCGCGGCGCCGGGCGGCGGGCAGCGGGGTGTCGGGGAGTGAGACCGCCAGCAGCTGGTTGGGACGCAGCGCGGGATCGGCGCCCTGCGGTCCGTCGATGACGTCGTAGAGGCACCCGGCCTCGGCGTTCCAGTAGCGCGCGAAGGCGTGCCCCACGCGTCGCGCCATCTGCGCGTAGACGTCCTGCGGGCGGCCGAGCCGGCGCGCGAACGCCGCCATCGCGGTGAGCGCGTTGTACCAGAGCGCGTTCACCTCGACCGGCTTGCCGTGGCGGGGCGTCACCGGTCGGCCGTCGACGCGCGCGTCCATCCAGGTGAGCGCGAGCCCCTCGGCCCCCGCGCGCAGCAGTCCGTCGCGCGGATCGACGCCGATGCCGTGGCGCTCGCCGCGCTCGAACCAGGCACCGATGTCCTCCAGCGCCGGGAACAGCTCCGCGAGCAGCGCGTCGTCGCCGGTCGCCTCGTGGTAGGCGCGCACCGCCTGGAATAGCCACAGCGACGCGTCCACCGCGTGATACTCAGGGCGCCCGCCCGCCTCGGCGAACCGGTTGGGCAGCAGCCCGCGGTCCGCGTGCGCGGCCCAGGTCGTCAGCACCGCGCGCGCCACCTCGGGGCGCCCGGTCGCGAGTGTCAGGCCCGGCAGCGCCACCATCGTGTCGCGCCCCCAGTCCAGGAACCACGGGTAGCCCGCGATCACCGTGCGGCCGTGGGGCCGCGCCGGGCTCGGGCGCGCGACGATGTACGCGTCGGCCGCCAGCACCAGCCACCGCACCCACGCGGGCGCCGCGTGTGCCGCCGCCGGACGGGCGCGCGTCCACGCCGCGAGCAGGCTGCGCTCGTGGGCGATGCGCCGCGAGCGTGCCGCCGCCGCCGCCAGCGGACCCGCGACCGCATCGGGCCGCGTGCTCGCGACCACCAGGAAGCGCTCGCCGGGCGTGAGCCGGACGCGCAGCTCACCCGCCATGAAGTGGTCCTCGACCGACTCGAAGCCGCGCTCGCGCTCGGCGGGGAGCGCGAAGTCCCGGTACCAGTCGCCGCCCGGAAGCACCTCGGCCCCGGCCGCCGACAGCCAGAGCGGCGTGGCGGTGTCGTACATCCGCGCGCACAGGCCCTGTGCCGTGCGCTCGACCTTCGGCATCCACTCCGGGCGCACGGTGAGTGCCCCCAGGTCGCGGTGGTCCACGAGTGCTCGCAGGCTGAGCGTCGTCGGGTGCCCGTCCGCGCCCAGCGTGTACTCGATGCAGGTGGTGTTCTCGCCGTGCTCCATCCACACGCGCTTCTCGAGGTGCGTGCCCGCCACCGCCCAGGTCCAGAACGGGATCGTGTCCTCGAGCTGGAACGAGAGGAGATGCCGGTGGCCGCGCGGCTCCACGGCGCCGCTCGCCCACAGGTCGGTGGAGAGATCGGTCCAGTCGCCGTCACTACCCACACGCTCGGCGAGCTTGGCGAGCAGGAGCGTGCGGCGATGGGGCGGATCGAGCGCCGCGACCAGGAGCCCGTGGGTGCGCCGCGTCAACGCGCCGCTCGCGGTGCCGGCGGCGAAGCCGCCGATGCCGTTGGTGACCAGCCACTCGCGGCCGGTGGCGACGCTCAGGTCGCCCAGCCGGTCCCGTCCCAGGGTCAGGTCGCTCATCCCGCCCTCCCGACGCATCCCCGCTCCCGCACCAGGCGGGCGCGTGCCGTGAGGTCCGGGAGGCGCGGGCGTCCGCGCGCGGGTGGTGTAGAGTCGGCGGCACGAGTTCGGGGGCGGATCATATCGCGCGCGCCCGCAGCCCCCCGGGCGCCGACATCCTAGACCCGGGGAGGACGCGTGTCAGCACGTTTGATGCCGTGCGTGGAGCAGCGCGATGCCGGCGGGGTGCTGGTCGAGTTCGTGAAGGACTCGGCGCGCGTTGTCTCGCCCGAGAGCCTTCGCTAGACTGCGCGGCCCATGTCGGAACCCACGCCCCACAGCCTTCCCAGCGCCGGCTGGATCGAAGTCATCGTCGGCAGCATGTACAGCGGCAAGACCGAGGAGCTGATCCGCCGCCTGCGCCGCGCACAGATCGCCCGCCAGAAGGTCGAGATCTTCAAGCCCGGCATCGACGACCGGTTCTCCCGCGACCACATCGTCTCGCACAGCGAGGTCCGCATCCCCTCGCGCTCCGTCAAGGACGCGAAGGAGATCCTCAGCTACGCGCACGAGGCGCAGGTGATCGGCATCGACGAGGGCCAGTTCCTGGGGCCCGAACTGGTCAAGGTGTGCGAGCGGCTGGCGCGCCGCGGCAAGCGCGTGATCGTCGCCGGCCTCGACCAGGACTACGCGGGGCGGCCGTTCGAGCCGATGCCGCAACTGCTGGCGATCGCCGAGTACATCACCAAGACGCTGGCGATCTGCGTGGTGTGCGGCGCGCCCGCGAACCGCACCTATCGCAAGAAGAAGCGCGCCGGCCGCGTGGTGGTGGGTGGCGCCGACCTCTACGAGGCGCGCTGCCGCCGCTGCTACGAGCTGGGGCCGCGGGTGAGCGCGCCCGACACCGCACCTTCCACCGGAGGCCCCCATGCCGTCACGCCGGATCGTCCTCGCCGCCGCCGCGCTCGCAGTCCTCGCCGCGCTCGCGGCGGGGTGCGCTAGGAAGAGCGAGCAGGCCACCACCCCGGCCGCCGGCAAGGCGGTCGTCGGGCTGGTGTTCGACGTCGGTGGTCGCGGCGACAAGTCGTTCAACGACCAGGCCTACGCCGGGCTCGAGCGCGCGCAGA
>JBBTLZ010000105.1:0-14756 GCA_038068435.1 Candidatus Eiseniibacteriota bacterium | reverse complement strand
GATTCTGCTCGGTGCACACCAAGTTCACCCTCGAGCAGGTGCGCGAGGCGCGCGCGGCCAATCCAGAAGTGAAGGTGCTCGTCCACCCCGAGTGCCCGTTCGACGTGGTGCAGGCTGCGGACCTGGTGGGCTCGACCCAGTTCATCGTCGACCAGGTGCGCAAGGCCGCGCCCGGCGCTTCGTGGGCGATCGGCACCGAGATCAACCTGGTGCACCGGCTGGCGATCGAGCATCCAGAGCAGAGCATCCGATCGCTGCAGAAGAACGTCTGCCCGTGCGCCACCATGAACCGCATCGACCCCGCGCACCTGCTGTGGGCGCTCGAGAACCTGGTCGCCGGCCAGGTGGTGAACCCGGTCCGCGTGCCCGAGACGGTCAAGCACCACGCGCGGGTCGCCCTCGACCGCATGCTGGCCTTGAAGGGCACCGGACAGATCGCCCGCGCCGCGATGGCGAAGGACTGAGCGTGTGAGCGACGACCTCATCCTTCCGGAGGAGCCGGCGACACCATCGGGCGAAGCACCCGGCCCCACCGGATCCGCTGAGCTCAAGGTCTACGGCGCCCCGCGCCCGCCGGTCCCCAAGCGCCTGCCGCTCACGCCGCGCTTCGGCGGCTGTGCTTCCGGCGCGGGGGTGGGTCTCGGCGCCGAGGCGGCCGGCACGCCCAGCTTCCGGCGGCTTCCGGATTGGCTCAAGGCGAAGCTCCCGGGCGCCGGTGAATACGCAGAGACGCGCGCACTCATCCGCCGCCAGAACCTCCACACCGTGTGCGAGGAGGCACGCTGCCCCAACCTCGGCCACTGCTGGGAGCGCGGTACCGCCACCTTGATGATCCTGGGCGAGCTGTGCACCCGGCGCTGCGGGTTCTGCGCCGTCGCCCCGGGCAAGCCCAACGGCTTCGTGGACCGGGACGAGCCGCGCCGGGTCGGCGAGACCGTGGCGGCCATGGGCCTGCGCCACACCGTCATCACCTCGGTGGCGCGCGACGATCTCGTGGACGGCGGCAGCACTATCTTCGCCGAGGTGATCCGGGAGATCCGCAAGCGCTCGCGCACCGTAATCGAGGTGTTGATCCCGGACTTCCGGGGTCACGAGGACGACCTGCGGCGGGTGATCGCCGCGGGACCCGAGGTCATCAACCACAATGTCGAGACGGTCGAGCGCCTGCACCCGGTGGTGCGGCCCAGTGCCCGCTACGACCGCTCGCTCGAGCTGCTGCGACGCGTGAAGGCGTGGGGTGGCGGCGCCATCAAGGCCAAGTCGGGGATCATGCTGGGCCTCGGCGAGCAGGACGACGAGATCGAGCGGACGCTGCGGGATCTGGTCGCGCACGGCTGCGATCTGCTCACCATCGGCCAGTACCTGCGGCCGACGCCGAACCACCTGCCGGTGATCGAGTACGTGCACCCGGACTGCTTCCACGCGTGGGGCAAGCGCGCCGAGGCGCTGGGGATCGCGAGCGTCGCTTCGGGCCCGCTGGTGCGCTCCTCGTTCCATGCCGACGAGCTGGCGGGGACGGTGCGGCGCGGGGAGAGCAGCAGGGCAGGCTAGGGGAAGACGATCCCGAGGCGCACCGGGACCAGACCGTAACGATCCGGATTGTCGATCAGAAAGTCCAATCCGGAGTCCAGGAACAAGCCGTGCCGGCGAGTTCCTGCACTCGAGAGCCCCACCCGCAGCGTCACCGCGAGGCCTTCCGGCTCCCCCCTCGAGCCGCCCCCCGCGCCGAATGGGACAATCCCACCCCCCGGGAGCGCGTCACCCACCAGGCGCACTCCGACACAGCCGTCGACATAGGACCGGACCGGGCCGTGCCGTGCCAGGTAGGTGCGCGCCCCCAGCGACCAATTGGTCGCAGTCAGCTCGTTCGTCAGCGTGGGAGGATAGTTGAGATAGAGATTGGGAAGTTCCCCGCTCATGTAATTCAACTCGACGCGGAACAGAACGCTCACCCGTGGCGACTGTTCGACCTCGAAGCCGAACCCCATGCCGAAACCGCGACTGACATCGTCGAAGTCGACGGGGAACGAGGGGCCCACGGCGAAGAACGGCCTGACATTCGCGGAGAGGATCTCGGAAGGTCTCGCCGGCTGGCACAGGAGCACGGCACCGAGGAACACGGCGATACCGATCGTCGTCGAGGAGACGCGCCGGATTCGCGACATGGGAGCCTCCTCCGGGTAGCGGGGCGTTCTCGATCGGGTCGCGAACGTCGGACCGATCGGTCACGTCGCCCGATCTGATACCCCCTCTCCCACTGAGGAGGTCCATTCTACACCGGGCTTGATGCTCCGCTCTAGTTCGCCTCGTTCAGCCAGGCCTGGTAGGCGTCGAAGCTGAATGGACGGCCGAGGAAGTTCTCGACCAGCCTGGCCGCCGGTGCCGAGCCCCCCGGCGCCAGCACCGCGTCGCGGTAGCGCTTCGCCACCCCCACTGACAGCAGGTCGTTCTTGTCGAACCGGCTGAACATGTCCTTCGCGATCACCAGCGACCACATGTAGGTGTAGTAGACGGCCGAGTAGCCGTCGAGGTGGCCAAACGCGCATTGGAAGTGCGTGCCGTCCACGTATGCGAACGGCTGGTACTTCTTGACCAGCCCCTTCATCAGCTCGTTCGTGTCCGCCTGCTTCGGATCGCGGTCGTAGATGGAGAGCGAGAGGTCCGCGTACACCATCTGGCGCCGCACCACCAGCCCCTTGCCGAAGTCGTTGGCGCGGTTCATCTGCTTGACGACGGCGGCCGGGATGGGCTCGCCGGTCTGGTGATGCTTCGCGAAGGTCGCGAGTGTGGCCGGGTCGCGCATCCACTCCTCGAGCATCTGCGAGGGCGCTTCCACGAAGTCGTGCTCGGTGCGGATGCCGCCGATGCCGCACCACCGGTGGTGCCCGGCGAACAGCGTGTGCAGCAGGTGGCCGAACTCGTGGAAGAAGGTGTTGACGTCGTTGTATTCGCACAGCCCCGCGTCGCCGGGCTCGCCACCGGGAAGGTTGCAGATCAACGCCGCCTCGGGGATCTGCCGCCCGGCCACACCGCTGCGGATGTCGAACTGGGCGGCGTGGTTGAACTTGTTCTCGCGGGGATGCATGTCGAGGTAGAAGCGACCCACGAGGTTCCCGCCTTCGAACATCTCCCAGCATTCGACCGACGGGTGCCAAACGGGCGCGTCCTTGACCTGCCTGAAGGTCACGCCGAACAGCCTGCTCGCCACGTCCAGGACCCCCTGCTTCACCTTCTCGTAGGGGAAGAAGGGCCGCACCGACTGCGAGTCGAAATCGTATTCGGACTTGCGGACCATCTCCGACCAGTAGCTGGTCTCCCAGAAGTCGACCGCGGTGGCGCCGGGGACGTCCTTCGCCTTGCGCCGGAGCAACACCTGGTAGTCGTGGTCGGCGCTCGCCCCCGAGGCGGCGACGATCTTGTCGATGAACTCGCGGGCGTTCTTGGAGCTGCCGACCATCTTGTTGGCGGTGATGTAGTCGGCCCAGGTGGGATAGCCGAGCAGGTTCGCCAGCGTGTGACGCTGCGTGATCAACCGGTCGAGCACCTCGAGGTTCTTCGGGTGGGCGCGGTTCTGGAACTCCATGTAGAGCCGCTTTCGCACGTCGTCGCTCTTGGCGTAGGACATCACCGGCACGTAGTCGGGGTAGTTGATGTCGAGCGTGATCCTGCCGTCGGGTCCCGGCTTGTGGCCGGCGATGAAGTCGGCAGGCAGCCCGTCGAGATCGGCGGCGCTCGCGACTTGGATGGTGCGGACGTCGCTGCGGATGTTGCGGTCGAACTCCTGGCCGATCTTGACCAGCGTGTCGCGCAGCGCCGCGATCTTCGCGCGGGTGGCGTCGTCCTTGTCCACGCCGGCGAGCCGGAAGTCGCGCAACTCACGCTCGACGTAGAACCGGGTCTCGGCGTCGGCCTTGCTCACGTCGAGAGCAGCGAGCGCGTCGTACACGCGCCGGTCGAGTGAGATCTCGGTGGCGAGGGCCGAGACCTCTTGCAGCTCCTCCTCCGCCACCGCGCGCATGGTCGAATCGGGGTGCACCTCCTGCATCAGCCCGGCCTGGGCGCCGGCGGCGTCGAGCAGGATCTGCACCTCGTCGTAGGGAACGAGCGTGTTCTCGATGGTCCGGGCACCTTTGACCGCCACCAGGCGCTCGATGGCCTTGCGGGTCTTCGCGAGCCGCTCGGCCTCCATCTTCGCGAAGTCCGCGGCGTCGGGCTTCCCGGCCCAGAACGGGGCGTCTGCGGGCAGCGCCGCCTGGGCGGCCTTCGCGGCGAGCGACGCCGCGGGCACAGCGGCGGCCAGGACGGCGGCGAGCATGAGGATGAGCAGGTTCGCGTGTCTGGGATTCACGGATCCTCCTGGGATGGTCATGGCTGCCGGGGCGGGTGGGCCCCTCGGCAGGGCGTTGTCTGGCGCTCTCTGGGGGGGGCGGCCGAGTGGACCCCGGGCCGCCGAGCGCGCACACCCTAGCGCGGCGCCGCGACCCGCTCAACCGCAGCGGGACGGACGCAGCAGAGTCGGGTCCGAAAGGGGTTGAGGGACCGCCTGCACGGGCGCGAGCCGCCCCTCCGGTCGCCTCAACCCTTCCGCGGTGGCCGGCTCGGCCGCATCTCCACGCGGCTGTAGAGGGCATGCGCCGGCGACCGCAACAGGTCAACCACGATCGCCGCCACGTCCGCCGGCTGCAAGGCCCACCCCGCCTTGGCGTCCGAGCCGCGTCCGAACTCGGTCGCCACGCTGCCGGGCATCAGGTAGGAGACGCGGATGCCGTCGTAGCGCACCTCCTGCATGAGCGCCTCGCTGAAACCGTTGAGACCGAACTTGCTCGCGTTGTAGGCGGCCGCACTCGGAAACGCGTTGCGGCCGGCCAGCGAGGACACGTTGAAGATGTAGCCGCCGCCGCGCTTTCGCATGAGCGGGATGGCTTCGTGGCAGCAGTAGTAGACGCCGTTGAGGTTGGTCTCGATCACCGCGCGCCAGTCGTCGGCGGAGAGGTCGGCGACCGGGGCGAAGATGCCGATGCCGGCGTTGTTGACCAGGATATCCACGCCGCCGGCCGCGCGCTCGACTTCGCGGAACAGCCGCTCCACGGACTCCTGCGATCGCACGTCGCAGGCGAACCCGAGCGCTCCGCGTCCCAGCTCGCGCGCCGCCTTCGCCGAGGCCTCCGCACTGCGGGCGGTGAGGGCGACCGTCGCGCCCTCGCCGGCGAGTGCTTCGACGATGCCGCGCCCGATGCCGCGGTTGCCGCCGGTCACCACCGCCACCTTGCCGTCCAGGAATCCCATCGTGTGCCTCCCGCGTTGCGTTCATCCGGGTGTTTCGTTAGCGTGCCGTGGCGCCGCCGCACCGCGCCCGCCGCGGTCCGGCAGCGCCCTACCCATCATGCCCGAACTCGAACTCAAGTCCGTCTCGAAAACCTACGCCGCCGGCCACCGCGCGGTGGACCGGGTGAGCCTCGCCGTCGAGAACGGCGAGCTGCTGGTGCTGGTCGGGCCCTCGGGCTGCGGCAAGTCCACCCTGCTGCGCATGATCGCCGGCCTCGAGGACATCACCGAGGGCGAGATCGTGATCGGCGGGCGGGTGGTCAATAGCCTGCCGCCCGGCGAGCGCGACATCGCCATGGTGTTCCAGAACTACGCCCTCTACCCGCACATGACCGTGTTCGAGAACCTGGCATTCGGGCTGCGGCTGCGCAAGTGCCCGCGCCCCGAGATCGAGCAGCGCGTGCGCGAGACGGCCGTGCTGCTGGGACTCGAGGGCAAGCTCGACCGCCACCCGCGCGAGCTGTCGGGCGGCGAGCGGCAGCGCGTGGCGCTCGGGCGCGCCATGGTGCGGCACCCTCAGATCTTCCTCTTCGACGAGCCGCTCTCCAACCTGGACGCGCGCCTGCGCGTGCAGATGCGCGCCGAGATCCACCGGCTGCACCAGCGGCTCAAGGCGACGATGGTCTACGTCACCCACGACCAGGTCGAGGCGATGACGCTGGGCGAGCGCATCGCCGTGCTCAAGGGCGGCGTGCTGCAGCAGGTCACCGACCCGCACACGCTCTACCACCGGCCGGAAAACCAGTTCGTCGCCGGGTTCATCGGCAGCCCGCCGATGAACTTCCTCGCCGCGACGGTCGGGAGCGACGGGGCAGTGACCCTGCCGGGCGCGTCGGCGTTCCGGCCCGAGCCCGCGCCGCAGGGGCTCGCCGCCCGGCGCGGGGGCGCGGTCACGCTCGGCGTGCGGCCCGAAGACCTGACGCTCCAGCCGTCGGGTCCGGGCGCCGCGCTCCCCGCCACGCTCGACGTGCGCGAGCCGCTCGGCAACGAGGAGCTGCTCTACTGGAGCACGCCGGCGGGATCCGTGGTCTCACGGCTCGTCGGCGATGCGGCGCCCGCCGAGGGCGAGCGCGCCACCCTTCACTTCCGCTACGACCGCCTGCGCTGGTTCGACCCCGAGACGGAGTGCGCGCTGGAGTAGGCGGCGCCCTCAGCCGCGGGCGCCCTCGGGCCCGGGACTCCGCAGGCGGGTCGGAAGAGCGTGGTGGTGGTCGGTGATCAGGGCTCCTCGTCCCACACGTGGCGCAGGCCCTCGGCGATCCGCGGATGACGTTTCCAGAGGTAGAGCGACATCGAGCCCGCCGCGAGCAGGTTGGCCGCGACCACCGGCCAGGCGCGCAGCTGGCCCAGCAGCTGGGCGCCGAGCGCCACGTCGAGCACGAAGAAGCCGAGCTGCAGGCAGACGAACAGCACCAGCAGCACGAAGCCCACGATCGGGAAGCGCTCGAACAGCGTCATCAGCCACGAGAAGGCGGTCCCAGCCGCGAGGAACACGAGGAAGTGGAAGGCCGTGTAGGCCGCCACCTCCAGCGGTGCCACGGTCACGCCCTCGGCCGCCGCCGCGCCGCCGTGGAGCAGCACGGTGCCGAGGAGCGCCGGGGTGAAGAGCGGCCGCCCGGCGACCAGATCGAGGAGCAGGAACCACAGCGCGACCGTCAGGGCGCCGATGGCGCCGGTGAAGAGTCCGTCGAGCAGGATGTCGCTGGTGCTCGTGCGGCCCGGCGATGAGGTCGAGACCTGGTCCACGGTCATGGTGCCTCCTGAGTCGGCCATCAACTCCGGGGAGATGGACTCGGCACCCGAAGGGTAGCACCGGCGGCGGCGGGCCGGAATACCCGGACACGCGGACACGGACACGCGGAGTATCCGGTGAGCGATCGGGGGCGTCAGGCGCAGTCCTGCGGGCGGACCCTCCAGCGCGACCGGCCGGCGCCGGCCGCCAGGTCCGCGGCGAACTCGACGCGGAGTAGGTCCCCGGGCGCGAACCCGGGCGTCTCCCCGCCCGTCAGCGACCGCGCCAGCTCGCCGAGCAGGGGCTGGTGGCCGACCAGCAGCAGGTGCCCCTCGGTGAGGCCCCCATCGACCAGCGCGGCGACGATCCCGGCGGGCTCGCCGTCGGGCCGCAGGGCGTCCATCACGGCCGCCACGAGATCCGGGGCGGCACGGCGCAGCACGATGCGGGCGGAGTCGCGCGCTCGGACCATCGGGCTCGTGAAGGCCCGGTCGGGACGCCAGCGGAGGCCGGCGAGGTGGAGTGCCAGGCGCTCGAGGTCGCGCTCGCCGCGGGGCGAGAGGCGGCGTGCATCGTCGCCGCCGTCGGCGGCGGGGAGGGCATCACCGTGGCGCAGGAGATCGAGCAGAAGCGGCACGGGCCGAGAGTGTCGGCCCGTGCCGCCGGCTGTCAAGGCGCGGCGCTCGCGGCGCCGCGCGCCATCACATCCCGGCCTTGGGAGCCACGTCCTTCGAGTTGATGTCCACCGTGATCATGAATCCGTTCGTGCCCTTGTACTCATACTGCTTGTCGCCCACACGCAGGGCCTCGATCGTGTTCGGCATCATCACGAAGCCGTCGTTGCGCGGGGCGCCCCAGTACTTGAGGTTGGTGAGCACCATCGGCACGCCGCCCGCGTTGCGGTTGAGGCCCTTGGCGCTCAGCCGCACCTCGGCGGACTTGCCGCCGTCGAGCAGCGCGTAGGCCTCGTCCTTCGCCGCCACCCACTCGATCGTACCCTCGCCGGTGCTGAACGACTTCCACTTCACCGGGAACAGGTGCCCGGCGATGGCGCCGATCGCGTCGCGCTGCTCCTTGGTCGCCGACTTGTCGAAGGTCAGCACGGCCCAGTCCATCTCGCCGTCGCTGAACTCGGCGCCCAAATCGCCATAGATCCAGAACTTGGCACCGTCGAGCTTGGTGGCGCCATACATGCCCTTGTTCACCTTGTACGCGTTGTTGAACTTGCAGAAGTGCTCCTCGGCGGCTCCCTCGTGCCCGGCGTGGGCGGACGGCTTGGTGGTGAAGTAGCACTGGCAGAACATCGGGCACGAGCACGCCTCGATGGCGGTGATGTTCGCGCTCCAGGCCGGCGACGCGGCCTTGGCCATCTGGCCCTGGGCGCCCGCGGTCGCGGCGAGACCGAGCGCGAGAAACGCGATACCAAGAATCGTCCTCTTCATGAGGAACCTCCGGGAGTGGGAGTGGGGGGTGGGGGTGCCACCGGGTTTCAGAGTCGGCGATGATACTTGGAATGCTGCGTCTGGCAAGCGGTTTTCTTCCCGGCGGCCAGCCCGGCGTGGGGCAGGGCAGGCGAACGGGCGCATCCGTCTCGCATTCCCGGCCCGGTTGCGGGCCTGTGGGGCCTCCGATAGTCTCTCGGCCCGACTTTCGCACCCGCTGTCCCTCCCCCGGCCGCGCGAGGAGCCCCGCCTTCCCGACCATGACGAGTCGTCTGCTGGAGACCCTCGCCGACCGCGTGCTGTTCTACGACGGCGGGATGGGCACGCAGCTCCAGGCGCGCGAGCTCACCGCCGAGGACTTCGGCGGCAAGCGCTTCGAAGGCTGCAACGACTACCTCAGCCTCACCCGACCCGGCGTGGTCGAGGCGATCCACGCCGCCTACTTCGAGGCGGGGGCCGACGGCGTCGAGACGAACTCGTTCCAGGCGTCGCGCCTGCGGCTCGAGGAGTGGGGGCTGGCCGAGCACACGCTCGAGATGAACCGCGCCGCCGCGGCGATCGCCCGGCGCGCGGCGGACCGGTTCGAGCAGGCCGACGGCCGGCCGCGCTTCGTCATCGGCTCGATCGGGCCTTCGGGGATGCTGCCGTCCTCGGAGGACCCCGACCTCGGGCGCAAGACGCTCGACGACCTGGTGCCCATCTTCGCCGAGCAGGCGCAGGGCCTGCTCGAAGGCGGCGCGGATGTCCTCATCCTCGAGACCTGCCAGGACATCCTCGAGATGAAGGCGCAGGTGCTGGGCGCGCGCGAGGCGATCGCGCGCACCGGCCGCGCGGTGCCCATCCAGTGCTCGGTCACGCTCGACCCTTCCGGCCGCATGCTGCTCGGCACCGACATCCGCGGCGCGCTGGCGACGCTCGAGGCGATGCAGGTGGACATCATCGGCCTCAATTGCTCGACCGGTCCCGACCTCATGCGCGACAGCATCCGCTGGCTGGGCCAGCACGCCAGCACGCCCATCCACTGCATCCCCAACGCCGGGCTCCCCATCAACGACGGCGGTCGGGCGTTCTACCCTATGCTGCCCGTGCCGATGGCGGAGACGCTGCGGGAATTCGTCGTCGAGAACGGCGTCAACATCGTCGGCGGCTGCTGCGGCACCACGCCCGATCACATCCGAGCGATGGTGGCGGCGATCGGCCGCCGCGCGCCGGCCCCGCGGCCGGGCCGCGGCCCGTGGGCAGTCTCGAGCGGCATGACCGCGACCACGCTCCGCCAGGAGCCGCCGCCGATGGTGATCGGCGAGCGACTCAATACGCAGGGCTCGCGCAAGGTCAAGCAGCTGGTGCTCGACGATCGGCTGGAAGAGCTGGTGCCGATCGCGCGCGGACAGGTCGAGGGCGGCGCCCACACCCTGGACGTGTGCCTGGCGCTCACCGAGCGCACCGACGAGCTGGCGCAGATGCGGCGGCTGGTCAAGAAGCTCGCGCTCTCGGTCGAAGCACCGCTGTGCATCGACTCGACCGAGGCGGGGGTCATTGAGGCGGCACTCAAGGCCTATCCGGGCTGCCCGATCATCAACTCGATCAACCTGGAGAACGGACGCGAGCGCGTGGACGCCGTGATGCCCCTGGTGATGCGCTACGGCGCGGCCGTGATCGCGCTCACCATCGACGAGCAGGGCATGGCGAAGTCCGCCGAGCGCAAGCTCGCTGTGGCGAAGCGCATCCACGAGATCGTCACGGGCGAGTACGGGCTGCCGGCCGAGCTGCTCATCTTCGACGCGCTCACCTTCACGCTCGCGACCGGCGACGCGGAGTTCCTCAGCTCGGGCATCGACACGCTTGAGGGCATCCGCGCCATCAAGGCCGAGCTGCCCGGTGTGCTCACCAGCCTCGGCGTCTCGAACGTCTCATTCGGACTCGGCCGCGAGGCGCGCGCCGTGCTCAACTCCGTGTTCCTCTATCACTGCGTGCAGGCCGGGCTCGACATGGCGATCGTGAATCCGAACGACATCACGCCCTACCCGGAGATCGGCGAGGAGGACCGCCGGCTCGCCGACGACCTGGTGTTCAACCGCGACCCGCAGGCGCTGGCCAGGTACATCACCCACTTCGAGGGCCGCGCCCCCGATGCGCGTGCCAAGGAAGAGGAGGCGCAGGAGGCCTCACTCGAGGTCGAGCAGAAGATCCACTTCCAGATCCTCCACCGGAAGCCCGCCGGCATCGAGGCGCTGGTGGACGAGGCGGTCAGGCGCCAGGACCCGGTGACCGTGCTCAACACCGTGCTGCTGCCCGCCATGAAGGACGTGGGGGACAAGTTCGGCGCCGGCGAGCTGATCCTGCCGTTCGTGCTGCAGAGCGCCGAGGTGATGAAGAAGGCGGTCGCGCGCCTCGAGACCTACCTCGAGAAGAACGCGGACGTGAGCAAGGGGAAGGTGGTGGTCGCCACCGTCTACGGCGACGTGCACGACATCGGCAAGAACCTGGTGAAGACCATCCTGAGCAACAACGGCTACACCGTCTTCGACCTCGGCAAGCAGGTGCCGGTCACGACCATCCTCGAGAAGGCGAAGGAGGTGGGCGCCACGGCCATCGGCCTCTCGGCGCTGCTGGTCTCGACCAGCAAGCAGATGCCGATCTGCGTCGCCGAGCTGCACCGCGCCGGGCTCAGGTACCCGGTGCTGATCGGCGGCGCCGCCATCAACCGCAACTTCGGCCGGCGCGCCGCACTGGTGGACGGCGAGGTGTTCTACGAGCCGGGTGTCTTCTACTGCAAGGACGCCTTCGAGGGGCTCGACACGGTCGACGCCCTCGCGGACCCGGAGAAGGGGCCGGCGCTGGTGGAGCGCATCCGCCACGAGGCGTTCGAGTTCAAGACCAAGGCCGCCGAGCTGGAGTCGCGCGCGCAGGAGTCCTCCGCGCGCCAGCAGGATTTCAAGGTCGAGGTGGACCGCAACGTCACCATCCCTGCGCCACCGTTCTGGGGAGCGCGCGTCACCGACCCGGGCGCGATCGACTGGGAGGGTATGTTCGCCGGGATGGATCTCAAGACGCTCTACCGCCTCCACTGGGGCGCGCGCGGCAGCGGGCCCGCGGTGGAGAAGCTCATCCGCGAGGACTTCGAGCCGCGCCGGCTCGCGCTGCAGCGCGAAGCGCGCGAGCAGGGCTGGCTCGAGCCGCGGGCCTGCTTCGGCTTTTTCCCCTGCCAGAGCGAGGGGCAGGATCTGGTCGTCTACGATCCGGCGGCGTTCGCGGCCGGTTCACTCACGCCGAGAGGCAAACTCGAGGAGATCGTGCGCTTCACCTTCCCGCGGCAGAGCGAGCGCGAGGGCTTGTGCCTCGCCGACTACTTCGTGCCGCGGGCGACCAGCAAGTTCGACGTGGTGGCGTTCCAGGTGGTGACGGTGGGGGGCAAGGCGGATGAGCTGGGCGAGACGCTCAATGCGAAGGGCGAGTACTCGCAGGCGCTCTTCACGCACGGCCTCGCGGTCTCGGCGACCGAAGGGCTCGCCGAGTGGCACCACGCCCGCATCCGGCGGGAGCTCCGGCTCGACGACGGCCGCGGCAAGCGCTACTCGTTCGGCTACAGCGCCTGCCCCGACCTCGCCGACCAGGCGAAGCTCTTCCGGCTGCTGAAGCCGGAGCCGGCGATCGGCGTCACGCTCACCAGCGCCTGGCAGCTGGTACCCGAGGCCTCGACCTCGGCGATCATCGTCCACCACCCGGCGGCGATGTATTACATGGTCAAGGTGTGAGGGTGCCCTCGCCGCCTGCTCACGGCGGAGAGCGCGGGCCGGTAAGCGCACGGGAACGACCCGGCGACGTCCGAGGCCGGCCGGCGCTGCAGGTGGACTCCGGTCTGCCCTGATCTCAGCGCCCTCCTCCGCTCCTCGCAGGCTGCGGCCCCGACTGGCGCATCCGGGCGAGCGCGGTGCGCAGGGTGCGGTAGCGCTCGCCGTGGAGCGGGTAGCGCTGCAGCGCCACGATCACCACCACCGAAGCCACGATGGGCAGCAGCGCGGTCAGGGCCCGGATGCCGAACAGGGCGGCCGGCGGCTGGGCCGGGTAGAGGTTCTCCGGCGAGGAGCCCACATATCGGGTGAAGTGCAGGATCGCTCCCGTGGACAGACCCTGCAGGGTGAACGCGAAGCGGATGACGAAGCCGTTGATCCCGAAGTACATCCCCTCGCGGCGCGTGCCGGTGATGGTCTCGTCTTCGTCGATCACGTCGGAGATGAGCAGGTCGGGAGAGACGAGCAGCCCGGCGAGGCTGAGACCGGCCAGCGACATCGCCGCCACGCCCTGGAAGAAGTCGCGGGCGAAGAACACGCCGAGCATGGACGCGGCGAAGGTGGTCTGGGAGACCCGCCAGGCGTGCCGCCCGCCGAAGCGCCTGGCCACCGCCGTCCACGCCGGCAGGGCGGGCAGAGCCATGATGAAGGCCGCGCCCAGCAGCAGCGAGTTCTGCATCCCGGGCTCCAGCGTGACGCCCAAGGCCGTGACCGGCGCCTGGATGAGGAGCACGTACTTGGCCCAGAACGGGACGGACGCCGTGAGCATGCTGTAGATGAATTCCTTGTGCAGGTTGGCGAGCAGGAACCAGCGGAACGGGCGGCTGCGGCAGGAGGCCCGCACGGCCGGGCCAAGCCCAAGCGGCTGGCCCGGGCGCGCGCGCGGCGGCTCGTGGATGCCGAGCAGCGCCAGGCCGAACGTCAGGGACGTGATCACCGCCAGCAGCAGCGCCATGGATCCGCGCCCGCTCCAGTCGGCGCCGACCAGGAGGGGCGGCAGCGCCACACCGATGAGCAGGCCCAGGACCGAGAAGAGCTGCCGCCATCCGGACACCGTGGCGCGGTCGCGCGGCTCGGGGATCATCTCCGGGAAGAGCGCCGTCCAGTTCATGACGACGATCGTCCACAGCAGGTCGAAGACCAGGACGGCGCCCATGAAGTAGGCGAACAGCGGCACCTGCCCGCCCCGGACCAGCGGCGAGGGGGGCACCCAGAGCAGGTAGAACAAGAGCCCCAAGGGGATGAAGGCGCCGGCGATCCAGGGGGTGCGCCGCCCCCAGCGGGTGCGCGTCCGGTCCGAGAGGTGGCCGGCGAGGGGGTCGTTGACGGCGTTCCAGATTCCGTAGAGACTCCAGCCGAGGCCCACCAGCGAGGCCTTGAGTCCCAGGATGTCGATGTACAGGAATTGGATGTATGTACCGAAGGCCTGATACGACAGCGCCACCCCGAGCGATCCCGAGGCGTAGAGCAGCCTCTGCCCGTGGGACAGTCTCATCGCCCTGTCCCCCGAGTCGCGGCGCACGTCATCCTCGCGGCGTAATCCCCACGCCTGTGCCCTCCGATCCCACGCTCCATGCGGCGCAGTATGGCACCCGGGGCGGGGTGCGGCGATCGGTCCCCTGGGCGGACGGGGTCGTTACCCACGGGCCGCTCCCCGGAGCGGACGGAACATGAGCCCGCTGCTGCAGGCGCCGCCCGAGCGCGCGATCGACTCGACGCCCATCCTCGGCGCGATCGAGCGCCTGGCGTCCGAACGCCGGCGCGGCGTGACGTTCGTCGGCGCGCGCGGGCGGCGCGTCGTCCCCTACGCTGACCTCGTGGACCGCGTGCGTCGCGTCGCCTCGGCGCTGCGGTCACGCGGGCTCCGTCCCGGCGATGCGGTCGTCGTCGTGCTGCCCGATCCCGAGGAGGCCATCGTGGCGATCCTGGGCGCGATGGCGGCCGGCGTGGCGCCGGTGCCGATCTACCCGCCGACCGGGCTCGAGGCGATGCCGGTGTTCCTGCGGCATCTCGCGCACCTGCTCGAGCGGAGCGGCGCCCGCCGCGTGATCGCCGCCGCGCGTCTCATGCCGTTCCTGGGCGCCGTGCCGCAGCCGGTGGATGCGTTCGCGGCGCTGCTCGACGCGGCGCCGGGGCCATTCGAGCGCCCGTCGGCCGACGACACCGCCTTCCTCCAGTTCACGTCCGGCACCACCGCCGCGCCGCGCGGCGTGATGGTCACGCACGGCAACCTGGCCGCCAACCTCGGGATGATCCGCGCCGCCGCGCGCATGGACGACGCCTCGAAGATCGTGACCTGGCTGCCCGTCTACCACGACATGGGGTTGGTCGGCGCGGTGCTGAATTCGATCTCGATGGGCATCGAGTTGTCGGTGATACCGCCGCAGACGTTCCTGCGCGCCCCGCGCCTGTGGCTCGAGGAGATCTCGCGCGTCGGCGGGACGCACACCGGCGCGCCCAACTTCG
>JBBTLZ010000104.1:0-7787 GCA_038068435.1 Candidatus Eiseniibacteriota bacterium | reverse complement strand
GCGGCTGTACGGCACGATGCCGCTGTCCACGATCGTCACGCCCTTCGCCGCCACCTGCTTGCCCATCTGGGTGGCGCGGATCGAGGTCTTCCGGCGGATGGAGTCGCCCTCCATGCCGTGGCCGAAGCACTCGTGCACCAGCACGCCGCCCCAGCCCGGCCCCACCACCACCGGATAGGCGCCCGCCTCGGGCGCGCGCGCGCCGAGCAGCGTGACCGCGATGCCGGCCGCCTCGCCGGCGATGGTCTCAGGCGCGCGCTCGCGCTCGAAGTAGCCCGCCTCGATGGAGCCGCCACCGGCTGCGAACCCCTGCTGGCGATGGTCACCGTCGAGCGCCAGCGCCACCACCGTCAGGCGTGAGAGGTACTGCCGGTCCTCGGCCCACAGCCCCTCGCTGTTGGCGACCACGAAGCGCTTGCTGGAGTCCGCCAGCGAGACCGTCACCTCGTGGATGCGGCCGTCGTGGGCGCGCGCGGCCTGGTTGGCGCGGTGGCAGAGCGCCACCTTGCCGCGCTCATCGAGCGCCACCGGGGCGGGCCGTTTGAGCGAGAACGGCGCCGGTGCGTCCACGACCCGGAATGCGCGCGGGGCGCCGCCGGCGCCGGTGGCGGCCGCCGCGCCATCGCGAGCGATGCGGGCCGCGACCCGCGCCGCCTCGCGCAGGTCGTCGGGGGCGAATCCATCGGCGTAGGCGTAGCCGGTCTGGTCGCCGCGCACCGCGCGCACGCCGACGCCCTGGAGCACCGCGTACTGCGAGGTGCGCAGCCGGTCCTCCTCGAGCGTGAAGCCGCTCTGCACCGTGTACTCGCCGTACACCTCGGCGAACTCGGCGCCGCCGCCGCGGCCCAGCGCCAGCAGCTCGCCCACCAGCTCGCGGGGGAGCAGGAGGGAGAGGTCGGGTTCGGCGCGGGCGTCGCTGACCATGGGTGGGTCTCGTGGTGAGAGGGAGCGGGTTGGCGGCGCGCAGTCTAGGGGCCACGGTCGGGGTGCGCAACGCCGGGCCGGAGCGGCGGGCCGGCCGGCCGGCGGACCTGCCAGCGCGACAGTCGACTGACATCCCGTCGCGGCCGCACCGCGATCGTCACGTGCCGTCGGCACCGCTAGCGGGTGGGAGGCCTCGTCTTGGCGTGATGGCGGACGGGGGCACGGATGATGCGAGTTAGCTGCTAACCGGAATTCGCCTGCGGCGCTGCCGCGGGAGCCGATGGGAGGAGGTAGGGGTCATGTTGAACAGGAGACGAAGTGCGATCACGGCGGTCGTCGCTCTCGCGCTGATCGCGAGCGCGACCGCGCTGGCCGCGAACAAGGCGACCACACCCTCGGACACGCCGCCCTACGACAGCAGGGCCGAGTACGTGGTGAAGGGAACGGTGGCCGGGGTGAAGATCCACGACAGCACGATGGGCTTCAAGGACACCCATATCATCATCACGACGGTCATGGGCGACATGGAGGTGCATGTCGGTCCCGCGGTCTACCTTGCGAAGCGCGGTCTCGAGATGAAACCGGGTGACGAGGTGGTGGTGACCGGCTGCAAGACGACATACGAGGAGAAGCCGGTGCTGGTGGCGCGGCAGATCAAGAGAGGCGACCTGAGCGTGACCGTGCGCAACACCCGCGGCAAACCGGTCTGGCCGAAGAACATCCGCAGCTAGCCCTACCTCAGCCGGCTGGGCCAGGGCGGGGGCGCCGGTTCCAGGCGCTCCCGTTCGCTTGGCCACCCAAGCCCCGTACGCTATCGTCCACGCCCAGCCTGGCCGCTGGGATGACTCCACGGGGACCCCGATGAAGCGTGACATCCTGAACGTCGTGGCGCTGGTGGCGGGCGTGCTGGTGCTCGCCGTCGCCGGCCCGCTGTTCGTCCAGCAGTTGCGGAGCCTCCCGCACGGCTCACTCGCCGCCCGCGGCCAGGAGCGGGCGGTGACGCTGGAGGTCGGCGGGATGACCTGCTCGGGTTGCGCCTCCTCGGTGCAGGCGAGCCTGGCCCAGGTCCCCGGGGTCTCGACGGTCTCGGTCCGGCTCCAGCAGCGGCGGGCCTACATCCTCTGCGACCGCTCGGTCGCCGACACCGCGCTGGTCGCGGCTGTGCATCGCGCTGGCCCGGGATTCCTCGCCGCCGTCACGCCCCGGTGAGGCGCCCGCGTCGCCTGCGGCGGCCCGCGGCGATCTCGTTCCTCGCCCTGCTCGCGCTGCTCGCGCTTCCCGCCGGCGCCCAGCCCCCACCGCCGCCCCGTGTCGCCTTCGAGCCGCCGGCGGTGGCACTCGCCCGGCTCGACTCGCTCCAGGGAATCGTGCGGGCCGAGGAGTCGCGCGTGCGGACGGCCCTCGGCATCGAGGCCAACTGGGACCGGCTGGCGCGCGCGTGGTTCCAGGTCGGCGATCACGCCCGGGCCGCCAAGTGCCTCGAGCGCGCGCGGTCGATTGGGGCGCGCGAGTTCGACACGGCGCTGCTCTCGGGCCGGGTGGCGCGCAGCGAGGGGCGCTTCGCCGAGGCCGTCGAGTGGCTCGAGCGCGCGGCGCGCATGCGGCCCGACGACTGGGAGGCCCACGAGGACCTGGGGCTCGCGCTCTACCTCGCGGGGCGCCTTCCGGAGGCCGCGGACCACTGGGAGCGCGCCCGCGCACTGCCGGGAAGCGGCGCGCCGGCGCGGACCGGCCTGCTCGAGACGATGCGCCTGGTCGGCGACCATCCCTACCGGGTGAGCGGGCGAGGGCGGGAGCGGCTGCGGTTCGTCCCCGAGACCGCGCGCGGGGCGCTGGTCGTGCCGGTGCGGGTCAACGGGCGCGGGCCGTTTTTGTTCCGCATCGACACCGGCAGCCCCGAGGTGGTCCTCGGCCGCTCGCTCGCGCAGGAGCTGGGACTCGAGACGCTCGCGGGCGGCGAGGCCGGAGCGTTCGTGGGCGAGCGGCCGGTGCGCTTCGACTACGCGGCGCTCGACTCACTGACCCTCGGTGAGACCACGCTCCATCGGCTGCCGGTCGCGGTCAGTGACCACCCGGGCCTCGGTGGCACGCAGGGCGTTCGCGGCACGCTGGGCTTCGAGGCGCTGCGGCGCTTCCGCTTCTGCCTCGATCTCCCCGACAGCGCGCTGTGGGTCGAGCCGCCTGGCTCTCCCGGGGCGGCGGCCGACACCGCGCGCCCGGCGTGGGCGCCGCCGGGCGCGGTGGCGCATCGCGTGCCGGTGCTGCTGCGCGGCACGCACCTGCTGGTCGTCTACGGACACGTGAACGGCGGGCCCGAGCGACCGTTCCTGCTCGACACCGGGGGGCCGGGCATCGGACTCGCGGCCCCGACCAGCACGCTCGCCGAGGCGGGGATCGGGGTCGACACCACGCAGGCGCACACCGGAAGCTCGGCGGCCGGCCCGGTCGGCTACTTCCGATTTCCGGTCGCGCGGCTGTGCGTCGGCGGGGCATGCCGCGATTCGCTCGCGGGGGTCTACGGCATCTTCCCGGCGCGGCTCGAGCTCAACCCCAACTTCCGCCTGGCGGGGCTGGTCTCGAACGGCTTCCTGTCGCGCTACCGCCTCGGGGTCGACCTCTCGCGCCGCGAGGTCTGGCTGGTCGAGCCGTAGGGCCCCGGTGCTGTCGATGCGATAGGTCGACGGTTCCGCCCCTCGCCGCCGGCCGGGAACTCACCGCCCAGCGGCACACGTCTTGCGTTGCCGGGTGGCACTTCTGCAGCCAGGGGCATCCCACCGGGGACCATCATGTCCAGATTCGATCTGCGCGACGTCTCCGACCGCCTCACCCGGTCGCGCGATACCAAGTCCGTCGTCTTCGAGTTCCTGCGCAGCCTCGAGGCGGCGCGGTCCGACTGGCGCGCCTCGCTCGCCTTCTATGAGGTGAGCCAGGACGCGTTCGTCGACGTATTCGAGGTCGAGGGCAACCGGCTGATCCGCCGCGAGATCGTCGTGAGGGCCAACGAGCTGCCCGAACGGCTCGTGCGAAAACTCTTCGACGCCAGTGCAATTTTCAATGCCCCGGAGAAGCCATCCCTGTTCTCGGGGGGGCTCGGGACCGCGCCCTGCTACGTGGCCGAGGACCGTGATGCCTCCGAGCTGATGCCGCTGACCGTGCTGTCGGACTGGCGCTCGTGCATCTGCCTGCCGCTCGGCGACCAGTCCGATCTCATCGGCATCCTGGTCATCACGAGTGCCAAGAAGAACGCCTTCGGCGGGCGTGCGGTGAGCGAGATCCTGCCGGTGAAGAGCCTGGTCACCGTGGCGCTGGCGAAGCACCTGCAGCGCGCCGGACGCGAGGCCCCCGCGCCGCAGCCCACGCGCGAGGCCGAGGCGGCCTCCGAAGCCGTCACCGAGGCGGCGGCGGAGCTCCGCGCCCAGCTCGATACCCTGACCGAGCGTTCGCGGCAGCTCGACCAGGAGGAGCGCTCACGCGGCGAGATGCTGGCGAACCTCACCAGCGAGTACGAGGAGCGGCAGCGCAGCTCGGACGAGTACCGCGTCGAGCTCGATCGGGTGAAGTCGATCATGGCGGCACTCGAGGCGCAGTCCGTCGCCGCCACCGAACACCTCGCGGAGGCCTACACCGAGATGAACGACGCGAGCTGGGAGATGGCGGACCTCGAGCGGCGCGTGGACTTCGCCCGGAGATTCCTGCAGCTGCTCGGCCAGGAGCCCGACGAACGCCGACTGCCGATGGCCATCGTCGGGTGGCTCAGCAGCGAGTTCGGCATCGAACGCTGCAGCCTGATGACGCTGGACGCCAGCCGCGAGGTGCTCCAGATCTCCGCGCAGTGCGGCATCGACGCCGGGGTCGCGGAACGCGTGCGCGTGCGGGTGGGGCAGGGGGTGGCGGGGTGGGTCGCGCACAACCGCAAGCCGCTGCTGGTGCGGATGCGCAGCCAGGCCGAGGTTACCCCGGAGGCGCAGGCCGACACTTACAATTCGCCGTCGTTCATCGCCGTCCCCGTGGTGCACAACGGCCGGCTCTACGGCGTGCTCAACCTCAGCAACAAGCAGGGCGGCGAGCTGTTCAACGGCGTGGATTTCGACTGCGCCTCGCTCGCCGGCGCGGCACTGGCTGTGCGCCTCGCGAGTTGCGAGCCCGCCCGCAGCGCCGCCGCCCGGGCGGCCTGAAGCTCGCGCCTCGCTGACGCCGAGGCCCCGTCCCCGTGGCGGAGGCCGCGCCCGGGCGATCTCCCCCTCGTGTGCTAGGTTCTCGGCATGAGTGCCCCTGTGGGGCGTGCTCAGGCTCCGCCCGCGGCCGCCGAGCACCTGCCGCTGTCCGCGGATGACCCGGGCTGCCTCGCCATCCTCTCCGACCGCCTGCGCGAGAGTCCGGGCGTGGTGGCGATCGAGGCGGACTTCCGCGACAACACGCTCACCGTGCGCTACCGGCCATCGCTGGTCGAGCCCGACCGGCTGAACGCGCTGGCGGACGAGGTGGGGGCGCTGTTCGCCCAGCGGGTCACCTACTGCCAGCGGCGTGAAACACCGGGCGCATGTCACGAGTGCGACCTGCGACTCGGTCACGTCCCGAGCCCGGACGACAGCGAGTTCGCCGTGACCGCCGAGCCGGGGCGGGTCGGGCTCTCGCGCCGGAGCGTCCCGACCGACACCGCCGAGCTGGTGCGGCCGCTCGCGCGCACCAAGCCCTGGGGCGCCACGCTCTCGTTGGCCGAGCTGGAGCAGCTCGCCCGCGGCCGGGCCATGGCGGTGCTCACGGGGCTGTGCCTCGCGCTGCTCGTGCTCGGCATGGTGCTCGAGCGCGCGCTGGCGCCGGTGGCGTGGCACCACGCAGCCTTCCTCGGCTCGGCCCTCGCCGGCGGCTGGTTCGCGCTGCGCTCCACCGCCGCCGCGCTCGCGCGGCGCCGCTTCGACGTCAACCTGCTCATGATCCTCGCCGCCATCGGCGCCGGCGCCATCGGCTATCTCTTCGAGGCGGCGGTGCTGATGTTCCTGTTCTCGCTCAGCAACACGCTCGAGGTCTACACCATGGGGCGCACGCGCCGGGCGCTGCACGCGCTGCTCAAGCTGCGGCCGGCGCGCGCGCTGGTGCGCCGCGGCGGCCAGGAGATCGAGGTCGAGGCCGAAGCGGTGCAGGTGGGCGAGCGCGTGATCGTGAAGCCGGGCGAGGCGGTGCCGGTCGACGGCACCGTGGCCATCGGCGCGTCGCTGGTGGACCAGAGCAGCCTGACCGGCGAGTCGGTGCCGGTGCCGAAGGAGCCGGGTGACCGGGTGTTCGCCGGCACGCTCAACCAGCAGGGTGCGATCGAGGTGGTGACGAGCCGTGCGGCCGGTGACACGACGCTCGCCCGCATCGTCGCGCTGGTCGAGGAGGCGCAGGAGCAGAAGTCGCAGACCGAGGAGCTGGCCCAGTGGGTGGGGCGCTACTACACGGTGGTCGTCATGATCGGCGCCGGCCTCATGATCGTGGTGCCGCCCTTCGTCATGGGCCGCGACTTCGCGACCTCGTTCTATCACGCCATGGTGCTGCTGGTGGTGGCTTCGCCGTGCGCGCTGGTGATCGCCACCCCCGCCACCATCCTCTCCGCGATCGCCAACGCCGCGCGCAACGGCATCCTGTTCAAGGGCGGCCGCTTCATCGAAGCACTGGGGCGCGTGAAGGCGGTGGCCTTCGACAAGACCGGCACGCTCACGCGCGGGCGCTTCGAGGTGACCGACGTGGTCGCCCTCGACGGCGCCACCGAGAATGACGTGCTCGCGTGGGCGGCGAGCGCCGAGAAACGCTCGCAGCATCCGCTGGCGCAGGCGGTGGTGCGCGCCGCCCAGGCCCGCGGCGTGCCGGTCACGCCCGCCGAGCAGCTGACCTCGCACCTCGGCAAGGGGCTGGTCGCGCAGGTGAACGGCGTCCAGGTCGAGGTCGGCACCCCGGAACTGTTCACGCAACTCGGCGCCGAGGTCCCGCTCGAGGGGTTGCGGCGCATCGCCGAGTTCAACCGCGACGCCAAGACCGCGATGCTGGTGCGCTGCGGCGGACGCTGGGGCGTGATCGCCGCCGCCGACCAGGTACGGCCGGCGGCCGCCGAGACGGTCGCGGCACTCAAGCGGCTGGGCGTGCGCGCCACGGTGCTGCTCTCGGGAGACAGCGTCCCCACCGTGGCGGCGATCGCGCGGCGCACTGCCGTGGACGAGCACCACGGGGCGCTGCTGCCGGAGGACAAGGTGAACGTCATCGGCGCGCTCGAGAAGACGCACGGCGCGGTGGCGATGGTGGGGGACGGGGTCAACGACGCGCCGGCGCTCGCGCGCGCCACGGTCGGCATCGCGATGGGCGGCATCGGCAGCGACGCCGCCATGGAGAGCGCCGACGTGGTGTTGATGGGCGATGACCTGACGGCACTCCCCTATGCCGTGCGGCTCGCGCAGCGCGCCCGCCGCGTGGTCATCCAGAACGTGGCCATCGCCTCGGGCGTGATGCTGGTGCTGGTGGCGCTGGTGTTCGTCGGCCAGCACACCCCGTTCGGGCCGCTCAAGCTGCCGGTCGCGGTCTCGGGCCACGAGGGGAGCACAGTGGTGGTCATCCTGAACGGGCTGCGGCTGCTGCGGGGGCGGCGGGGGGGCTGACGCGCGGCGGAGGGGCTGCGGGAGCCGCCAGCGCCGCGGGTCGCGACCGCTGATCGCCGATCGCTAGGGTCTCTTCCGCGTCACCTTCCAGACGCCGGTCTGCGTCTCGCCCCCTTCGACGTGCGTGCGGGTGAAGGTGCCCTCGATCGTGTCGCCGCGCAGGCGGCCCTCGAAGCGCGCGTTGACGAGGCAGTCGCACTCGGGGTCGCGGTAGGGGATGAGCCGGCCGCTCACGCC
>JBBTLZ010000103.1:27846-35694 GCA_038068435.1 Candidatus Eiseniibacteriota bacterium | reverse complement strand
GGCGGTGCCGCGCCGCGGGGGCGGAGGTGTTCGTCGCCGGGCACTCGGTCTACCGCCAGCCCGACCCGCGCGCGGCGCTCGCGGAGTTGAGGAAGGCGATCGAGTGAGCGAATCGCTTGATGTGCGCGCTACCTCGCCGCCGGCGCCGGGCCGATGACCATTGGCTTGCCGGTCTCGAGCAGCGTCTTGAGACCGCTCAGCACCGGGTTCCAGCCCTGGCCCACCTGCTTGTAGGTCTTGGTGATCCCGTCGAAGTCGTCGTGGGTGAGGGTGAGCTTGCACACCTCGCCGCGCGGCTCGATCTCCCAGGTGACGCGCGAGGGCCGGTCCTTCGCACACTCCGCGTCGTGGACCGCGCAGAAGGCGGTGACCAGCTTCCGCTGTGGCACGACCTCCAGCACCTTGCCGTCGAGGTTCAGCTTGCCATCGGGGCCCTTGTGGCGGACGGAGGAGCCCACCTTCCAGTCGCTCTCCACGTCGTTGCCGTAGAAGAACTGCCGCGTCATCTCGGGGCGGGTGATCGCCTGCCAGAGCTTCTCGGGCGTGGTGCGGATGTAGACCTCGTACACGTGCTTGGGCTGGTTCATGACGATCTCCTCCGGTCTTCCGGTCGGGTGCGTGGTTCGGTGATCAGCGTGCACTCATCAGCGGCTGGCCGGTCTCGAGCAGGGTCTTGAGCCCGTCGAGGATGAAGCTCAGACCGCCCTGCACGCTCTTGAGGGTGGCGGTCTCGCCCGCGAAGCCCTCGTGCTCGACGGTCAGCTTGCAGACCGGGCCCATCGCCTCGATGGTCCAGGTCACGCGGTGCGCGGGGTCGGGGGTCACCGCGTCGTCCCAGAGTGCCGAGAACGAATGCACCAGGCGTCGCGGCGGCTCGGCCTCGAGCACCGTGCCGTCGGCGGCGACCGTCCCATCCGGGTTGCGGTAGACGAGAGCGGCGCCCTGCCGCCACGTGCTGTCGACCAGCGTCCCGTAGAAGTAGTCGCGCGTGAAGCTCGGCTGCGTGATCGCCTCCCACAGCCGCTCGGGGCTGGTGCGGATGTGGATCTGCTGGATGTGCCGCAGCGCCGGCTCCGCGTGCACGCCGGCGAGTCGCGTGTCGCTCATGGTCTCCTCCTCCAGTCCGCCTTTCAGGTCGCCGAGCGCTCCGGCCCACGGCGCCGCGTACTTCGTGATCCAGCGGTCGTGGAGGAGGCGGATGGGGACCGGGTTCAGGTAGTGGAACTTCTCGCGCCCCGAGCGCCGGGTGGTCACCAGACCCGCCGCCTCGAGCACCCGCAGGTGCTTCATCACGCCGAAGCGGGTCATCGCCACCTGGGCGCACAGCTGGCCCAGGGTCTGGCCATCGCGGTCGAACAAGCGGTCGAGCAGCGTCCGCCGCGACGGGCCGGCGAGGGCTTTGAAGATGAGCTCCACGGCCGAAACGATATGTGACCTAAAGGTCACATGTCAACGGGTAAGATCTCCGGCGGCGGTCGTGCGCCGGAAAGCACTCTGGTCTACCGACCTTGCCGGCCCCTGTGCTATGGTGCCCGCTTCGCCGGACGGAAAGGGCCCGTGTTCGAAGCGCTTAGCGACCGACTGCAAGGGGTATTCAAGAAGCTCACGGGCCAGGCGCGTCTCACCCCGGACAACATCCGCGAGAGCCTCCGCGAGGTGCGCCGGGCGCTGCTCGAAGCAGACGTCCAAGTCGCTGTGGCGCGCGACTTTGTCGCCCGCGTCGAGTCGCGGGCGGTGGGCGATGAGGTGCTGCGGAGCCTCACCCCTGGGCAGCAGGTGGTGGGGATCGTCCGCGAAGAGCTGGAGAGCCTGCTCGGGAAGACCCCGGTCACGCTCGCCGGCTCGCCGCACCTGCCGACGGTGGTGCTGCTCGCGGGCCTGCAGGGCTCGGGCAAGACCACCTTCGCCGGGAAGCTGGCGCTGTGGCTGAAGGCGCGGGACAAGCGGACGCTGCTCGCGAGCGCCGACGTCTATCGCCCCGCGGCTATCGATCAGCTGGAGCGCGTGGCGGCGCAAGCCGGCGCCGGATTCTGGCGCGCGGCCGAAGGCACACCGCCGGTCGAGATCGCGACTGCGGCGCTGGCCGAAGGGCGGCGTCGTGGCTTTGACTTCCTGGTGCTCGACACCGCGGGCCGGCTGCACATCGACACCAACCTGATGAGTGAGCTGCAGGGTCTGAAGCGCGCGAGCCGCGCGCACCAGGTGCTGCTGGTCGTGGACGGGATGACCGGCCAGGAGGCGGTGCGCATCGGCCAGGCGTTCGCCGAGCAGGTGGGCGTGGACGGGCTGGTGCTGACGAAGATGGACGGCGACGCGCGCGGTGGCGCCGCGCTGTCGCTGCGGCAGGTGACGGGCAAGCCGATCCTGTTCATGGGCGTGGGCGAGAAGCTGGACGGGCTGGAGGTGTTTCACCCCGACCGCCTCGCCTCGCGCATCCTGGGGATGGGCGACGTGCTGGGGCTGGTGGAGAAGGCCCGCGCGGCGGTGGACGAGCGCGACGCGGTGCGGCTCGCCGAGCGCGCGCGCAAGGCGGACTTCACGCTGGAGGATTTCCTCGAGCAGCTGCAGCAGATGAAGAAGATGGGGCCGCTCGAGGAGATCATGAAGATGCTGCCGGGCATGCCGAAGGCGGCCCTGGCGGAGGCACAGCCGGACACGGAACGCCTCCGGCGCTACGAGGCCATCCTCCAGAGCATGACGGTGAAGGAACGTCGCCATCCCCGCGTGATCGACGGGAGCCGGCGGCGGCGCATCGCGACGGGCAGCGGGACCTCGGTGACCGAGGTCAACCGGCTGCTGAAGGACTTCGATCAGGCACGCGCGCTCATGAAGCGCCTGCGCCACGGCCCACGCGGCCTCGCCGGCCTGCGCGGGCGCATGCGGTAACGAGAGGACGACCCGGGCCCTGCGGGGGACCGGGCGGTGGCAGACCCTGGAGGAGGAACCAGACTCATGTCGGTGGTCATTCGCCTGATGCGGGCCGGCGCCAAGAAGCGGCCCTTTTTCCGGATGGTGGCGGCGGATTCGCGGCGTCAGCGTGACGGGCGCTTCCTCGAGATCCTCGGGCACTACAATCCGCTGACGCAGCCGTACGAGCTGGTCGTCCACAAGGACCGAGTCGAATCGTGGATCGCGAAGGGGGCACAGCCGTCCGAGCAGGTCGCTTCCCTGTTGCGCTCGCTCGGCATCGCCCTGTACCGCGCGACGCCCGCGAAGCCGGCGGTCGCCGAAGGCGCAGCGGCCGTTCCGGCCAGCCCCAGGGCGAAAGCGAAGGCGGCCAAGCCGGCCGTCAAACGGACCGCCGCGCTGAAGGTCTCCGCGCGAAAGGTCGGCAAGAGGGCGGCCCGCAAGACCGCGAAGAAGGCGGCGAAGAAGGCCTAGGCCGCCGATCGCCGAAGCGGCTGCCCCGGGGACTCGCGTTCGTCGCGGGTCCCCGGGGCTTCGCTCTCGCCCCGCTCCTCTCGCGAGTCCCCGGGGCAGCCGCACCCACCCCGCGGTCGCCCGGGCTCGCCCGCGTTCGCCCTTGCGGGTCGCGCGCGGTCTCACGCATAGTCCGCGTCCATCCCACCGGGGGCCGAGACGATGACCCTTCCCAGCAGACTGCGGATCGGAGTACGCGCCAACCGTCTCGCGCTCACGCTCGCCGACGAGGTGGTGGACGCGCTGCGCGGCGCCCATCCGCACCTCGAGGTCGGGCTGGTGAAGATCGCCGGCAGCGGCGACCACGTGCACGACGGCCCGGCCGCGGGACCCGCGTTCACGCGCGACCTCGACGCCGCGCTGGCCGAGGGCCGCGTGGACGCCGCGCTGCACGACCTGCCCGACCTGCCGCTGGTGCGGCTCGACGCGTACGTGCTCGCCGCCGTCCCGCGGCGCCGTCACCCGTTCGAGGTCTTTCTCACGCGCGACGGGCGCATCCTCGACGAGCTCGAGGGCGGCGAGCGCGTGGGCAGCTCGACCGCGCTGCGCCGCGCGCAGGTGCTCGCCTACCGCGAGGACCTCAAGGCCGTGGGTGCGAAGGGAAGCCTCGAGACCCACTGGAAGCAGCTCGAGGAGGGTCACTTCGATGGCCTGGTCATGGCGGCGACCGACGCCGAGCGCCTCGGCTGGCACGACCGGGTGAGCGAGATCTTCACGACCGAGGTGTGCATCCCCGCCCCCGGGCAGGGGGCGCTGGGCCTGGAGGCGCTCGCCTCGCGCAAGGACGTGCTGGCGGCGGTCAGGTGCCTGGACGACCCCGACGCGCACCGCGCGGTGCTGGCGGAGCGCGCATGGCTCAACGAGCTGGGCGCCGGCGACGACCTGCCGGCGGGGGCGCTCGCCAACATCGTCGACGGCCGCCTGGTGATGGAGGCGGTGGTGGTGAGCCCGGATGGGCTCGAGGTGGTGCGCGACGAGATCGAGGGTCCGGCGGCCCAGGCGGAGACGCTCGGCGTGAAGCTGGCCGTGCGCATGCTCGAGCGCGGCGCGCGGGAGATCGTCGAGGCGGTCCCGGACGAGCGCGCATGACCCGCGCGGTGCCACGACCCCATGGAGCGGCGGACGCGCCGGGGACCCGGCACGCCCGGCCGCGCGGCGCCGCGGGCACGAGGCTGGTCGCCTCGCTCGTCTTCCTGGCGTCGCTGGTCGTGGCGTGCGGCCGTCACGCCGACCCGGTGCCGCCGGCCGATGACGCGGGGCGCGCACAGGTGCTGATCGATTCGGGCAACCAGGCCTTCAGCGCGGGCAACTTCGGCCTCGCGGCACGCCGGTACGCCGCCGCGGCGGTGATCAAGAAGGACGACCCGGCCGCCTACTACGGGCTGGGGATGGCGCTGTCCAAGCTCGGGCGCGACGAGGAGGCGCGTGCCGCCTACGCGCGCGCCCGGGAGATGGCGCGACCGTGACACGGCGCGCGCGCGCGCACTGCGTCCCGCGAGGGAACGACCCCGAGACATGCACGATCCTAAGTTCCTGAGACAGCACCGCGACAAGGTCGAAGCCGGCGTGGCCCTGAAGGGGATGACGGTGGACCTCGCGCGCTTCTACGCCATCGAGGAGCGACGGCTCGCGGTACTCCACGAGACCGAGCAGCTGAAGGCGCGGCGCAACGCGGCCAGCGCGGAGATCGCGGCGCGGAAGAAGCGCGGCGAGGATGCCGCCGCCGACATCGCGGCGATGCGCGAGGTGGGGGAGCGCATCAGGGCGCTCGATGCCGAGCTCAAGACGCTCGAGGAGGAGAGCGAGGCGCTCGCCGCGTGGATCCCGAACCTGCCGCACCCCTCGGTGCCGCCCGGGAGCGGTCCGGAGCAGAATCAGCGGGTGCGCACCTGGGGCGAGCCGCCGACGTTCGACTTCGAGCCGAAGCCCCACTGGGAGATCGCGACCCGCCTCGGCCTGCTCGACTTCGACCGCGCCGCGAAGATCGCCGGGTCGGGGTTCCTGCTCTTCACCGGCCGCGGCGCGCGGCTCGAGCGCGGGCTCATCAACTTCATGCTCGACTTCCACACCACGCACCACGGCTACACCGAGGTCTCGCCGCCGCACGTGGTGCGGCGCGCATCGCTGTTCGGCACCGGCCAGCTGCCCAAGCTCGAGGGCGACATGTACCTGATCGGGGAGGACGACCTGTTCCTCAACCCGACCGCCGAGGTGCCGGTCACCAACATCCACCGCGACGAGATCCTCGAGCCCGGCGTGCTGCCGCGCTACCTGACCGCCTGCTGCGCCTCGTACCGGCGCGAAGCCGGCACCTACGGCAAGGAGACGCGCGGCATGGTGCGCGTGCACCAGTTCGACAAGGTCGAGCTGGTCAAGATCGTGCCGCCCGAGACCGGCTACGACGAGCACGAGAAGCTGGCGCGAGACGTGAGCGACATCCTCGAGGCCCTCGAGCTGCCGTACCGCGTACAGCTGCTGTGCAGCGGCGACATGAGCTTCGCGGCCGCCAAGTGCTACGACTTCGAGGTCTGGTCACCGGGCACCGGCGCCTGGCTCGAGTGCTCCTCGTGCTCGACCTTCGAGGACTTCCAGGCGCGGCGCATGGGCATGCGGTTCCGCCGCGCGGTCGGGGCCAGGGCGGAGTACCCGCACACCCTCAACGCCTCGGGCGTGGCGCTGCCGCGCACCTACGCTGCGCTGCTCGAGAACCATCAGACCGCGGCCGGCGGCGTCCGCATCCCGAAGGCGCTGCGTCCGTACCTCGACGGTCGCGAAGCACTGTCGCCCGAGGGGTGAACCGACGTGCATCCCACGAACGATCCGTCTGCGCGTCGCCGGGGCCGGGGGGACCAGGCCGGACCCGCCGCGCGCCCCGACGCCCCCGGATCCGCTCCGCGCGTGAGTGGACCGCAACTACTCAAGGCCTACCTGTTCCTGGTCAGCAGCGTGCTGGTCATCGGCGTGTTCCTGTTCACGTACCAGATGGTGGGGGCACTCTCGCGCGAGGTGGCGACCACCTCGCGCGTGCTGGCGCGCTTCTGCGCCCAGGCGTCCTTCCCCGCTGCGCAGGATTCGGAGCTGGAGAAGATCCTCCGCGAGATGATCGCCGGCATCGATTTCCCGATGGTCATCACCGACAACGACAGCACGCCCCGCGCGTGGCACGCCGTGGGGATCGCCGATTCGCTCGTCCCCGCCTCCTCCATCGACAGTCTCAAGTCGGGCCTTCCCATCGCGCCGGTGATCCGCGCGCGCCTCGATCGGGTGCGGGAGCGCGCCGCCGCGATGGACCGACGCAACCAGCCGATCCCCATGCATCAGCCCGGCACCGGCTTCCAGCTCGGCGCCGTTCACTACGGCGAGCCCCCGGTGCTCGAACAGCTCCGGTGGATGCCCTACATCGCGCTCGGCGGGCTGGTGCTGCTGATCTCGCTCGGCCTGTGGGGGCTCACCAGCATCCGCCAGGCCGAGAAGCGCTCCATCTGGGTCGGCATGGCGCGCGAGACCGCGCACCAGCTGGGCACGCCGCTCTCCTCCCTGCTCGGCTGGGTGGAGCTGCTCCGATCGCACGGCGAGGCGGCCGGCGGTGGCGAGGTCCGGGTGCCGAGGACCGAATTCGAGGAAGCGCTCGAGGAGATGGGGCGCGACGTCGAGCGGCTGACCAAGGTGGCCCAACGCTTCAGCCACGTGGGCTCGGCCCCGCAGCTCCAGCTGCAGGACGTGACCCCGATCGTGATGGAGGCGGTCCAGTACATGCGCCGCCGGCTGCCGCACGCCGAGGGCGAGGTGCTCATCCGCGAGCGCTACGAAGAGGTGCCGCCCATCAACCTCAACCGCGAGCTGCTCGCATGGGCGCTCGAGAACCTGCTCACCAACGCCGTCACGGCGCTCGACCAGAAGCCCGGCCTGGTCGAGATCACGGTCGACCGGCGCAAGGACACCGAGGCGGTCGAGGTGACCGTGACGGACAACGGCCGCGGGATGACCGCGGCCGAGCAACAGCGCGCCTTCGAGCCCGGATACACGACCAAGCGCCGCGGGTGGGGTCTGGGTCTCGCGCTCGCCCGGCGGGTGGTGCAGGAGTACCACGGCGGCCGCCTGTTCGTGCGCCACAGCGCGCCCGGACAGGGGACCAGCGTGGTGATCAGTTTCCCGAGGTAGGACCGATGGGCGCTGGTCGTCCGGAGCGTCCATCCGCGGTCGAGCAGGGAGCCATGATGCGCAAAGCCGAAGCGATGGTCCGGTCGGTCACGATGTCGCTGCTGGTGCTCGTCGTCTCCCTCGCGGCCTCCGCCCGCGCCGCCTCACCGCCACCCACCCTGACGCTGGCGGTGGACGCCAGCGAGGCCCCGCGCGGCATCCCCACGCGCGTCTGACGGTCCCCGCCTCCCCGGGGCCGCTCACGCTCGTCTACCCGAAGTGGCTGCC
>JBBTLZ010000103.1:0-27746 GCA_038068435.1 Candidatus Eiseniibacteriota bacterium | reverse complement strand
TGACGGTCCCCGCCTCCCCGGGGCCGCTCACGCTCGTCTACCCGAAGTGGCTGCCGGGCGAGCACGGCCCGACCGGGCCGGTGATCGATCTCGTCGGCCTCACGCATCACCTCGGCTTCGTGCTCGGGGCGCGCTGCGGTGTGCGCGACCCCGCCACCGCGCGTGACGCGCTGGCGCACGCCGCAGCGCAGCAGGAGCTGCACCGCGGTCGGCAGTGGCGACCGCTGCTCGACACGGCGGTGGCCGCCCAGTTCCTCTGCGGCGCGTCGGACGCGTGGGAATCCTGGCGCCGGAGCACCGATTCCTACAACCAGGGCATCCTGCTGTGGCTGGAGGCCGACGCGCTCATCCGCCGCGGGAGCGGTGGCGCCCGGTCGCTCGATGACTTCTGCCGCCGCTTCCACGGCGGCGCTGACGGCGGCCCGGTGGTGAAGCCCTACACCTACGACGAGGTCATCGCCGCCATGGGCGAGGTCGCGCGCCACGACTGGCGGCGGTTCTTCGACGCGCACCTGCAGGCCACCGGGCCGCACGCGCCGCTCGCCGGCATCGGGGCGTGCGGCTGGCGGCTCGCGTGGGCCGATACGCTCTCGACGTTCGAGCAGGCCATCGAATCCTGCGCCAAGCGCACCGAGATGCAGTACTCCATCGGCCTGATGCTGTCGGACGACGCGGGCATCATCGACGTCATCCCGGGTCCGTGGCGGCGCGGGCGGGGATGGCGGGCCAGGGCGCCTCCCAGCCGCTCGAGCTGCTCGCCGAGCACGCAAACTACTTCCGGACCTTCCGGCTCGACTACCACCAGGGCGCGAAGTATCCGGTGCTGGAGCGCCTGGCGGGCCGGCCGGATGTGCTCGGGGCGATCCTGTCGCCCCGGGCGGGGGCGGGAGGGACGAAGTAGGGTGGCGGCCGACGCGCGGCTAGCGACCCTCGACCCGGATCGAGCCGTCGCCGCTGCGCAGCCGGAGCGGCGGACCGCCGCCGTTCAGCGTGCCGCGGACGTCACGGCGGCTCACGCGCCCCGAGATCGTGAGCGGCAGGTCGATGTCGATCGCACCGTCGCCGGTGTGCGCGTCGATATCCGCCCGGAGGTCGGCCGGCACCCGCAGCGTCACGCGCCCGTCGCCGGTGCTCACCGTCCAGGGCGCGCCCATGCGCGAGCCGGGCGACGCCTCGGCGGTGATGCTCCCATCGCCGCTGCTCAAGGCGAGGGCGTCGAACCGCCCGTCGATGCGCAGTCCCCCGTCGCTGGTATGTGCGTCGAGCGCGCCGTCGAGCCGCGTCCCGACGATGCGCCCGTCCCCGGAGCGAAGGCGCAGGTCGCCGCGCGCGCCGTCCACGGAGATGGCGCCGTCGCCCGTGCGGACCACCAGTCGCCCGCGCACGGCGGGAACCGCGACGTCCCCGTCGCCGGTCTCCAGTGTCAAGTCCGACTCCTCCGGTACCCACACCTCGATCCGTAGCGCGCGGACCACGATGCCGAAGTGGAACTCCCAGTGTGGCGTCCGCACCTCGAGCTCCACGCGATCGCCGTCCTGGCGCTGCTCGATCCCCACCCCGCGCTCGCCGATCCGCCAGCCGGTGGTGGTGACCCGGACCGCGATGGCCCGGCGGTCCCAGCTGCGGACGCGCACGTCGCCGTCATCGGTCAGGACGTGCAGCGCGGCGCGGTCGGCGATGGCGTAGGACCTCTCCCAGCGGTCGGTGGTCACTGCGGACGCGGGCGACGCCGGGACGGCGACCGCGGTGGCGAACGAGAGCAGCACGGCGGAGATCGGAGTGCGCATGGTCTTCCCCTCCCTCGGGTCCGGCTCGCTCTACGGCCGCGGCGCCGGATGGGTTGCAGGCGCGCGCGTCGCCGGGGGGGAGGGTCGCCGCCGCCCGCCCTGGTGATGGGGCCGGGTGTGCGGGTGTGGCATCCGCGGTCGCCCTGCGGGGGCGCGGCCCGGCCGCCTCCGATCCAGCGCGTCACGTTGGCGGTCCGCGCGCCGCGCAGTATCATGCGGCCGAAACCGGAGCGATCCCGGGCCTGGTGTGCGGGGTATGGACCCGCAAAGACCCGGCCCCTCGCCCCCCTGCTCATCACCCGGCCGACTTCCGCCTTCGCACATGCCCGACGACCACCGACGCCGCATCCTCTGGGCCGACGACGAGATCGACCTGCTGCGGCCGCACATCCGCTTCCTGGAGCAGAAGGGCTACGCCGTCACCGCGGTGCCCAACGGCGAGGACGCGCTGACCGCGCTCGGCCAGGAGCGCTTCGACGTCGTGCTGCTCGACGAGATGATGCCCGGCCTGGGTGGGCTCGCCACCCTCGACGCCATCAAGGCGAAGGACCTCCAACTCCCGGTGATCCTCATCACCAAGAGCGAGGAGGAGGCGCTGATGGAGGAGGCGATCGGCAAGCGCATCACCGACTACCTGATCAAGCCGGTCAACCCCTCGCAGGTCTACCTGGCCTGCAAGCGGGTGCTCGACGCCGACAAGCTCCAGGACTCGCAGCGGGCGCGCGACTACGTCGGCGAGATGCAGAAGTGGCAGACCCTCGACACCCGCCGGCTCAGCTGGGAAGGCTGGGTGGAGTTGGCGATCGAGGTCGCCCGCTGGGACGTGCGCTTCGACAACCTGCGCGAGGAGGGACTGCGGCAGGCCCATCTCGACTTCCGCCGGGCGCTCAACATCGATTTCGGGCGCTTCATCGAGGCGGGTTACGGCGACTGGGTGCAGCGCGCCGACCGCCGGCCGCTGCTCTCCACCGATGTCGTGAGTCACGCGCTGCTGCCGCATCTCAAGGCGGGCCGGCGCGTGGTGTTCATCGTCATCGACTGCATGCGGCTCGACCAGTGGTTCACGCTCGAGCCGCTGCTCGAGGAGTACTTCGGCATCACGCGCGACTACTACTGCTCGATCCTGCCCACCGCGACGCCCTACGCGCGCAACGCGATCTTCTCCGGACTGCTGCCCGCGGAGCTGCGCCAGCGACATCCGGACCTGTGGCAGGAGAACAGCAACGACGAGCGGACCAAGAACCGCTACGAGCGCCAGCTGCTCGACTTCCAGCTCGAGCGTCTGAAGGCCACACCGCAGAGGCCGGTCAAGTACATGAAGATCTACGATGCCGACGAGGCGCACGCCACGCGGCGCCAGATCAACTCGTTCAAGGACCTGGCGCTGGTGAGCATGGTGTTCAACTTCCTCGACATCCTCGCCCACGGACGCTCGGAGAGCGAGATACTTCAGGAATTGGCCCCCGACGAGGCGGCGTTCCGCTCGGTGATGAAGGCGTGGTTCACGCACAGCCCGCTGTTCGACATCCTGCGCGCGCTGGCGACCCAGGACTGCACCGTGGTCATCACCACCGACCACGGGGCGGTGCTCGGCAAGCGCGCGGCCCTCGTCTACGGGAACCGCGACACCTCGACCAGCCTGCGCTACAAGTTCGGGCTCAACCTGAACTGCGACCCCAAGCATGCGGTGATCCTCCGCAAGCCGATGGACTTCATGCTGCCCGACGACGGCATCAACAAGAACTACGTGCTGGCGCGCGAGGACTTCTACTTCGTCTACCCGACCCGCTTCCACGAGTTCGAGCGCCAGTATCGCGGCTCGCTGCAGCACGGCGGCATCTCGGTCGAGGAGATGATCCTGCCGATCGTGACCCTGACGCCGCGCGGGCGATGAGCGGACCGGCCCCCGCCGCAGAGGGGGAACTCCGCGAGACCGCCTCGCCCGAGGAGACCGGGCGGCTCGGCGCGGCGCTCGCGGCGGGTCTCGGCGCGGGTGACGTGATCCTGCTTACCGGCCCGCTGGGCGCGGGCAAGACCTGCTTCGTCACGGGGCTCGCGCGCGGGCTCGGCTGCACCGGCCGGGTGCGGAGCCCCTCGTTCACGCTGGTCAACGAGTACGGGGGCGAGGTCCCGCTCTTCCACCTCGACCTTTACCGGCTCGAAGGGGCCGACGCGGACGACCTCGGGCTCGAGGAGCGGCTCGAGTGGGGCGTGCTGGCGGCCGAGTGGGGCGAGAGGTTGCCGGCGCACCTGCGCGCCGAGGCGCTGACGCTGGTTTTCGAGATCCGTTCCGAGCGCGAGCGCGTGATCCGCGCGAGCGCCGCCGGCGCTCGCGGCCGCGAGCTGCTCGCGGGGTGGCGCGCGCTGGACGCCCGGACGGAGCCCACCCGATGATCGGGCTCGCCATCGAGGCGGCCACCGAGCACGTCGAGGTCCTGGTGCGCGGGGCCGACGGCGAGCCGCTCGCGCACGAGGCCGAGGACGTGGGCCACGGCCACACGCGCCGCCTGACGCCGATGGTGGCGCGGGCGCTCGAGCGCGCGGCGGTGCGCCCGGCCCAGCTCGGCTGGGTGGCGGCCGACCTCGGGCCCGGATCGTTCACCGGTGTGCGCGTCGGCCTCGCCACCGCGGAGGCGCTGGCGCTCGCGTCGGGCGCCGAGATGATCGGCGCCTCGTCGCTTGCCGCCCTCGCCCTGGCGAGCGGGGCGACCCGTTCGCTGGTGGTGCCGCTGGTCCCCGCCGGGCGACGCGACCTCTACGCCGGTTTCTTCCGCGCCGACGGGCGCGGCGCGGTGAGCCTGCTCGCCGCACCGCGCGTGGGAGCGCCCGCCGAGCTGCTCGCGGCGGTCGCGGAGTCGCTCGCGCTGCTCGGGAGCGCGGCGGTGCGGTTCGTCGGACCCGGTACTGCGCGCGAACGGGAAGCGCTCGAGCATGCCTATCCCGGCAGCACGGCGCCCGCCGTGCGCTTCGGTGGTCTTTCGGCGGCCGATCTCGCGGAGGCGGCGCTCTCCCGGCGCGGCCCCCGCGCGGGGCTGCCGGGAAAGGGCGAGGCGAGGAGCCCTCTCTACGTGCGCCCCGCGCAGGCCGAGGAGCGCGTGCGCCACCGGGCGACCGCCGCCGACCCGGTGACGCTGCGGCCGATGCGGGAGGGCGACCTCCCGCGCATCGCCGCGGTCGAGCGCGAGGTCTTCAGCGACCCGTGGCCCGAGTCGTTCTTCCTCGGCGAGATCTCGCACCCGTGGGTCCACGCGTGCGTGGCGGAGCACGACGGGGAGCTGGCCGGCTACAGCGTGGCCCGGCTCGGCGCGGGGACCGGTCACCTCGGGAACCTCGCGGTGGTACCGGGGCGTCGCCGGCGCGGCATCGCCCGGCGGCTGCTCGAGGACCTCCTGGACCGCGCCCGCGCGCTGGGGTGCGAGGCGCTCTCGCTCGAGGTGCGGGTCTCCAACTTCGCCGCCCAGGGGCTCTACCGCGCCCACGGTTTTCGTCTGGCCGGGTTGCGGCGCGGGTATTATCGTGACACCGGCGAAGATGCCCTGGTGATGGAGTGGCGCACACCTGCCCCGGCGCGGACCGACGTGGCCGTTCCTGACGCACCGGAGATGCACCCGACCCCGCCATGAGCTGGCTCAAGCGCGAACGGAAGCGCATCGAGAAGTCCGAGAAGCCCGACCGGCCCGAGCTCCCCGAGGGGCTGTGGACCAAGTGCGAGGGCTGCGGCGAAGCGCTGTTCCAGACGGTGCTCGAAGAGAACCTCTGGACCTGCCCCAAGTGCGACTACCACTTCCGGGTCGCCTCGCGCACCTACCTGGGTCTGCTGGTGGACGAGGGCTCGTTCGAGGAGCGCGACGCGCGCCTGGTCGCCGGCGACCCGCTCGAGTTCCGCGACGCGCGCATGCGCTACCCCGACCGGCTGAAGGCCGCCCAGAAGGAGACGGGCATGAAGGACGGCCTGCTCTCGGGCGTCGCCACGCTCGGCGGGAAGCCGGTGAGTGTGGCACTCATGGACTTCTTCTTCATGGGCGGCAGCATGGGCTCGGTGGTGGGCGAGAAGGTGGCGCGCGCCATCGAGCGCGCGATCGCCGAGCGGCGCGCGCTGGTGACCGTCTCGGCGACCGGGGGCGCCCGCATGCAGGAGGGGATCCTCTCGCTCATGCAGATGGCCAAGACCTCGGCGCTGCTGGCGCGGCTCCAGAGCGCGCGGCTGCCGTTCATCTCCATCCTCGCCGACCCCTCGACCGCCGGCGTGCTGGCCTCGTTCGCCTCGCTCGGCGATGTGATCCTCGCCGAGCCGCGGGCGCTGGTCGGGTTCGCGGGGGCGCGCGTCATCCGGCAGACCATCGGCCAGGACCTGCCGGAGGGTTTCCAGCGCGCCGAGTTCGTGCTCGAGAAGGGCTTCATCGACCGCATCGTCCATCGCCGGCAGATGCGCGCGGAGGTCGGGCACCTGCTCGAGTTCTTCTGGCGCTCCACCCGCGGCTTCGCTCCCGAGGGCCAGCCCTCGCCGCACCCCTTCCACGCCGAATCCCCCTCGGCGGACGGGAACGCTGCTCCGGATGCCGTGAAGCGGTGAGCGTGAGTCTCCAGCACGCCCTCGAGGCGCTCTACGGTCTCGAGCGCCGCCGGGACAAGCAGAACCTCGACGGCACCATCGCCTTGCTGCGGGCGCTCGGCGACCCCCACCGGCGGTTCCGCTCGGTCCACGTCGCCGGCACCAACGGCAAGGGCTCGGTGTGCGCGCTGATCGAGCGGGTGCTGCGCGAGGCCGGCCACCGCACCGGGCTCTTCACCTCGCCGCACCTGGTGGATTTCCGCGAGCGCATCCGCGTCAACGGGCGGTGGGCGAACGAGGCGTGGCTCGAGCGCCGGCTCGAGCACATCGAGCGGCTCCCCGAGGGCAAGGACCGCACCTTCTTCGAGGTCTGCACCGCGCTCGCGTTCGATTACTTCGCCGAGCAGGGGGTCGAGATCGCGGTGGTCGAGGTCGGCCTCGGGGGGCGGCTCGACTGCACCAACGTGATCGCGCCCGAGGTCTCGGTCATCACCTCGATCGGCCTCGACCACACCGAGATCCTGGGCGAGACGATCGAGAAGATCGCGTTCGAGAAGGCGGGGATCATCAAGCCGGGGGTGCCGGTGGTGACCGGGATGCCGGACTCGCCGGCGTTCCGGGTGATCGAGCGCCGCGCGCGCGAGGTCGGCGCTCCGCTCCGGCGCGCCGAGTGGACGGGCGATCGCGAGCAGGGCACCGGCCCGAACACCCTCACCGCGCTCGAAGCGCTGGCGGCGCTCGCGGCGCGGGGTGTCGCGATCCCGGCGGCGGCGGTGCGGCGCGGCATGGCCGAGGCGCGCTGGCCCGGACGCTTCGAGGCGTGTCCGGGCCAGCCCCGCCTCCGGTGGGATGGCGCCCACAATCCCGACGGCATCCGCTTCCTCGCCTCGCAGTGGGCCGCGACGCGGGACACCCCGCCGGCGGCGGTCGTGCTCGCGCTCTCGCGCGACAAGGATGTCGCCGCCGTGTTGCGGGCGCTGAAGGAAGCGTTCCCGGCCACGCGGCTGATCGCGACGCGCACGCGCAGCGAGCGGGCGGTCGACCCCGCGCGCATCGCGGAGGTCGCGGCCGCGGCGGGGCTGCGCGCGACCACGGCGCCGGATGTCGCGATCGCCTGCCGCATCGCGCTCGCCGATGCGCCGGAAGGTCCGCCGGTCCTCCTCACCGGCTCGCTGTTCGCGGTGGGCGAGGCGATGGAAGCCCTCGGCGGCGCGCCGGGGGAGATGCTGTGATCACCCTGCGCCGCATCGGGCCACTCGCCGCGCTGGCGCTCGTCCTCGCCCTCCCCGCGCTCGCCGCGACCGAGACGGCCGAACCCCCGCTCAACCTGTCGGCGGACAACGTGAGCGGCAGCCGGGGTCCCGAGGGCGACATCGTCCTGCTCAACGGCAACGTGCACATTACCCGCGGCAAGACGGTCATCACCTCCGAGACCGGACGCTATGTGCGGTCGAAGGGGATGCTCTACCTCGACCAGCGCGTGCGCATGGTGGACAGCACCACCACAGTCGCCTGCGATCACGCCTCGTACTCCGAGGATAGCGACATCCTGCAGTTGATCGGCGGCGTCATCATCACCGACGGCGACGCCGTGCTCAAGGCGCCGACCGGCACCTACGACCGCAAGCACGGGCGCGCCGACCTCTATGGCGGTGTCGCCGCCGCCGACAGCAACCAGCGCGTGACCTGCGACCGGATCGCCTACTTCCGGAACGAGCGCCGGTTCGAGGCGCGCGGCCACGTGGTGGGCGAGGACGTCGAGAATCGCATGACGCTGTCGGCCGATTCGGTGGACTACGACCGGCGGGAGCACGAGGCGGTGGCGCGCGGGAACCCGGTGCTCCGCTCGCGCGACAAGGACGGCCGGGTCGCCGAGGTGCGCGCCGTCACGCTGCGGCTCAACAACCAGCTGCGGCTCGCGGAGGCCATCGACTCGGTCCAGATGGTGCGCGACACGCTCCAGGCGCGCGCCGACTACGCCCTGTTCGACGATCGGGCGGATCGCGGCTGGCTGCTGGGGGCACCGCGGGCGTGGGACGACGAGACCACCGTGACCGGCGACACGCTCGAGATCTGGACCGAGAAGCGGGCCCTGCGGCGGTTCGTCGTACGACAGAACGCGGTGATCGACTATGCCGGCGCGCGGCCCGATACGCGCGGCGAGACCAACCGGCTCACCGGCCGGCAGATCGACGTGTTCTTCTCGCGCGGCGTGATGGACAGCCTGATCGCGGTGGGCCAGGCGGTGAACGCGTACCAGGCGGTGCCGCGCGCGGGCAGGACACCGGAGGCGAACCGGTCGGAGGGCGACACCATCACCGTCTACTTCGAGCACCGCAAGATCGACCACGCCGTCATCAAGGGCTCGGCGAGCGGGGAGTATCGGTTCGCGGTGACGGTCGGCGACACGACCGCGGCCAGGAGCGAGGTCGTGAAGTACGACGCGCCACGCATCGAGTTCATCGTGCCGAAGGACCGCATCGTGCTCGACCAGCGCTCGCACCTGATCTACAAGGAGCTGGAGCTGCACGCGCGGCGCGTGGAATTCGACAGCGACCAGCAGACGCTGGTGGCGACCGGCCAGCCGAAGCTGGTCGACCGGGGCGAAGAGGTGAGCGGACACCTCATGACCTACGACCTCGAGACGCGCACCGGCAACATCTACCAGGCCGAGACCGCGTACGAGAAGGGCCTCTACCACGGCGAGCGGATCCGCAAGGCAGGCGACAACGAGCTGCAGGTGATGGCCGGTTCCTACAGCACCTGCAACAACGATCCACCGCACTACAGATTTGCATCCCACCGCATGAAGGTCTACCTGAAGGACAAGCTGGTCGCGAAGCCGGTCGTCTTCTACATCCGGAACGTGCCGCTCTTCGCGCTCCCCTTCTACGTGTTCCCGATCAAGCCGGGGAGGCACTCCGGGTTCCTGTTCCCGCAGATGGAGTTCGGCTTCAACAGCCGCGCCGGCCAGTTCGTGCGCAACGCCGGCTACTACTGGGCCCCCAACGACTACCTCGACCTGACGATGGCGGGCGACTACTACCAGGCCGAGCCCTCGTGGGTGTTGCGCGGGGATGCGCTCTACAAGCTGCTCTACCGCCTCGACGGGCGGGTGACCGGGACCTACGCGCGCAGCGAGGCCGACGATCGCCGGCGCTGGGACCTGACCGCCGACCATTCGCAGGAGCTGGGCGACCGGACGCGCCTGGTCGCGCGGGCCTCGTTCGTCTCGAGCCGCGACTACCGGCGCGACGTGCTGTTCGGCGCCCCGCTCTCCCAGCGGCTCAACCGGTTCCTGACCTCGAGCCTGTCCATCTCGCACTACGCCGACTGGGCGAGCTTCAACGTCGTCTTCGACCGGCGGCAGGACCTCGACGCCGACGAGAGCCTCAAGGGGCCGACCGCCACCCCCGGCAAGGTGGCGTCGCTGGCCAATCTCACCGAGTCCGTGCCGACCGTGTCGGTGACGTTCCCGACCCGCACGCTGGGCGCGCTCGGCTTCCTCAAGCACTCGGCGCTCGCCAAGCCGCTCGCGACCGTCTACTTCAGCCTCAGCAGCCGTTACCTCACCTACCACCAGCGCACCGGCTTCCTCGACGACAGTCTCGTGATCCGGCAGCGCGATCTCACCCGCCGCGCGCTCGCGAGCAGCTCGACGCTCAGCGACTCGCGCCGGCTGTTCGGCTGGCTCAATCTGGCGCCGGCGCTCAACGCCAACGCCGTGGTGTTCGACCACGACCAGCTCGGGCAGAAGTTCGTGCCCACCGGCACCTGGAGCGCCTCGCTCACCACCAGCACCACCTTCTACGGCGGCGTCCGCCCGCACCTGGGCCCGCTGGTCGGGCTCAGGCACGTGGTGTTCCCGAGCGTCTCGCTGTCGTACAGCCCCGAGTTCCGCCAGCTCACCTTCGTGGACGCGAACGGGATCCGCCAGAACCGGTTCCAGGGCTTCGGCGGGATCGGCGTCTCGGGATTCCAGAACGCGCGCATGTCGTTCTCGCTCGATCAGCGGCTGCAGGCCAAGCTCAAGCGCGGCGACGCGGTGCAGCGGCTCGACAACCTGCTCTCGTGGAGCCTGAGCGGTGCGTACAACTTCCTGTGGCGGGAACAGTTTCTCAAGCACCCCCTGTCGACCATCAATTCGACGATGCGTCTGCAGCCGCCGGGCCTCCTGAGCGCCGACCTCTCCTGGCTCACCGACGTCTACTCGGAGCGGCCGGTGCGATCGCTCGGGTACAACGTCGCCATGTACTTGACCGGGCGCTCGAGCCGTCGCGCGGCCGCCGGCGGAGCCGGCGAGGTGCCGCTCGACAGCCGGCAGGTGGAGGACGTGGATTTCAGGGAGCCATGGTCGCTGAGTCTCGCCTACTCCTACTCGGGCGGTTACGGATCGGGTCCGCGCTGGACCAGCAATCAGGTGATGAACGGGGTGGCGCACTACGGGCTCACCCGGTCGTGGCGGCTGGACTACTCGGCCTCGTTCGACGTCACGCGCGACGAGGTGCTGACCCAGCGCTTCGGCCTCACCCGCGACCTCCACTGCTGGCAGGCCAGCTTCACGCGCACCTTCAACCCGGGCGCCGAGGCCGAGTACTACTTCCGGCTCGGCATCAAGGACCAGAAGGAGATCTACGTCGAGCGGGGCACCCGGGAGACCAGCTTCGGCGGGATTCGGTAGGCCGGCGCCGGTCGGGCCCGCGACCCGCCCCCCCCGCCCCCCCCGCTCACCGGCCCTCACCGGGTCTGCCCCCGCGAGACACCCGCCCTCCGAGGCCGCGCCGGGCGAGAAAAGCGTTGACACCCGCGCCGTAAGTGCCAATCTGTCGCGGAGCCGCTGCCACCCGTGCTGGTCCCGGAGGGACCTGTGAGGAGGGAACCGGATGAACAAGGGTGATTTGACGCGAGGATTCTCGCGTCGCACCGGTCTGTCGCTGCGCCAATCGAAGCGCGCGATCGACTCGCTGTTCGGGGTGGAAGGCAAGCAGGTCGGCCTCATCCCCGCCAGCCTCGCGCAAGGGAAAGCCGTCCGTCTCGCCGGGTTCGGCACGTTCGAGACCCGGCGGCGTGCCGCGCGTCCCGGACGCAACCCGCGCACGGGCGAGCCGCTCATCATCCAGGCGGCGCGTCTGCCGGCGTTCCGCGCCGGCCGTGCGCTGAAGGACAAGGTCCGCAGGTAGCAGGTCTAGTGCGTGGACGGGCGGGGGCGACGCGACTCATCGTCCCCGCCCGACGCGTTTCCGTCCCGCGGGCTGAGCGGGCCGGGCGTCGGGGAGGGTGGGCATCGTGCCGCGCTGGCGAGTGGCGTGTGACGCATGCGGGGCGGGGGGATGGATCGGCCCCGCGGTCGTGACGCGCACCCGCGCGGGTGCGAGCGTCCCCGCTGCCGAGGCCTGGTGCGAGGGCTGCCAGAGCGCGCACGGGGTCGACGCAGGGACGATCGGGGCGCCCGCGTGCCCGCGTTGCGGCACCACCCTCACACTCGGTGAGCCGCGCTTCGAGGAGCTGCTCGGCGAAGCGCAGAACATCGCGGCGGTGCTGAGCGCCTGGTGCGGCGATCCCGAGCCGCTCGCCGCGCTGCTGCCCGACCGTCCGCACTTCCTCACCGACCTGGACCCGCCCGAGCCGTGCGCCGGCGACCCGGCCGGGGCGCGCGCCGGGCTCGAGGCGCTCGCGCACGGGCAGTTCGCCCGCGCCCGCGACGCGCTCTCGGAGGCCGTGCTGCGCGCGGGCGGAGCGAGCCACCTGTGGCGCGGCCTCGGGGTCGCGGCGCAGCGGCTGGACGATCTGGCGCTCGCGGAGGGCGCGTTCACGCGCGCGGTGGAGGTCGAGCCGCACGACACGGCGGCGCGGCTGAACCGCGGCGCCCTGCGTGCCCGCCGGGGGGACTTCGCGGGCGCGCGCGAGGATTTCGCGCTCGCCGGCGACCGGCGCGAGGCGCGCTGGGACCGGGCGGCGCTGCGGGTGCTGGAGAGCCTGGCGACCACGGCCGGCCTCCCGGACCCCGACACGCTCCGGCGCGCCCATGAGGAGGCCGGTGAGCCCTCGTCGTACTGGAGCGACCACACCGTCGGCCGGCTGCTGTGGACGCTCCTGGTGGAGCGGGCACTCGCGCGCGCCGGGCGCGGTGCCCCGGTGTGCCCCCCCGGATGCCCCGACGAGCGGGTGATGCGCGCGGCCGAGCAGGAGCTGGAGTTCGACACCTTCTGGGACCGTGCCCTGGTGGTGCACGGCTACGCGCGGCTGGGGATGAAGCGCGAGGCAGGCGAGGCGGCCGCGGCGCTGGCGGACGGGCTGCTGGCGCGCCTGGGGGAGGAGCCCTTCGCGCGCGGCCCCGCGGGAGCGTGGCTGGCCTCCCCGCTCGCCACGGCCGCGGCCGCGGTGCGCGAGCGACGGCCGGGCGACGCGCTCGCCGCGCTCAAGGGCGTGCTGGAGCGCCCGGAGGTCATGCACTACCGCGTGCCCTGTGCCGCGTGCGGGAAGGGCTCGCTCGGGGTGGAGTCGTACGAGGATGCCGGCGTCGAGCCCTGACCGACCGCGGCGACCGCCGGGCGCATGATAGCCTCCCGGCGCGGTCACGCATCCAACGGGACTCGCGTCGAACCCCCAGGGATCACCCGGACATGCCTTTCATCCCCATCTCGGAGCTGAAGCCCGCGTCGGCCGAGCCGCACGGCGAGGCGGACGCTCCCGCGCGCGGCGCCCCCGTGCCGTCGATCGACCTTCGCATCTCCGGCATGCACTGCGCTTCGTGCGTGGCCTCGGTCGAGCGGGCGCTGGGCACGGTGCCGGGTGTGGCCGAAGCGAGCGTCAACCTGGCCACCGAGCGCGCCCACGTGCGGCTCGCGACCCCGGTCGCGGCCGAGCGGCTGGCGGCGGCGGTGCGTGCCGCGGGCTATGACGCCCGTCCTGTGACCGGCGCCGTCCCCGACGACGCCGAGCAACGCGAGCGCGCGGCCGAGCTCGCCGACCTTCGTCGTCGCTTCACCGTCGCCGCGCTGCTGGCGCTGCCGGTGGTCGTGCTCGGCAACCTCGGCATGCTGGGGCCGCTGCGCGCGCTCGACATGGACACCCAGAACCGGGTGCAGCTCCTGTTCGCGACCCCCATCCAGTGGTGGGCCGGGTGGCCGTTCGTGCGCGGCGCCTGGAACGGGCTGCGACGGCGCACCGCCGACATGAACCTGCTGATCGGGGTCGGGACGCTCACCGCCTACCTCTATTCGCTCGTGGCCACCGTAGCGCCGGGGGCTTTCCGAGCCGCGGGGGCCGAGCCGCACGTCTACTTCGACACCGCGGCGGTCATCGTCGTGCTCATCCTGCTCGGGCGGCTGCTGGAGGCGCGCGCGCGCGCGGGCACCTCGCAGGCGATGCGCCGGCTGCTCGATCTGCGGCCGAAGCTGGCCCACCGCATGGTCGATGGCGAGACGCGGGAGGTGCCGCTCGACCAGGTGCACCCGGGCGACCTGCTGCTCGTGCGCCCGGGGGAGAAGGTGCCGGTGGACGGGCTCGTGATCGATGGCCGCACCAGCATCGACCAGTCGATGCTCACCGGCGAGCCGATCCCGGTCGAGGTCGGCCCCGGCGATGCCGTGGTGGGTGCGACGGTCAACCAGTCGGGCGCGTTCCGCATGCGGGCCGAGAAGGTGGGCGCCGACTCGGTGCTCATGCAGATCGTGCGGATGGTCCAGCAGGCGCAGGGCAGCAAGGCCGCGGTCGCCCGGCTCGCCGACCGCATCGCCGCGGTGTTCGTGCCGGTCGTCATCACCATCGCGCTGGCCGCGTTCGTGCTGTGGTTCGACCTTGGGCCCACGCCGCGCCTCGCGCACGCCCTGCTCGCGGCGGTCGCCGTGCTCATCATCGCCTGCCCGTGCGCGCTGGGGCTCGCCACGCCGACGGCACTCATGGTCGGCACCGGCCGCGGCGCCGAGCTGGGCGTGCTGATCCGCGGCGCCGAGGCGCTCGAGTCGGCCGATGGCATCGACACGGTCGTATTCGACAAGACCGGCACCCTGACGCGGGGAAAGCCCGAGCTGGCCGAGGTGATCCCGGCCGCGGGCGTCGAAGGCGAACGCCTGCTGCGCGTCGCGGCCTCGGTCGAGCAGCACAGCGAGCATCCGCTGGCGGCGGCGATCGTGCGCGGCGCGCGCGCGCGCGGCCTCACGATCGCGGCGCCCGACGACTTCGCCGCCGTGCCGGGCAAGGGCGCGGTCGCGGTGCTCGACGGCCGGGCGATCGTCCTCGGTGCCCCGACGCTGCTGGCCGAGCAGGGCGTGGACCTGGGCCCGCTCGAAGGCGCGCGCGCGCGCCTCGAGGCCGAGGGCCGGACGGTGATCGCGGTGGCGGAGAACGGAACGCTTCTCGGGCTCGTCGCCGTGAGCGACACGCCCAAGCCCGACGCGCCCGCCGCGGTCGCGGCACTCGCCCGCGCCGGGCTCGAGGTGTGGATGATCACCGGCGACAACCCTCGCACCGCGCAGGCGGTGGCACGCGCCGCCGGCATCGCCCCCGAGCGCGTGCTGGCGCAGGTGCTGCCCGGCGAGAAGAGCGCCCGGATCGCGGCACTCCAGGCGCGCGGCCGGAAGGTGGCGATGGTGGGCGACGGCATCAACGACGCGCCGGCGCTCGCCCAGGCCGATCTGGGGGTGGCGATGGGTGGCGGCACCGACATCGCCATGGAGGCGAGCGGCATCACGCTGGTGCGCGGCGACCTCGCCGGCGTGCCGCTGGCGCTCCGGCTCGCGCGCCGCACGCTGCAGGTGATCCGCCAGAATCTCTTCTGGGCGTTCGTCTACAACACGCTCGGGATCCCGGTGGCCGCCGGGCTGCTGTTCGTGTTCCTGCGGCCGGGCGGCCCGGTGGGTCCGGTGCTGGGATGGGAGGGGACGCTCAACCCGATGCTGGCCTCGCTGGCGATGGCGCTCTCGAGTGTCTCGGTGGTGACCTCATCGCTGCGGTTGAGGGGATTCCGGTGATGGATCCCGTGGCGGTCGGGGTGACGGTGGGGGGCGTGGCGCTCGCCCTCGCGGTCAATCTCTACTTCTTCTCGCCCTGGCGCGCGGCCGTGGCGCGCTCCGCGGCGCCCGAGGGTCCGCAGGAGGTGCGCATCGCCGTGCGCGGCGGCTACCAGCCGCCGGTCATCGAAGTGCGCGCGGGCCGGCCGGTGCGTCTGGTGTTCCGCCGCGAGGAGGTCGATGGCTGCTCGGACACGGTGCTCCTGCCGGAGTGGGGGATCGTCCAGCGACTGCCGGCCCACCAGGACACGGTCGTCGAGTTCACGCCGGAGAAGCCCGGTGAGTTCGCGTTCACCTGCGGCATGCGCATGCTGCGGGGGAAGGTGGTGGTGAGGTAGCGGGTTGAAGGTGGACCCGGGTGAGCCTCAAGCTTGATCCAGAGGGAAGAGTGACCATTCGCGATGGTTCAAGGAAGTAGAGACCGAACTGCGCATGGGCAAGCGGTTGTCGAGGTCGAGCGGGGCCGATCCGACGGCATTGGCGATGCCGATCCTTGCTCGGTCGGGTCGTTCCTCGCCCCGCACCGAATTCGCGTGACCGGAACCCGGGCCAAGCTCCTCGCCCCGCGTGATGCAAAGGTCCTGATCATCCCAGTCCCCACTTCTCGAGGTCGTCCTCGTCCAGCCCCAGCAGGTGGCCGACCTCGTGCTGGACCGTGATGCGGACCTCGCGCGCCAGGTCCTCGCGGTCGGGGCACACGCGCAGCAGGTTGCGGCGGAACAGGTAGATGGCCCCCGGCGTCCCGGGCAGGTCCGAGTGCGTGCGCTCGAGCAGGTGGCGGCCGACGAAGAGCCCGAGCACGTCGGGCGAGATGGGCGGCTTCTCCGCCGTGAGCACCTGGCGCGTGGGGAACGCCTCGACCAGCACCGGCAGCTCCTCGAGATGCTTGCGCACCTCGGCGGGCAGCTCGAGCAGGCTCTTCTCCACCAGCGCGTCGAACTCCTGGTCGCTCACCTCGAGCGGCAGCGGGAAGCGCTCGGCGTCGATCTCGCGCGCGATGCGGGCATGCTCGCCCGCGGCCTCGGCGTCGCCGAGGAACCCCAGGGTCTTGGCGAGCAGCGCGTGCGTCTCGGCGATCTCCGGGTTCACGGCCAGGGCGCGGTAGCCGTCGTCGCGCGCGGACTCCAACTCGACCAGCTCGTAGTGGGCCGCCGCCCGCAGGTGGAAGAACAGGGACGGATCGGCGGAGCGCTCCGCGCCCTGGAGCGCGATGAGCGCGCGCTCGGCCTCGCCCTCGTCCAGCGCCACCGCGGCGTCGGCGATGCGGAGGTCGGGATGCCCCGGACGGCGCTCGAGGAGCGCGTCCACCTCGGCCCGCGCCCGCTCGGTCTTCCCCTCGTCGAGCAGGTCCCAGATCCGCTCGACCGCCTCCCACTCCGTCTCGCTGAGCGTCTCGTAGCCCATGCCCGGTCGGTCCTCCATGAACCGGCAGACTAGCGCGGATGGGAGCGCGGCGCACGCGCCGACTCTGCTAGAGTGGGCGCCAGTCTCCACCGCGTTCCATGGAGGGATCGCCATGACCCAGACCCAGATGCTCAAGAAGGTCCAGCGCACCCACTGGCGGACGCTCAGGGCTTATCTCAAGCGCTCCTACCAGCAGGGGTACGAGGCCGGGCTGGCGCGGGCGCACGGCCAAGGCCGCCGCGGGCGCACGATCCGCGGCGACGCGTCGGTGAACGGGCTGGTGCGGCTCATCGAGCGGCACTTCGGCCTCCGTCGCTACGGCTTCGAGGTGCGCGTGGTCCACGCGTCGTCGGGCCGCCGCGTGCCGGGCGCCGACCTGCTGCAGAAGTACCGGGTGAGCGACAAGGCCGCGTCCTAGCCCGACGCACCGGTAGCGGCCCCACCGCCCTTGGACTAGACTCCGCGGGCTTCGCACCCCCGCATCGTCCGAGGAGGTCCCCATGCCGCGCCGCCTGCTGTCCGCCCTGCTCGCGCTCGCGCTCGGTGCGAGTGCCGTCCACGCTGCAGCGCCCGAGACCCCGATCTATCGGACCCCGCCCAGGGCGGTGGCCGACATCCTCACGGCGCCTCGCGTGCCGCGCGGCACGCCGAGCGTGTCGCCCGATGGGGCGCGGATGCTCCTCTCGGACCAGCCCACCCTGATCCCCATCGCGACGCTGGCCGAGCCGGTCGAGAAGCTGGCGGGTCTCGAGCTGCTGCCGGGGCTGCGGGCGGGCCGGCAGCAGTTGAAGAGCGCCTCCACCGGTTTCTCGATCGTCACCATCGCCGGTGGCGCGAAAGTGCGCGCGCAGCTCCCCGAGGGGGCGCGCGTCGGGACCACCGTGTGGTCCAACTCCGGCACGCGGATCGCGTGCGCGGTGTACGCGCCGGGCGGCGCCGAGCTGTGGATCGTCGACGCCGTGACCGGAGTCGCGCGCCGCTGCGAGGGCGTTCATCTCAACACGGTGATCCCCAACCCGCCCGAGTGGTCGAACGACGACCGCTCGATCTGGTGCGCGGTGGTGCCCGGCGACCCGACGCCGCTCGCCGCGCCGAATCGCATCCCCCCGGGGCCGCAGGTGCGCGTGGGCGCGGGGCGCCCGACGCCGCAGCGCACCGCCCGCGACGTGCTGCGCAACGCCGACGACCAGGCCCGCCTCGCGTGGTACGCGGCCTCCCAGCTCGTGCGGGTCCCCATCGACGGCGGGGCGCCGCAGCCGATCGGCAAGCCCGCCCTGATCAGCGGCTGGGAGATCTCTCCCGACGAGCGGAATCTGATCGTCGAACGCCTCACCGAGCCGGCCCCGCTCGGGTTCCCCATCTACCTCTTCCCGCGGTTCGTCGAGCTGTGGAGCAGCGACGGGCGGCGGGTGGCGAAGATCGGTGACCTGCCGCTCAACGACCGGAGCGCGGTCTCGAGCGTGGCGCTGCCGGGGCCGCGCGATGCGATGTGGGGGCCGGACGGGCAGACGATCTGGTTCTTCTCGTGGCAGGACACCCCCGGGGCCGACCCGCTCAAGGCGATCAGGGACACCACCCTCGCGCAGCCGGGGACGGACCGGCTCATGCGGCTCGACGCCCCGTTCACGGGCGAGGCGCGGGTGGTGTGCACGAGCGACCATCAGTTCCAGGGCGCCTGGTGGACGATGAGCGGCCGGCGGCTGGTGTTCCACGAGGAGTACCAGCCGCGCCGCCGCGTCCGCACCGGCTGGATCGATCCCTACCAGGCCCGGCCCGGGCGCCAGATCCGCGTGGACCGCTCGACCGAAGGGGTCTACGACGACCCGGGCCGGCCGCTGCTCAAGCGCGTCGGCCACCTCGCCATGGCCTGGACGACCACCGATGGCGCTGCCCTCTATCTCGCCGGCGACGGCTTCCGCAAGGACGGCCAGCGTCCGTTCCTCGACCGCATGGATCTCGCGAGCGGGAAGACCACCCGCCTCTACGAGAGCGCGCCCACACATCTCGAGCCGGTGCTCGTGCTGCTCTCGGCGGACGGCAGGCGCTTCGTCACCTCGCGCCAGTCGAACCGCGAGGTGCCGAACTACTTCGTCCGCGAGGCGGGAAAACGGGGTACGCGCGACAGCGGGTCGGGCCGCGCGCTCAGTGACTTCGCGGACCCGGCGCCGGCGCTCACGGCGTCGCAGCGGTTCCAGTTCAAGTTCATGCGACCGGACTCGGTCGAGCTGAACGCCGAAGCGGTGCTGCCCGCGGACTGGAAGCCCGGCTCACGGCTGCCCACCATCTTCTGGGTCTACCCGACCGACTACCGCTCGGCCGCTGCGGCGTCACAGAACCGGCGCTCACCCAACCGGTTCCCGTCGCAGAGCGCGCTCAATCCCGAAGTGCTGGTGACGCAGGGCTACGCCGTGGTCTACGCCGACATCGCGGTGGTCGGGACCAACGACGGGTACGTGAGGGAGATCGGGCTGAGCGCCAGGGCGGCCATCGACGAGTGCGCACGCCGGGGCTTCTGCGACCCCCAACGCGTCGGGGTGGGCGGGCATTCCTACGGCGCCTTCTCCACCGCCAACCTGCTCGCCCACACCGACCTGTTCAAGGCGGGCTCGGCAAGCGACGGCGCCTACAACCGGACGCTGACCCCGTTCACCTTCCAGGCCGAGGAGCGGACGCTCTGGGAGGCACGCGACACCTATCTCCAGATGTCGCCGTTCCTCTACGCCGGGCAGATCCAGTCGCCGCTGTTGCTGCTGCACAACCTGGACGATACCAACGTCGGCACCAACCCGATCCAGTCGCAGCGCATGTTCGAGGCGCTGAACGGGCTTGGCAAAACCGTGACGCTGATCGAATACCCGTATGAGGACCACGGCCCGGCCGGGCGCGAGACCGTGCTCGACTACTGGTCGCGGGTGATCGAATGGTTCGACCGCTACGTCAAGAAGGCGCCGGGCGGAAGTGCCGCGATGCCGGGGGGCGGGACCGCTCGCTGAGGGGGCGGCGGAGGCGGCAGGCGCCCATCGGCACGGGCGCCCGCCGGTGCCCGCCGACTCCCGCATCCGGCCCGCTCCGGCCTTGACGCTCCCGGCGCGGCGACCGTAGACTCTCCCCGCTTTTCCGTTACGCTCAAGGCCGCACTGGGATCGTCGGACCGGATCGGAGACCCATCCCGATGAAGTCGTTGGCACCTCGCATCCTCGCCAGCGCCGTGCTGGTCGTCCTCGCCTGGCTCGTGCTGGCCGGCGCGACCGCCCCGAAGGCCACCCTCAAGGAGCCCGACAAGCTCGTCATCCTCTCCACGACCGACGTGAAGGGGAAGACGAGCCCCTGTGGCTGACACACGCCCAGGGGGGGCCTGGCCCGGCGGGCCAGTTTCGCGGACAGCATCAGGGCGGGCTACGACCAGGTCCTTCTGGTCGACGCGGGTGGTTTCTTCCCCGAGAGCGACGCTCCCGAGTACCGGGACGTCGCGAACTTCATGATGGACGGGATGAAGCTGCTCGGGACCGACGCGGTGGGGGCGGGCGAGAAGGAGCTGCGCTTCGGCTACTCCTTCCTCAAGGCCAACATCCAGCGCTCCGGCCTGCCGGTCGTGTGCGCCAACCTCTTCCTCAGGGCGAGCGGCAAGCCCGCGCTCACGCCCTACATCATCAAGAAGGTCGGCACCGTGCGGGTCGGCATCTTCGGCCTGATGAACGACAAGGTCGCCTACGGCCCGTCGCAGGACTCGCTCAAGGTCGAGGAGCCCACCGCCGCCGCGCGGCGGGTGATCGCCGAGATGAAGAAGAAGGGCGCGACCGTGACCGTGCTGCTCTCGCAGCTCGGCAAGGTCGAGAGCGAGGACCTGGCCGCGACGGTGCCCGGCATCGACGTCTTGGTGATCGGCCACGCCAGCTCGCTGCTGATGAAGGGGCGCATGATCAAGAACACCATCGCCTGCTACGGCGGCGAGCAGGGCCAGTACATGGGCCGCACGATTGTCACGCTCAACGCCGCGCGCCGCCAGGCCACGGGGGAATGCGAGGCGTTCATGCTGGGGCCCGAGGTGGGCGAGCGCGCCGAGATGGCCAAGCTGGTGAAGGCCTTCGAGGACGGCTTCAACGAGAAGCTGCGCAAGCTCGGCAAGGAGCGCGCGGTGGAGGCGGCGAAGAACAAGTCAGCGGACAACCCGGACCGGTACCTGGGCGCCGAGCTCTGCATGCGCTGTCACCAGGACGAAGGCGAGCAGTGGAAGACCACGTCGCATTCGCTCGCGTGGAAGACCCTGATCGACGACGGGAATGACACCAAGCCCGAGTGCGTCGGCTGCCACGTGGTCGGCTACCGCAAGCCGGGTGGATTCCAGGTCGCGGCCGACGCGCCCAAGCTGGCCAACGTCCAGTGCGAGAGCTGTCACGGCATGGGGACGATGCACGAGGCGTTCGCCAACCCACACAAGACCGTGACCGAGCAGGTGTGCGTCGATTGCCACCAGGGCGAGAACGATCCGCACTGGAACTGGCAGTCGAAGCGGCCCATGATCCTGCACAGCAATCGTTCGGGCGAGACGCTGAAGAGCAAGCGCGCCGGCCCCGGCTCGATGACCAAGAGCCCCGGCTCGCAGTAGAGAAGGTCGCGCGGGCGGCCCGGCCCGGCCCCGCTCCCCGCGACCGGGCCGCCCGGGCTGGATCGGGGCGACGGCGCCCCGCTCGCGCCGCGCGAGCCGCTCTCCCCGGCCGACCCCGCGGCGCGAGCCGCTCGAAATGACATCACCCTCACAACCGCGGGTCCGATGTCGTGGAGCCGACCGCGCCTGACCGTCTAGAATGAGCGCCGGTGTCCGGCCTCGCGCCGGCCTGCCCACGTGAGTCCAGGCCACGGGAGAGGGGAGAGAGGATGTGCAGCGAGACGTCGGTGCGCCGCGAGGTGGTGGTCATCGTGCTCGCGGGCGCCGTACTGGGCATCGTGTACAACGGGGTGGGACTCGCGACCCGCCCGCCCCGCGGGATCCCCTGGGTGGCGGCCAGGGCGGAGCTCGCGAGGCTCGAGAGCCTGACGCGGCCAGAGGCCGCGACCACAGCTCCCTCGGGGGAGGTCCGGACTCCGGACGCTGGGAGGGCGACCTCGCCGGCCGCGGCGCCCGGTGCCGGCGTCGGGGGTCCCGCTCGCGGCGCCGGAGGCGGGCCGGCGTCGGGTACGTCCCCCGGTAGGCCCGCCTCGGACGCAGCCGGCTCCACCCACGCGGCGACCGAGGGGTCTGCGACTACCGGGTCGGCGGCGGCTGATCCCCGCCCGGCGGCACCGCTCCCGTTCATCCCCGCGGCCGGCCAGCCGATCCAGGTCGAGCTGGCGACGGTGAAGCGGTTCTTCGACGCCCGCGCGGCTCTGTTCATCGACGCTCGGGACCCGGCCGAGTTCGAGGCCGGCCACATCCCGGGAGCGCTGCGCTTGACCAACGCGGAGGCGCAGGGTGAGCCCGACCGCATGAAGACGCTTCCCGTGCAGGGCCGGCCAATCATCGCCTACTGCGAGGGAGGCACGTGCGAGGCGTCGCTCGAGCTCGCGCGGACGCTCATCGAGGCCGGCCACCGGAAGGTGCTGGTCTACGGGGGCGGGTACCCGGAATGGGCGGCGGCGGGTCACCCGGTCGAGCGCGGGAGCGGCGGGCGATGAGCGTCGTGGCGCGCGTGCTCACCCATCCGCGCAGCGTGCTGCTCGCCCAGGTCGCGGTCGGGCTGTTGTTCCTGGCCGCGGCCCTCGCCAAGATCGGCGACGCCGGAGCCTTCGCTCGCCAGATCCACTACTACCGGCTGCTCCCGTTCGGCCTCGAGAACCTGCTGGCGATCACGCTGCCCTGGATCGAGCTGCTCGCGGCACTGGCCATCTTGCTCCGCCTGCGCCCGCAGGCGGGCTCGGTGGTGGTCGCCGGGCTCATGGCACTCTTCGTCGCCGTGGTCGCGGCGGCGGTCGTCCGTGGCCTCGACATCGAGTGTGGCTGCTTCGGCACCGCCGACGCCGGGAGTGTCGGCGTCGTCAAGCTCCTGGAGAACCTGGGACTCCTGGCGTTGGCCGTGATCGCCAGCCTGCGGCCGCGGTAGCCGCCGTCCCGCGGTGGAGCGACGCCCGCGAAGGGCCGCCCGCGGGTCGCCGTGACGCGGCGGAGCGATGCGACCCATCCTTCGCCAATTGCGCATGCCATCCCGGCCGCCCCATCAGGGAGGAGCGATGACTTCACCGCTCATCCGTGGTCAACTGATTGCTCCCTGCACGGCCCAGCACGGTGCCTTGACGCCGCCCGGCCCCGCTCCTAGTCTCCCGAACCGGCCCACAGCATGCGGCCTCCCGCGCCCGTGACGGGCGCCCGCCGGAGGCGCGCCGGCCCCGAAGCCCTCGCCGAGCGCGACGCACGACCGCACAGGAGCCATTCCGACGTGAGCCCCCACCCGATGCCCGCCTCCGCCGCCCCCGCGAACCCCATCCTCGACGGCGTGGAGTACCACGAGAACATCCTCGAGACGATCGGTCATACCCCGCTGGTTCGCATCCGCGCGCTGGTGAAGGGCTGCGCCTGTCCGGTGCTCGCCAAGATGGAGAGCTTCAACCCCGGCGGCAGCATCAAGGACCGGATCGGGCTCGCCATGGTGGAGGAGGCGGAGCGCGACGGCCGGCTCAAGGCCGGTGGCACCATCGTCGAGTGCACCTCGGGCAACACCGGGCTGGGGCTCGCCATGGTGGCCGCCATCAAGGGCTACCGCGCCGTGCTGTGCATGCCCGACAAGGTCTCGAGCGAGAAGGTGAACCTGCTCAAGGCCTTCGGTGCCGAGGTGCTGCTCAGCCCGACCGCCGTGGCGCCCGATTCGCCGGAGTCCTACTACTCGGTCGCCAGGCGCATCGCCGCCGAACGGCCGGGCGCATTCCTCGCCAACCAGTACCACAACCCGACCAACCCGCAGGCGCACTATGAGACGACCGGTCCCGAGCTGTGGCAGCAGACCGCGGGCAAGATCACCCACTTCGTCGCCGGCATGGGCACCGGTGGGACCATCAGCGGCGTGGCGCGCTACCTCAAGGAGAAGGACGCGGGCGTGCTTGTGATCGGCGCCGACCCGGTGGGCTCGATCCTCAAGCACTATCACGAGACGCGCGAGATGTCCGAGCCGCACACCTACAAGATCGAAGGCGTGGGCGAGGATTTCATCCCCGGCGCGACCGACTTCTCGCTCATCGACCAGGTGATTGCGTGCACCGATCGCGACGGACTCAACACGGCGCGTCGGCTGGCGCGCGAGGAGGCGCTCTTCACCGGCGGTTCCGGCGGGATGGCCGCGTGGGTGGCGCTCCAGGTCGCGAAGGGCCTGCCGGCCGACGCGCTGGTGGTGGTGATCCTGCCCGACACCGGAGAGCGATATCTGAGCAAGGTGCACAACGACGAGTGGATGCGCGACAACCACCTGCTCGACCCGAGCGCCGCCTCGGCGAAGGACCTCGTCGGCTCCAAGTCGCGCGCCGTGCCGCCGCTGCTCACGGTCCAGGCAGGCGAGCCGCTCAAGCGCGCGCTGGCGCTGGTCGAGCAGCACAACGTGACCCAGATCCCGGTCTTCCGGGGGCGCGAGCTGGTGGGGACGCTCTACGACAGCGACATCCTGCGGGCGGCGCTCGCCGACCCGACCGCGCTCGAGAAGCCGGTCGAGGGCTGGATGGCGGAGCCGCTCCCGGTGGTGGCGAGCGACGAGCCGCTCGAGCGCGTGACGCGCCTGCTCGCCGCGCGCAACCCGGCCGTGCTGGTGGGCGAGGACGGCGCGGTGGTCGGCATCCTCACGCGCTTCGACATGCTGCAGTTCATCGCGGGAGGGGAGTGATGGGCGGCGAGTCCTCGCTTCCTCCCGACGCCGGTTTCAGCACCCGGGCGATCCACGCGGGCCAGGAGCCCGACGCAGCCACCGGCGCGGTCGTGGTGCCGATCTACCAGACCTCGACCTACGCCCAGGAGGCGCTCGGACGCAACAAGGGCTTCGAGTACGCGCGCACGCACAACCTCACCCGCTTCGCACTCGAGCGCAACCTCGCCGCCCTCGAAGGCGGGCGCTTCGGGTTCTGCTTCGCCTCGGGGCTGGCGGCCACCAACACGCTGCTCCAGACCCTCTCGGCGGGCGACCACGTGGTGGCCGGGCACAATCTCTATGGCGGCACCTTCCGCCTCATGGACAAGGTGCTCAAGCGGCTCGGCCTCGCGTTCTCGTTCATCCCGACAGACGATCCCGACGCGGTCGAGCGCGCGTTCCTCCCCGCGACCCGGATGCTGTTCGTCGAGACGCCGACCAACCCGATGATGCAGCTCACTGACATCGCGGCGGTGAGCGCGCGCGCGCGCCGGCGTGGCATCGCCGTGGTGGTGGACAACACATTCATGACGCCGTTCTTCCAGCGGCCGCTGGCGCTCGGGGCCGACGTGGCGCTCCACTCGGTGACCAAGTATCTTAACGGGCACAGCGACATGGTGGGCGGGGCCCTCATCACCAGCGACGAGCAGCTGGCCGAGTCGCTGCGCTTCCTCCAGAACGCGACCGGCGGCGTGCCCGGCCCCATGGACTGCTGGCTGGCGCTGCGCGGGACCAAGACGCTCGCCGTGCGCATGAAGCGGCACGAGGAGAACGCCTCGGTGATCGCCCGCTTCCTCGCCGGGCACCCGCGGGTCGGCGCCGTCTTCTACCCGGGGCTGCCCGCGCATCCCCAGCACGCGCTGGCGTGCCGCCAGGCGTCGGGGTTCGGCGGGATGATCTCGTTCATCCCGGGTGAGGGGAGCCTCGAGGCCGGCCGTCGCGTCTTCGACCGGTTCCGCATCTTCGCGCGCGCCGAGAGCCTGGGCGGCGTCGAGAGCCTGGTCTGCCACCCGGCGTCGATGACCCACGCCTCGGTGCCGCGCGAGACGCGGCTGGCGATGGGGTTCGCGGACGGATTGCTGCGGCTCTCGGTGGGCATCGAGGACGTGGAGGATCTGGTCGGCGACCTCGAACAGGCGCTTCAAGGGTCGTAGCCGCTTGGAGTTAACCTCTCGACCCGGCCTCGCCGGGGGAAAAATTCGGGATTGACATCCGGGGAGCGTCACCCTAGCCTACCGCGGCGTTTGTCTATGCCGGCGCGAGACACACGCGCACGGTTCCGAACGACACCGACATGCATATCCCCGCTCTGACGCACGGACGCTGCCAGCCGAGACACCGCTTTCGAGTGGTGTTTTTTGTCTATTGAGTCCAACCGACAATCAGCGCCGCGCCCGGGTCGATGCCCGGAGCGGCGGGACCGAGAGGAGGTGAAGGAAGAATGCGGAAGTTTGTCGCAATGACGATGGTCGCCCTCCTGGCGCTGACTCTGGCTCTCGCCGTCGTGGGTTGTGCCCAGAAGGCGGAAGAGACGACCACGACGCCTGCCGAGACGTCGATGCCTCCGGCCGAGACGATGCCCGACACGGCGGTGGCTGACACCAGCATGGGTCACTGAGCCACCGCTGAGAATGCAGCCCATCACATAAGCATCAGGGGAGGGAAGGAACCGACTCGCTCGGGGACTTCCCTCCTTGCTGTTCCGGGCGGGAGGCCTGCCGGCCTCGACGGGGGTGCCGGCGGCCCCCGGCCCCCCTGCGGCGCGCAACCCCCCACCCCCCGGGCGCGTAGTCGAGCCGTCCCAAGGAGGGTTCCGATCGTGAGATGGCGAGTGCTCGCCCTGGCGGCGGTCCTGGTGGCCGACCGACCGGCGCTGGCGGGAGACGAGGTCTGGCGCGAGCAGAGCCAGAAGACCGTCGAGGTGCGGGGCTTCTCGTCCCTCGAGATCGACAACGCGCGCGGCCGCGTCGATCTGCTCCCCAGTCCCGATGGGCGCCTGCACATCACCGCCCTCAAGATCGTGCGGGTCGGCCGCCGGGAGCGGGCACAGGAGGTGGCGCGCGGGATCGTGGTCGAGGCGGGCATCCGCGGCGGCCGCTATCTCGTGGACGTCCGCTATCAGCAGCGCCGCCGCATCCGGATCGGCCTGTCGGATCTCTTCACCGTCGACGGCCGGATGTTCCCGCGCTACGAGGTGCGCATCGCGGCCGAGGTCCCGCCGGGGCTGGCGGTGGTCGTGCGCGAGACCAGCGGCGACATCCGCTCCGACGGTGTCAGCGGCCCGCAGGTGCTCAGGAGCACGAGCGGCGACATCGAGGTCCGATCGGCCGGCGACCGCGTCGAAGCCTCGAGCACCAGCGGCGATGTCAGCGCCGACGGACTCCGCCAGGCGCGCGTGAGCAGCGTGAGCGGCGACCTGGTGATCCGGCAGGTGGCGGGTCCGCTCCGGGCTTCGACCTCGAGCGGCGACATCACCGTGACCGGAGCCGAGGACAGTCTCGCGCTCTCCAGCGTGAGCGGCGACCTCCACGCCGACCGCGCCCCGCGCGGATTGCGCGCGGAGTCATCGAGCGGCGAGGTGGTGGCGCGCGCGGTGTCGGGTATGGTCCGGGTGGGCAGCTCGAGCGGCGACGTGACGCTCGGCCTGCGCGAACCCCTGATCGGGGTCGAGGCGAGCACCTCGAGCGGCGAGATCCGCCTCGACCTGGATCCCGCGGTCCGCTGCGCGCTCGACCTGCGGACCTCGAGCGGTTCGCTGGAGGTGGGGCTGCCGATGGAGATGCGCAGTGTCTCGCGGCGCAGCGTGACCGGTACGATCCGCGGCGGCAGGACCCCGATGGTCCTGCACACCACGTCTGGCGACATCACCGTGATGGGCGGAGGCCGATGACCATGCGACGACTCCCCGCGTTGCTCCTGATCGCTGCGGCATGCGGCACCGTGCTCTCGCTCGGGACCCTGGCGGCGCTGCTCCACCACTCCGGGCACGGGGCGGGGCACCTCGTGCCTCCCGCAGTGCGCTCGCTGGGGCGGCTCGCGCCCTCGCCCGCGGCGGCGCAGGAGGTCATGGAGTTCAAGCCCGTGCCGGCCGAGAGCGTCGCGGACGTGGTGGGGCCGCGCGCGCGTCGCGGCG
>JBBTLZ010000102.1:2630-21146 GCA_038068435.1 Candidatus Eiseniibacteriota bacterium | reverse complement strand
CGCCGGAACCCGCCGTCGGTCAGGAGCCCATGGAGGTGCGGATGCCCGTGCGCGAGCGAGCCGAAGCTCTGCACGCACACGATCGCTCCGGGGATCACCTCGCGCTCGCCGAGTGCGGCCCCCACATGCTCGCGCAGCGTGCGCTACGCCTCCCGGCTCAGAAGCGCGAGCCGCCGCCGGTCATGGAGGAAGTATGCGCGCAGGCGCTTCGGGCGGACGCCCGGGAAGGTCGCGGACGCTCCCGGCCGGGACCGCCGTCAGGCGGCCATGCCGCTCGCGCGCGCCGTCTCCACCAGCTGGCGCGCGAGCGCGCCGAGGAACTCGGGCGCCGCGTTGAGGCACGGCAGATGGACCACCTCGAGCCGGGGCTCGCCGCGCAGGGCGATCCGCCCCTCCAGCTCGGTCTCGGCGTTGTCGGCCGAGAAGCCGAACGGGAAGTAGACGACGCGCCGGTAGCCCGCATCGGCCACCCGTTTCAGCGCCTCGTCCACCGGCGGCTCCGTCCATCGCCCGCCGTAGACATGATTGAGCCAGCCGGGCTGCACCCTGCCGAATCGGCCGGACAGGCGACGCGCGATGCCGGCGGCGATGCGCTCGGTGGCCGCGCGGCCGGTCTCGATCGGGCGCGGCGGCTCCAGCAGCGTGCCGTGGGCGGCGAGCACCAGCGCCCAACCCTCACCTGCGGCGCCGCGCGCGGCCGCCTCGCGCGCGACGTGGGCCGCGGAGAGGTCCGCGAAGGTCTCCTCGTCGAGCGGCGGCAGCACGCACACCGGGGCGGGCCGCCCGCCCGGGGATCGCCGCGTCCAGCGGGCCACGGTGGTGCGCGCGATCTCGTGCGTGAACGCGGAGTCCGCGACGTACATAGGAACGACGTCGACAGGCTCGTCGGCCGGCAGGCGGTCGAGCAGGGTGGTGAGCAGCGGATCCCGGAACTCGTAGGCCACGTGCACGCGCCAATCGGCGTCGCCGGCCTGGGCGGTGAGCGCCGCGGCGAGCCCGCCCGCCTGCGCCAGCGTGATGGGCTCGAGCGGCGAGCGGTAGCGCTCGGCGGTCCAGAGACGGTTCCGGAAGCGCGCCCGCGACAGCGCGATCACCGGCAGTGCGATGGCCGGGATGGGCGCCACCGCGCGCGTGAGCCCGAGCAGGATGCGCCAGGAGTAGCGGAGCTGCGCGAGGTAGGTGGGCGTTGGCGGCTCGCCGTAAGTGACGAGGACGACGTGGCGCCGGTTCACGCCACCCCCGCCCGCGCGGCCCGTGCCTGGTCGGCGGGAAGCGCGGCGGCCCCGCCGGCGGCGATCACCGCGCGGGCGTCGGGGACCCGTTCCGCCCCGGCCGCCGCCCGGCCCGCCGCCGCGTCCGGCGCGAGCAGCCGCGCCACCGCGCGCTCGGCCGAGATCACCCCGGCGCCCAAGGCGATCCCGTCGTAGGAGGTGCCGCAGAGCTCGAACCCCGGAATCCGCGCGGCGCGGGCACGGACCTCCGCCACGCGCTCGAGGTGACCGCGCGTGTACTGGGCGATGGCCTGCGGCCACCGCCAGACCCAGCTCCGCACCGGCGCCGCCTCCGTTCCGAGCACGCGTCCCAGCTCCGCGCACGCCCGCCGCAGGAGTTCCTCCTCGGCCAGTGCCGCCACCTCGGGACGCCGTGCACCGCCGAGCATCGCGCGCAGCAGCACCATGCCCGCGGGCGCGCGGCCTTCGAACAGCGACGAGTCCCACACCACGCCGAGCGTGTCGAACCCCTCGCTCCGCGCGACCAGGTAGCCGTACCCGTCGAGGCGCCCGGGCAGGGCGTCGGCGCGGAAGGCGAGCGCCACCACGGCGAGCCCGGCGTAGGGGAACGCGGCGAGCCCGCGGGCCAGCTCGGGGTCGAGGTCCGCCACCATCGTCGCCGCGCGCGACGCGGGTGCGGCCAGCACCACCCGGTCGGCCGCGAGCGCCGCGCCGTCCTCGAGCCGCACCTGCCAGACGTCCGCGGAGCGCTCGAGCCGCCGCACGCGGGCGCCGGTGCGCACGCCGCCGCCGAGCCGCTCGGCGAGTGCCTCGCTGAGTGTGCCCATCCCGCCCGCCAGGCTCACCAGCCGGGCCGGCGGCTGGCGGCGCGCGAACAGCGCGCGGATCAGGCTCCCGTGATCGCGCTCCATCTCGGTCATGAGCGGGAACGCCGCCGCCACCGAGAGCTCGCGGCTGTCGCCGGCCGAGATGCCCGAGACAGCCGTGTCCACGAGCACCTCGGTCGCCTCGCGGCCGACCCGCCGGCAGGCGAACTCGTAGACGCTCTCCTCGGCCCCCGGCGGGGCGCGGCGGGCGAAGGGCTCCATCAGCAACCGGAGCTTGCCGCCCGGGGTGAGCGCGTCGGAGGTGAGGAAGGCGGGCGGCGAGTCGGGCACCCGGCGCAGCCGGCCACCGTGCGCCACGAAGCGGCGCCGCGCGGCGGGGCGCGCCTCGATCAGCGACGGGGCGAGCCCGAGATCGGCGATCAGGGCGAGGGGTTCGGGCTCCGAGGCACGGCTCAGGAAACCGTTGGGTCCGGCCTCCACCACGAAGCCGTCCTCGTGCACGGTACCGACGTGTCCGCCGGCGCGGTCAGCGGCCTCGAGCAACACCACCTCGGCGCCCCGCGCGGCGCGCTCGCGGAGCCGGTACGCGGCCGTCAGCCCGACGATGCCCCCGCCGATCACGACCACGCGCGTGGCGGTCATACCGTGCGGCTGAAGACCGGTCTTTCCGGCGTGGCTTTGGCGCGCAGGTAGCGGTCGAAGACCATGCAGACGTTGCGCACGAACAGCCGCCCGAGCGCGGTGACCGCGATCGCGTCGGGGGTGACGGAGATGAGGCCGTGCGCGGCCGGCGAGTCCGCGCCGATCAGCTCGGCCAGCTCGGTCGCGAAGGCGTCGTGGAACGACAGGTCGAAGAGGCGCTCCACCTCGCGCAGGTCGAGGTGGAAGTTGCACATGAGACTGGTGATCACGTGCCGGCGCACCACGTCGTCGGCGTCCAGGGCGATGCCGTGCTCGACCGGGAACCGTCCGGCGCCGAGGGCCGCGTAGTACTCGGGCAGCTTCTTGACGTTCTGCGCGTAGGCGCCCTGGAGGTCGCCGATCCCCGAGACGCCCAGCGCCACCATGTCCCGCGCGGTCTGCACGGTGTAGCCCATGAAGTTCCGGTGCAGCGTGCGCGCCTCGACGGCGCGCGCGAGCTCGTCCTCGGGGAGCGCGAAATGGTCCATCCCGATCTGCCGGTAGCCGGCGCGCGTGAAGGCGTCGATGGTGAGCGCCAGCAGCTCGAGCTTGAGCGTGGCGTCGGGCAACGCGGCGGTGGGGATGTGCTTCATGTGCGCCTTGATCCAGGGCACATAGGCGAAGGAGTAGACGGCGACGCGCTCGGGCCGCAGCGTGACCACCTGCTCGAGCGTGCGCGCGAAGCCCGCGGCACTCTGGTAGGGCAGCCCGTAGATGAGGTCGATGTTGACCGAGTGGAAGCCCTCGGCGCGCGAGCGGTCGATGAGTGCCTTCGTGAGCGCGTAGCTCTGGACGCGGTGCACCGCCTCCTGCACCTCGGGCGCGAAATCCTGGACCCCCATCGAGATGCGGTTGAAGCCGAGCCGCCGCAGCACCGCGATCTGCGCCGCGCTGGTCACGCGCGGATCCACTTCGATCCCGATCTCCGCGTCGGCGGTGAACGTGAAACGCTCGGCGACCGCGTGGAAGAGCCGCTCGAGATCGGCCGGCGGGTAGTAGGTGGGCGTGCCACCGCCCCAGTGCATCTGCGACACCCGGCGGCGATGCGGCAGGTGCCGGGCGAGCAGGTCCACTTCGAGCAGCACGTGGTCCAGGTAGCGGTCCGCCACGTCGCGGTGCCTGGTGATGACCACGTTGCAGCCGCAATAGAGGCAGCGCTCCTCGCAGAACGGCAGGTGCGCGTAGACCGAGAGCGGGGAATCGGCCTGCGCGTCGGCGGCGGCGAGGCGCTCGCGGTAGTCCCGCTCGGTGAACCCGGCGTGGAACTCGACCGCGGTCGGGTAGGAGGTGTAGCGCGGGCCGGGCCGGTCGTAGCGCGCCAGCAGCTCCGCGGTGCTCGGGCGTCCGCTGGGCGCGCTCATGCCGGCCTCGCGGAGAACGCCGCCACCGTCTCCACCAGCGCCTCGACCGAGGCGATCGGCGTCTCGGGCAGGATGCCGTGGCCCAGGTTCATGATGTGGCCGGGCCGCTCGCCCGCGTCCTCCAGCACGGCCAGTACCCGCGCCCGCACGGCCTCGGGGGTCGCGAGCAGGACCGCCGGGTCGAGGTTCCCCTGCAGCGCCACGCGCCCGCCGGTGCGCGCGCGCGCCTCCGAGATCGGCGTGCGCCAGCAGACGCCGACCACGTCGGCTCCCAACGACGCCGCGTCCTCGAGCAGGTGTCCGGCCGCCGGCGCGAAGTAGATGACCGGCACGCCGTCGCGCGCGAGCCCCTGGATCAGCCGCCGCACGGCGGGCAGGGCGAACGCACGGAAGTCGGCGGGCGAGAGGAGACCCGCCCACGAGTCGAAGATCTGGACCGCCTGCGCCCCCGCGGCGATCTGGAGGTTGAGGTAATCGCTCATCAGCGCCGAGAGCTTCTCGAGCAGCCGCGTGAGCGCCGCCGGATCGCGATGCAGCAACGCCCTCACCTGCACGAAGCCCTCGCGCCCCTCGCCCTCGGCCAGGTAGGCCGCAAGCGTGAAGGGGGCGCCGCAGAAGCCGATCACGGGCGTCTTCCCCGCCAGATCGCGGCGCAGGAGTGCGACCGCCTCGCCCACGAACGGCGTGACCTCGGCGATCGGACGCGGCCGCAGCGCATCGATGTCGGCGGCGGTGCGCAGCGGCCGCGCGATCCGCGGACCCGGGTCGAAGGCCAGCGTGCAGCCCAGCGCCTCGAGCGGGATGAGGATGTCGGAGAATACGATCGCCGCGTCGAGCGCGAAGCGGCGCAGCGGCTGCAGGCTCGCTTCCACCGCCAGCTCGGGGGTGCGGCACAGGGTCAGGAAATCCACGCGCGCGCGCAGCTCGCGATACTCGGGGAGGTAGCGGCCGGCCTGGCGCATGATCCAGAGTGGCGTCCGGTCGACCGGCTGGCGCCGGCAGGCCCGCAGGAAGCGGTCGTTCACGACGCCGCCTCCGCCAGCGCGGCGCGCGCCGCCTCCACCGTGTGCGCGATCTCGGCCTCGCCGTGCGCCGCCGAGACGAACGCGGTCTCGAACGCCGAGGGCGGGAGCAGGACACCGCGCGCGAGCATGCCGCGGAAGAAGGCGGCGTAGCGGTCGCGGTCCACCGCCTCCGCGTCGTCCCACGAGCGCACCGGGCGCGGCGAGAAGAAGAGCGTCCACATGGAGCCGACCCGCTGCAGCTGCGCCGCGATCCCCGCGCCACGGGCCGCGGTCGAGAGGCCGGCCGCCAGCCGCTCGCCCGCCGCGTCGAGACGGGCCCAGAGACCCGGATCCTGGTCGAGGGCATCCATCACCGCCAGCGCCGCCGCGATCGACAGCGGATGCGCCGCGTAGGTGCCGGCCTGGTAGACCGGCCCCGCGGGCGAGACCTGCCCCATGAGGTCGGCGCGACCGCCAAAGGCTGCGAGCGGCATGCCGCCGCCCAGCGCCTTGCCGAGCGTGACCAGGTCGGGCGTCACGCCGAAGTGCCGCGCCGCCCCACCCGGGCCGAGCCGGAACCCGGTGATCACCTCGTCGAAGATCAGCAGCGCCCGGTGCCGGTCGCAGCGCTCGCGCAGCCCGGCGAGGAATCCCGGCGCGGGCGGCACGCAGCCCATGTTGCCCGCCACCGGTTCGACGATGACCGCGGCGATGCCGTCCGCGGCCTCGCGGAAGACGCGGTCCACGTCGTCGAGGTCGTTGTAACGCGCGATGCGCGTGTCGCGGGCGGCGCCCGCGGTCACCCCCGGGGAATCCGGGACGCCGAAGGTCGTGGCACCGGAGCCCGCGCGGATGAGGAACGCGTCGCCGTGCCCGTGGTAGCCGCCGGCGAACTTGACGATCCCGGGCCTGCCGGTCGCCGCGCGGGCGAGCCGCACGGCGCTCATCGCCGCCTCGGTGCCGGTGACGACGAAGCGCACCATCTCGCAGCCCGGCACGCGCGCGGTGACGCGCTCGGACAGCTCCACCTCGTCGGGCGAGGCGAGCCCGAACAGCACCCCGCGGCGCGCCTGCCGCTCGATGGCCGCGACCACGGCCGGGTGGCCGTGGCCCAGCAGCGCCGGGCCCCAGCCGCCGATCCAGTCCACGTACTCGCGGCCCTCCGCGTCGCGCACCCGGGCGCCGTGTGCCTCGACCAGCGCCAGCGGCGGCAGCCCGACCGAGCGGAATGCCCGCACCGGTGAGTGGACACCGCCCGGCGTCACGCGGAGCGCGCGCCCGAACAGCCCGGCGGCGGCGTCCTTGTCCACCCCGGTGGTACTCATCGCTCCGCCTCGGCAATCATGCGCCCCTCGCCGATCCGCTCGGCCAGTGTGCGGGCGAAGTACGAGATCACGAGGTCGGCGCCGGCGCGCCGGAGACCCAGCGTGGTCTCCCACATCGCCCGCTCGAGGTCGAGCCAGCCGCGCTCGGCGGCGGCGTGGAGCATCGCGTACTCGCCCGAGACCTGGTAGGCCGCGACCGGCACCAGCACCTGCTCGCGCACCGCGCGGACCACGTCGAGGTACGGGAGCCCGGGCTTGACGATCACGGCGTCGGCGCCCTCCGCGACGTCGCTCTGCGCCTCGCGCACCGCCTCGCGCACGTTGGCGCCGTCCATCTGGTAGCCGCGCCGGTCGCCGTGGCGCGGTGTCGAGCCGGCCGCTTCGCGGAACGGGCCGTAGAAGGCCGAGGCGTACTTGACCGCGTACGAGACGATCGCCGCGTGCGCGAACCCGGCCCGGTCGAGGCCGGCGCGCAGCGCGCCGACGCGGCCGTCCATCATGTCGGAGGGCGCCACCACGTCGGCGCCGGCCCGCGCGTACGCCACGGCGGCGCGCGCGAGCAGCGGCAGGGTGGCGTCGTTGTCCACCTCGCCGTCGCGGAGGATCCCGCAGTGCCCGTGGTCGGTGTACTCGCACAGGCAGACATCCGCCCACACCACGAGGTCGGGCACGCGCCGCTTGATGGCGCGGATCGAGCGGGGCACGAGCCCGTCCTCGGCCCAGCCGGCGCTGCCCTCGGCGTCCTTGTGCGCGGGGATGCCGAACAGCAGCACCGAGCCGACGCCGAGTGCCGCGAGGGAGGCCGCCTCCTCGGCGGCGAGGTCGGGCGTCAGCCGCGCATGGCCGGGGAGCGACGGGATGGCCTGGCGGGAGCGCTCGCCCTCGTGGACGAACAGCGGCGCCACCAGCTGATCGGCGGCGAGGCGCGTCTCGCGCGCCAGCGACCGCAACCCCGCGGTGCGGCGCAGCCGCCGCCCGCGCTGGGCCGGGTAACTCATCGGTGCGCCTCCGGCGGAGCCTCGGCCGGCGGCCCGGTGAGGAGGTCCGCCACGGCTTCGAAGTCGGAACGGGCCGGCACCACCGCCGGCACGCCGAGCGCCATCAGCTGCATCGCCGTGGTCGAGCCGATCGCCGCCACGCGCTCCAGCCGGCGCAGGGCGTCGGCCCCCACCGCCCGCACCAGCGCCCGCGCCGCCGAGGGGCTCGCCACCACCACCGCGTCGGGCCGTGCCGCGTCCCAGGCGCCGATGATCTCGTCCGGCGGCCGCTCCAGCGTGCGATAGGCCACCACCTCGTCCACGCATGCCCCCCAGTGACGCAGCGACTGGCCCAGCTCGCGGCCACCCTCGAGGGCGCGCGGGATGAGCACGCGGCGGCCCGGCCACCGGTCGGCGCCGCGCAGCGCCTCGATCAGCGCCGCGGCCCCGGCCCCCGGCGCGGTCAGGGGCGAATCCGCGCCGCCGGCCGCCAGCCGCGCGGCGGTCTTGGCCCCCACTGCCGCCGTGCGCAGGGACGCCGGCAGGGGCTTCCCGCCACGCGCCTCGAGCAGCGCCGCGACGGCGCGCTGGCTTGCCACCACCAGCCACTGGTAGGTCTCGAGGTTCCGCGCCGCGCGCGCCAGCGGCTCGGGCTCGGGAGGAGGCGCGTCGTTCACCACCGTGCAGGACACCGGCTCGAACCCGCGGCGGCGGAGCGCCTCGGTGAGCGGACCATCGAGCCCCTCGTCGCGGGTGACGGCGACGCGCAGCGCGTGCGCCCTCACGGCCGCACCTCGCCCGCGACCCGCGGCACCCGCTCCAGCGCGGCCAGGATCTCCCCCGCCCCGCGCGCGAGCAGCTGCCGCGCCGCTTCGGCGCCGGCCTCCTCGGGCGTGGCTCCGATCACCTCGACCCGCACGGCCCGATCGCCTTCGGGCGCGAACACGCCGGCGTCCACCGCCACCATCGGGCCCTCGCCGCGGGCGAGTGCTCCCACCGGCACCGAGCAACCGCCACGCAGCAGGTGCAGTACGGTGCGCTCGGTGGTGACCGCCCGCCGCGTGGCCGCGTGGTCCAGGGCCGCCAGCCGTCGCGCGAGTGCCTGGTCGTCCGCGCGCGCCTGGAGCGCGAGCGCGCCCTGGGCCGGCGCCGGCAGCAGGTCGGCGACCGGGAACACCTGGGTGACGCGGTCGGCGAGGCCCAGGCGCTCGAGCCCGGCGCGGGCGAGCACCACGGCGTCGAGGTCGCCACGCGCGACCCGCGCCAGCCGGGTCGGCACATTGCCGCGCAGCGGGCGGTAGTCGAGGTCGGGGCGCAGCGCGCGCAGCTGGGCGGTGCGCCGCAGGCTCGAGGTGCCGACGCGGGCGCCGGGCGGGAGCCCGGCGAGCGTCAGCCGGTCGCGCGCGCACAGCGCGTCCTCGACCGGCCCCCGCGCCGGGACCGCCACCACGGAGAGACCGGGGGCCGACACCACGGGCAGGTCCTTGTAGCTGTGCACGGCGACGTCGATGCGGCCTTCGAGCAGCGCCCGCTCGAGCGTCGAGGTGAAGAAACCGGTGCCCTCCATCACCTCGAGCGGCGCCTCGGGCAGGTCGTCGCCGGCGGTGCTGAGGTCGACCACGGCGACGTGGAGTCCTGACTCGCGCTGGCCCCACAGGGCGATGACGTGGTCCGTCTGCCAGCGCGCCAGCGCGCTCGCGCGCGTGCCGATCCTAATGGTGGTCACCGGGCGCCTCCCCGCCGAGACCGAACACCATCCGCAGATAGCGGGCATGCTGCTCGTCGAGCGCCAGGTCCCCGCGGCGCAACGCCGCGCTGGGTGCTCGCAGCAGCCGATCGACGATGCGACGGGTCACGCGCTCGAGCAGCGCACCGTCGCGCAGACCGTCGCCCAGCGCACGCTCGATCTCCTCGCGACGGATGGCTTCGGCGCGGTGCCGCAGCTCGGCGACCAGCGGCCGGACGGTCGACTCGCGCGCCTGGGCCGCGAACATCCGCAGCTCCTGCTCGAGCAGTGCCACGACGCGCGGGATCTCGCCCTCGCGGCCGGCCCGGTTGTGGGCCACGATCTGCTCGAGCCCCGAGAGGTCGTGCAGGACCACGCCCGCGAGCTTCGCGCACGCGGGATCGATGGCCCGCGGGAGCGACACGTCGATCAGCACCAGCGGCTCGCTGGCACCCGCGCGCGCCTCGCCGAGCATCACGGCGGTGATGAGCGGGCGCTCCACCTGCGCCGCAACCACGACCGCGTCGAACCCGACCAGCAGGCGCGGGACGTCCTCGAGCGCCACCGCCTCGGCGCCCAGCTCCGCCGCCTCCTCCTCGGCGCGCCGCGGCGTGCGATTCGCCAGCACCAGCCGGCCGACGCGCTCCGCCTTGAGGTGGCGCGCCGCCTTGAGACCGGTGGTCCCGGCGCCCACCACCAGCACGGTGCACGCGGATAGGTCCGGGTGCACGCGCGCCAGCAGCTGGATCGACGCCGAGGCCACCGAGAGTGCGCCGGTGCCGATCCCGGTCTCGCTGCGCGCGCGGCCGCCGAAGCGCAGCGCGGCGCGGAACAGTCCCGAGAGGAAGAAGCCGGCGGTGCCCGCCGCCTCGGCCGCCTCGATGGCGGTGCGCACCTGGCCGAGCACCTCGGCCTCGCCCACGACCAGCGATTCGAGCCCGGCCGCGACGCGGAAGAGGTGGGTGGCGGCGGCGAGCCCGGCCGCCTCCGCGAAGTGCCCACGAGTCGGGGCCGCGTCACCGGCGGCCGCCATCAGGAGCGCTTCGGCGCGCGCGTGATCCCCGGGCCGCGCGGCGTAACTGTAAAGCTCGGTGCGGTTGCAGGTGGAGAGCACGGCCGCCTCGAGCCCATGGGCTCGGAAGCTCTGGTGGAGGTCGGCCACGGCGGCCGGCGAGAGCGCCATGCGCTCGAGCTCGTCGATGGGCGCCGTGCGATGGTTGATCGAAAGGGAGCGCAGCGCGTCCGTGCCCGTCAGGCGGTCGGCGGAATGCGCGAGGCGGTCGGAAGCGGCGGTCATGGCGCCGTCGTACGGATGCAGAATCGATGCCCGGCTGCGGGGAATCGCCCTCTCCGGACATGACCCTCCGGCAATGCCGTGCGTTCGAAGGGGCGCGGGCGCCGCAAGCGGCGCGCGGGTGGGTGCCATGAGGGCAGATGGGCTGACATGCCGGCAGACTATGACATGTCGGCGCGCCAACGCGATGCGGAACTGTGCGGAGGAGGACTCCGTAGTCCTACGGAGCGCCGAGCATCCCCTCGCGGATGGCGAATTGCGTGAGGCGGGCGACCGAGCGCATGCCCAGCTTGCGCATCAGGTGGGCGCGGTGGGTCTCGACCGTGCGCGTGCTGATCGCGAGGCGCGAGGCGATCTCCTTGGTCGAGAGCCCCTCGGCGACGAACCGGAGCACCTCGCGTTCCCGATCGGTGAGCTGGTCGAGCAGGCGCCGCCGCGTGCCTTCCGCCCGCAGGATCTCGCCCAGCTCCTTCTGGATCGGCGGGCTGAAATAGGTGCGACCCTGCATCACCGCCTCGATCGCCGCCACCAGGTCCTGCACCGCGGAGTCCTTGAGCAGATAGCCGTCGGCCCCCTCGCGGACGGCGCGGGCCACGTACTCCGGGCTCGCGTGCATGGTGAGCACGAGGATCTTGAGCCCGGCGTGCTTCACCTTCGCCCGCTGCAGCACCTCGAAGCCGTCGGTGCCCGACATCGTCAGGTCGAGCACCAGCACGTCGGTGGGGGTCGTCTCCAGCGCGCGCAGCGCGCTCTCGCCGTCGCCCACCTCGCCCACCACCTCGACCTCGCGATGCGCCTCGAGGATCTTCCGCACACCGGCCCGCACCAGGTTGTGATCGTCGGCGAGCAGCACGCGGGTCGCCACGCCGGCGCTCATGCCGTGGCCCCCGCCGGGATGTCGGCCTCGATGCGGAAGCCGCGCCCGGGCGCGCCCTCGATCACCAGCGTGCCCCCGAGCGTCGTGACCCGCTCGCGGATGCCGAGCAGCCCGAGATGCGGCGTCGGTTCCCCCGAGACGCCGCGGCCGTCGTCCTGCACCGCCAGCCGCACGCGGTCGTCCGCGGCCTCGATCCGCACCTGCACCCGGTGCGCCCCGGCGTGGCGGGCGACGTTGGTGAGCGCCTCCTGCACGACCCGGTAGATGACCACCTGTTGCTCGTCCGCCAGCGGCCCCAGCGTGTCGCTGCAGGCGAGCGTCGCGTCGATGCGGGTGCGCTTCGAGAAATCGTCCACCAGCCCGCGCAGCGCCGGCACCAGCCCCAGGTCGTCGAGCACCGTGGGGCGGAGCAGGTTGCTCAGGTCGCGCACCTGTGCCAGCGCGCGGCCCACCATCTCGCCCGCCTCCTTCCTGCCCTCCAGGTCGAGCTCGATCTTGACCGCGGTGAGCACCTGCCCGGCTTCGTCGTGCAGCTCGCGGGCGATGCGACGGCGCTCGTCCTCCTGCGCGCGCAGCAGCAGCCGGGTCAGCTGCTCGAGCTGGTGGCTGCGCGCCTCCAGCGCCCTGCGCCCGTCGCCCAGGACCAGGAACAGCGTGCCCACCGTGGCCGCGACGATGAACAGCACGTCCGCGAAGACGCCGTAGAGCACGCCGGTCCCGAGCGGGCGCAGCAGCGGGTAGTCGAGGTGGTGAAGACCCCAGAGCGTGAAGGTCCACGCCAGCACGGTGGCGCCGGGCGAGTCGCCGTGACGGCGCTGCCGCCAGAACACGACGCCGGTCCACAGCGTCACGCCGGCCAGCAGTACCGCGGCCGAGAGCCCCGCGGTCCGCATGTCGCGGATGACGAAGATCGCCAGCCACGCCCAGGCGATCGCCGCCACGCCCAGCCACAGGTAGCGGCGACGCCAGCGGGCGCCGCGCGAGAACTGGAGCGCCGCCCACAGCAGCAGCAACGCCGAGATGCCGGTGGTCGCCTGGTGGGCGAAGAGCCAGACCTCGCGCCGGGTGATGACGAACGCCGAGATGAAGCCGAGGCGCAGCGCGAAGGCGGCCCACGCCCCTGCCCAGACGGCGAAGTAGGGCCGATGCTGCTGGCGCCAGAGGCCCCAGTGCACGAGCGCCAGCAGGCCGGTGACCAGGGCCTGGAAGCCAAGGGCGCTGAGCTCGACGGTGGTCCGGTCCACGGCGGCACTCTACCCCAAGCGGGTCGAACCCCTGGCGGGCGGCCGACCTGCGCCTCCACCCGATCCCGGGTCGCGGGCGCCGCGAAGTGCCAAGAATCTCCTTGGGCAGAGTGACATCAAGGTGATATCATAGTGACATCAACCCACAGGAGGTCGCCATGCTGCGCGAGAGAGAGCTGAAGCCGGTTTCGGGCGGGATGATGCTGGCGCTGTTGACCCTGATCACGGTGCTGGTGCCGGTGGCCTTCGCGGCCGCCGTGCGCGCCGACTCCGTATGGGGGGCGATCGGCTGGGCCCTGGCCTGGCTGTTGAACTTCCTCGTCATGAACGGCTTGTTCGTCGTCAATCCCAACGAGGCGAAGGTGATCCAGCTGTTCGGCAACTACGTCGGGACGGTCAAGGATCCGGGCTTCAAGTGGATCAACCCCTTCTGCACCAAGCACAAGGTGTCGCAGCGCGTGCGCAATTTCGAGACCCCCAAGCTCAAGGTGAACGACCACGTCGGCAACCCGGTCGAGATCGCCGCGGTCGTGGTGTGGAAGGTGGTCGAGACCGCCGAGGCGCTGTTCGAGATCGACAACTACGAGAACTTCGTGCACGTGCAGAGCGAGGCCGCGCTGCGCAACATGGCGACCTCCTACCCGTACGACGCGCACGCCGAAGGCGAGATGGCGCTGAGGAGCCACACCGCCGAGATCGCCGGTCAGCTCAAGAACGAGATCCAGGACCGGCTCACCCAGGCCGGGGTCGAGGTGATCGAGGCGCGCATCAGCCATCTCGCGTACGCCCCCGAGATCGCCGGCGCGATGCTGCGCCGCCAGCAGGCGAGCGCGATCGTCGCCGCCCGCCAGAAGATCGTGGAGGGCGCCGTCGGGATGGTGGAGATGGCGCTCGACCAGCTCGCGAAGAAGAACGTCGTGACGCTGGACGACGAGCGCAAGGCGGCGATGGTGAGCAACCTGCTGGTGGTCCTGTGCAGCGACCAGCACACCCAGCCGGTCGTCAACACCGGCACCCTCTACCAGTAGCCGTGTGATCCCATGGCGGAGCGCAAGCCATTCCTGCTGCGCCTGGATCCGGCGCTCCTCGAGGCGCTGCAGCGCTGGGCCGCGGACGACCTGAGGAGCCTCAACGGGCAGATGGAGTTCCTGCTCCGGCGGGCCCTCCAGAGCGAGGGACGTCTGCCGCGCGGGGCGGCGCCGACGACGCGCAAGTGAGGCACTGAGCATGACCGGACCGGATGTTAGGACCCCCATGGGGTCACGACCGCGCCCCGCGGACTTCGCGGCGCCGTCGTGGGCGCACGGGCCACTCGAGTGACGGCAGACCCCCTGGCGCCGCTCCGACGGACGGGATGGGAATCGCAGGCTTTCCCACTTGACTCGCTCGACCCTCCTGGGTTATTTAGAGCGCACTAATCATCTTTAGTAGCCACTAACTACGCACACACGAGGGTGCCATGCTCTCCGGCAAGTCCTCCAGCGGCAGAGACCTCTCCGCGAGTCACGAGCACTACCTGCGCGCCATCTGGGAGGTGCGTACCCGGCGCGGCTACGCGCGCCTCAGCGACGTGGCGCGGGAACTCGGCGTCGCCCCTCCCACCCTCTTCGTGGGACTCAAGCCCCTGACCACCCGCGGACTCGTCACCCACGACGACCACCGCTTCCTGCTGCTCACGCCCGCCGGCGAGCGCGCCGCACGCGAGGTACACCACCGATTCTCCGTGGTGCGTGCGTTCCTGCGCGACGTGCTGGGCGTAGCCGAGGCGAGCGCGCTCCACGAGGCGTGCCTGCTCGAACACGACGTTAGCGCGGGAACCACCGATCGGCTCCTCGACCTCATCAAGCTCCTCCGCGACGACCGCGAGCTGCGGGAGTTCTTCCAGCACCGCTTCGCCGAGTACCACCGCAGCTGCCGGCCGGCGGACGAGTGCTCGACCTGCGACCTGGCGTGCTTCGCGCGCGACGCCGGCCGCGACGCGTGACGGCGCCGGCGTTGATGCTGAGCGCCGCGCTGGCCGGCGCTCTCCCCTCCCCGACCGGCGCACCCGCCGCAGCGCCCGCGCGGGTCGAGCGCGTCCGCTATCTCATGGGCACGCTGTGCACCGCCTCGGCGTCCGCGGATGACACGGTGCAGGCGGGCGCGGCGCTGGCCGCCGCGCTCGACGAGATCGCGCGGCTCGAGCGGGTGATGAGTTCGTGGCGCGAGGACAGCGAGCTGTCGCTCTTCAACCGTGCCGCCGGCGGGGGTCCCGTGGCGTGCTCGCCCGACCTGGCGGCGGTGCTCGACTCCGCGCTCGTCCTGGCCCGCCTGACGGACGGAGCGTTCGACCCCACGGTCGAGCCGCTGGTGAGCGCCTGGGATCTACGGGGCGACGGCCGCCTGCCCGGCCCGGCGGCGCTGGCGGCCGCGCGCGATCTCGTCGGCTGGCCGGGGCTCGCGCTCGACCCGAACGCACGCACCGCCCACCTCGCCCGCGCCGGCATGGGCGTCGACCTCGGCGGCATCGGCAAGGGCTTTGCACTCGACCGCGCCGCGGCGACGCTCGCGCGCCGCGGGGTGACGCGCGCGCTCATCAACCTCGGCGGCGAGCTGCTGGTGCTGGGCGGCGGGGAGAGCGTCACGGTCGCCCACCCGGCGCACCGGCTCTCGCCGGTGGTCGAGATCCCGGTCGCCGACGCGGCGGTTTCCACCTCGGGCCAGTCGGAGCGCGGTTTCACCGGGGGCGGGGTGCGCTACGGCCACGTCTTCGATCCGCGCACCGGCCGTCCGGCGCCCACCGCCGCCTCGGTGACGGTGGTCTGCCGCTCGGCCACGCGCGCCGACGCGCTCTCGACCGCGCTGCTGGTGATGGGCCGTGAGCGCGCCGCCGCGTTCGCGCGCGCTCACGCTGACGCCGGCGTGTTGTGGCTCGAGCCCGCCGGGCGAGGCGTGCGGGCATGGTGCTGGAACCTGCCCACCGTGCGGGGCGTGCTCGGCTCGGCGGTGGAATGGATGAACGAACCCCAACCCGTACGAGGTGTCCCGCGATGAGACGGTGGCTGGCAGTGCTGGCGGTGATGATGGTGGCGGCTCCCGCGCGTGCCCAGGAGGAACGCGTGGCGGAGCTGGAGCGCAAGCTGGACGTGCTGACGCAGGAGATCGAGCAGCTCAAGCTGGGAAGCGTGGCCGATACGGCGGTCTACGTGCCGCGCCTGGGGCTGGGGCCGGCGGCCGCGAAGGTGTACGGCGTGACCCGGGGCGTGTCGATCGCCGGATACGGCGAGATGCTGCTCGAGAAGTTCGACCGCGAGCGCCAGGACGGCGCGGCCTCAGGCAAGCTCCCTCAGCTCGACTACCTGCGGCAGATCCTCTATCTCGGCTACAAGTTCAACGACGAGCTCCTGTTCAACTCCGAGATCGAATTCGAGCATGCGGGGATCGGCGGCGCGGTGAACGGCGAGGTCGTGCTCGAGTTCGCCTACCTCGACTGGGCGCCCCGGCGGGAACTGGGCATCCGCGCGGGCATGCTGCTGGTGCCGGTGGGTCTCACGAACGAGTGGCACGAGCCGCCGGTATTCATCGGCTCCCGGCGGCCCGACGTCGAGCAGCGCATCATCCCCACGACCTGGCGCGCCAATGGCGCGGGTCTGTTCGGCGAGGCGGGCGGGTTCTCGTACCGCGCCTACCTCACTGAAGGCCTCAACGCGCGGAAGTTCACGGCCTCCGGCGGGATCCGCGACGGCCGCCAGAGCGGCTCGCGCAGCAAGGTCACGAAGCCGGCGCTCTCCGGGCGGCTGGACTACAGCGGCGTGCCGGGCCTCCTGGTCGGGATCTCGGCCTTCACCGGCGACTCCTGGCAGGACCCGCAGCCGGTCGATACGCTCCTCACCCCGCGCGTGACCCTGTTCGACGTGCATGCGCGCGTGCAGCACCGCGGCCTCGAGGCGCGCGCCCTGTTCGCGACCGGCCGGCTCGGGGACGCCGCCGACCTTTCGGACAAGCTGGGCCTCGCCGGGTCGAGCCGACTCGGCGAGCGCTTCTTCGGCTGGTACGTGGAAGCCTGGTATGACGTCATGCCGCTGGTCTCGCCCGGCACGCGCTACGGCCTCCTGCCCTACGCGCGCTACGAGCGCTTCGACACCCAGGAGGACGTGCCGGGCGGCAGCGAGAGTCCGGCCAACCAGCGCACCACGATCACCGCCGGCCTCGGGCTCAAGCCGCATCCGAACGTGATCCTGAAGCTCGACCGCCAGCTCCGCCGCAACCAGGCGAACACCGAGACCAGCCAGTGGAACGGCGCGCTCGGGTACCTGTTCTAGGCGCCGTGGCCCGCCGGGACGGCGCGCGCCTCGCGATCATCGCGCTCGCCGTCTTCGGGGCCGCCCCCGCCCGCGCCGAGGTCTTCATGACGCAGCCCCAGGCGTTGGCGCAGGCGTTCCCCGCCGCGCGGGTGGAGCGGCGCGCCTTCGTGCTCACCCCCGCGCAGGCGCAGACGGTGGAAGCACGGGCGCGCGTCAGGCTCCCCTCGCGGCTGGTGACCGCCTACGCGGCGTGGCGCGGCGACACGCTCGCAGGCACGGCCTTCTTCGACGCCCGCACGGTGCGCACCATGCCCGGCGTGTTCATGGTGGTGGTGGGTCCGGACAGCACGGTCGCGCGTGTGGATGTGCTCGCGTTCCACGAGCCGCCCGATTATCGTCCGCCGACACGCTGGCTAGGCCTGTTCGGCCGGCGCCGGCTGGACGAGGGGTTGTGGCCGCAGCGCGACATCCGCAACCTCTCGGGCGCCACGCTGAGCGCGCGCGCGGTCACCGAGAGCGTGCGCCTCGCGCTGGCGCTCTACCAGGTGGTGGCGGCCCCGGCGCTCGCGCGCGGTCCCGCCGGAACGGAGGCGCGGTGAAGTATCTCCAGTCGGGCGGGTTCCAGGACCAGCCGCTCATGCGCCTCACGCTCGGGCTCGCCTTGCTGCTGCTCGCCGGCTTCTGGGTCACGAACCTCGGGCTCTACTTCGCGCACATGAGCCTCGACCCCGCCAGCGTGGTCGGCTACTACCGCGGCGAGGAGGCGGAGTTCCGGCCGGCGCGCTCGGCGCTCAGCATGCTCGAGGTGACCCACATGCACCTGCCGATGTTCGCGCTGGTGCTGCTGCTCCTCACCCACCTGCTGATCTTCGCCCCCATGCGCTTCGCCGCCAAGGTCGTGTTCATCGTCACCGCCTTCGGCTCCGCGCTCCTGTCGGAGGCGGCGGGGTGGATGACCCGCTTCTGGCACCCGGGGTTCGCGTGGCTCAAGGTCGGGATGTTCGTGCTGTTGCAGGGCACGCTGGCGTACCTGATCGCGGGGCTCGCCCGGTTCCTGATCGGTGCCGAGGCGCAGCGCCGGAGCAAGCGGGCCGAGCGCCATCGGGCCCCGGCACGCCACGCCGGGGGGGTCGACGCGCCCCGCGGTGGCCCGGGAGCCGGGCCGTGAGACCGGCATCCGCAGCTTGGCCGGGCACGCAGGACGCAGGCCCCCGCAAGACCCTGCGCCCCGCCCGAACAAAGGCTGGTCCGATTCGGGGGCCCGCGGCATCGGCGCCGCACCGTGGCACCGCCACGGCCGCCGGACCCCGCTGCTCGCCCAACGGAGGGACCATGACGCACCGTCCCCGCATCGCCACGCTCGCCGTAACGCTTCTCATCGTCCTGGTCGCGAGCATCCCGGCCTGCAGCAAGACGACCACGAATCCGGGCGGCGGCGGCGGCACCGGGCCCACGTTCAACTCGGATGCCTTCTCGAATGGCAAGTTCGTCTTTACCTTCACGACAGACGGGAGCTTCGGCTACCGATGCACCATCCACAGCGGGATGACCGGCACGGTCAACGTGAGCTCTGCCGGCACCGATTCCCCTCTGGTCACGGTCGGCAGCGGCGGGAACGTCTTTAGTCCCGCGACGGTCAGCGTGAGGACTGGCAGCTATGTGCGCTGGGTGAATAGCAGCGGGAT
>JBBTLZ010000102.1:0-2620 GCA_038068435.1 Candidatus Eiseniibacteriota bacterium | reverse complement strand
CGGCCGTAGCTGTCGGATCGGTTGCTGCGCCGGGCGCTGTGGCGGGACCCGGCGCCCAACTCGTGAGCCTCCCGCAAACCGCCGCGCCCCGGCCGCGGCGGCCACGCGCGGCGTGTGGCATCGCCGCCACACGCGGGAGACCGCAGAGCCCGCTGGCGGCGAGGCGCGCGTGGCCAAGCGCTTGCGGCGCAACACGGCCGTCGCGCGGCCGCCCGTGGCACACCACCTGCTGTAAGTCCCGGCGAGACCGCTCAACCCTGTCAGCGAGAATCCGGGAGGACGCGATGAACCCTTCGACCAGGCACACGCGGTGGATGGCGGGCCTGCTGCTCGCCGCCATCGTCATGGCGACGGTGGCCCCCGCGGCGCGCGCAGACCGCGGCCGGCGCTACAAGCATGCGGGCCCCGCTCATGTGACGCGCGTCGTCACGCGCTATCACAGCCCGGGCAGCGTCTACATCGTGCGCCGCTCCAGCGCCGGTCCGGCGATCGCGGGGTTCCTGGGCGGACTCTTCCTCGGCGCGACGCTCGCGCACGCGGCGCCCGCCGGTTTCTCCTACTACGACCCCTACTGCGATGAACGCTTCGTCTCGCTCGAGATCTACCGGGCGCATCTGCACCACCACCGTCATCCGCGCATCGTCCGGGTGATCGAGCTGGATACCGGCGACTACGTGCACACCTATCGCTACCAGCACGGCCGGTGGGACGACTGGGACGACGAGGACTGGGACGAGGATTGAGCGGCTGCGGCGTGTGAGTCCGTGAGGACGTGGTCGGAGACGGGGAGCGTCCTGGACTGCGCGGATCGGGCTCACCACAACACGGCGGGCGGCGTCACGAAGATGCCGCCCGTTCGTGTGTCTGGCGCGGACGACGCCACGCCCATGGCGCAGGTCCGCGGCGAGCGCGCGACGCTGAGCCGCGAGTCCCACGACCTGTCGAGCCTGCTCGACGCGGCCATCGGCGTGGCGATGGCCCAGGCGCCGAATCGCAGCGTGCGCGTCACCCGCCGCGACGGCCCGACGCTGGGCACCGCCGCCGTGGACGGACCGATGCTCACGCAGGCGATCAGCAACCTGATCGCCAACGGCATCCGCTTCACGCCCGACGGCGGACGGGTGGAGATCACCGCCGAGCCGACTGGCGGCGAGCTGGTGGTCGAGCTCCGCGACAGCGGCGTGGGCATCCCCGCGGACAAGCTGGGCGGGCTCTTCGAGAAGGCCTTCATCCTGAACGAAGTGGACACGCATCCCGCCCAGGGAACGCTGGAGTTCAACACGCCGGGGCTCGGGGTCGGGCTCTCGATCGCGCGTGGGATCGTCGAGGCGCACGGTGGAACGATCAGCGTGGAGAGCGCGGTGGGCGGGGGCACGGCGTTCGTGATCCGCGTGCCGCTCGACATCGACCAGCGGCTGCGCGAAGCGGCCTGCGCCGGGCGGCTGCGCCGGACGGCGCAGGCCGCGGCCGGGTGGCGCGCCGGACGGCCTGTCAGGCGTGCAGCTCGACCACGTCGCGGTCCGTGAGGACGTGGCCGCGGTCCACCTGCTGCCCGTCGAAGCGCGCGCTCCCCCAGATGCGCGCGTACTTGAGCCTTGCCGCGATGTCCTTGTGCACCTGGAGCGCGAGGTCGTGCACCGTGGCGCCGCGCCTGAGGACGAACGGCCGCTCGAGATCCGGCTTCCGGCCCGGCTCCTTCGCGTAGATGCGCATGCAGTCCAGCTCGGCGAACAACGTGCGCCGCAGGTCCTCGAGCCCCGTGCCGTGCTCCGCCGAGATCGCGAAGAACGGCAGGTCGGCGCCCAGCGCCTCGTGCGCGAGCGCGGCGAACGTGCCGTCCGGATCGAGGTCGCACTTGTTGCCGCACCCGAGGACCGGCCGGTGCGCGAGAAACGCCGGCGCCCCGGCCGGAAGCGCCCGTGCGCGCGGCCACACGTGCGCCTTCTCAAGCAGCGCGCCCATCGCGGCCACGTGCTGGCCGATGTCACCGGCGGTCGCATCCACGACGAGCACGACGCCGTCCGCGGCGTGCACCAGGTTCGCCATGTAGGGCTCGACGTGCTGCGCCGTCACCGCCGGCGTGTCCACCAGCTGCACCTGGAGATCCTCGAACGGCATCATCCCGGGCTGCGGCGCGCGCGTCGTGAACGGGTACGCCGCGACCTCGGGATGCGCGCTGGTGAGCGCGCGGAGCAGCGCCGACTTCCCCGCGTTGGGCGGGCCGACGAGGGCCCACTGCCCGGCCCCCTCGCGATGCACGTGGCCTGGATCGAAGCGGTGCGCGCCGCCCCGCTTCGCGTGCTCGCCCTCCTCCTCGAGCTTCGCCAGCCGGCGCCTGAGGTCCGCCTGGATCTTCTCCGTGCCCTTGTGCTTCGGCAGCAGCGCCATCATCTCGCGCAGCGCCTCGAGCTTCTCTTCGTGCGACGACGCCTGCCGGAAACGCAGCTCGGCTTCCTTGTACTGCGGGGGCAGGTTGGCGGGCATGCGCGTGATTGTAGGGTGGACGGCGGAGCGGGCTCAATGGGTCGCGGCCGTGGCGAGCGGTCCCGGCGCGAGGGTCGCGGCCCGCGCCCCCCGTCGGTCATTCTCCAGGTGTCGCGCGCGCCAGGGATCGGATGTA
>JBBTLZ010000101.1:0-1673 GCA_038068435.1 Candidatus Eiseniibacteriota bacterium | reverse complement strand
CGTCCCGAGGCTCGCCACCGCCCCCCTCCCCGGTCCCTTAGAGCGGAGTTATGGATCCCTCATCCCGCTTGATTCGTGGCGCTGCGCACCGTAAGTTATCCCGTCCTTTTCCTGAGCGGCGGGTGCACTCCTGCCGCTGCCGGGGCCAGTCCGCACCACCCCATCCATCCCGAGGTCGGGTTCCATCCCCTCAGGACGGGGCTCAAGACGATGGCAGAGACCTTCCTCAACTACATCGCCGGCCGCTGGGTGGCCGCCCGCTCGGGGCGCACCTTCGCCAACCTCAATCCCGCCAACGGCGCACACCTGGGCGATTTCCCATCGTCCGGCCCCGACGACGTGAACGACGCGGTCGCGGCGGCGGCCGGGGCCTTCCGCGCCTGGCGGCTGACCCCGGCGCCCAAGCGCGCCGAGATCATCTTTCGCGCCGGCGAGATCATCCGCGCACGCAAGGAGGAGCTGGCGCGGGCGATGACCCGCGAGATGGGCAAGATCCTGGTCGAGGCGCGCGGCGACGTGCAGGAAGGCATCGACATGGCCTACCTCGCGGCGGGCGAGGGGCGGCGCATGTACGGGGTCACCACCCCGAGCGAGATGCCCGACAAGTGGGCGATGTCGGTGCGCGCGCCGATCGGGGTGGTGGGCGTCATCACCCCCTGGAACTTCCCGTTCGCGATCCCCTCCTGGAAGCTCATGCCGGCGCTGGTCGCGGGCAACGCCGCCGTGTTCAAGCCGGCGGGCGACACGCCCGAGATGGCCTGGCACTTCACGAGGATCTTCGCGGAGGCGGGGCTGCCGCCCGGCGTGCTCAACCTGGTGTTCGGCAGCGGCTCGCAGGTGGGGAATCCGATGGTCGAGCACCCGGGGATCCACGTGATCTCGTTCACCGGCTCGACCGAGGTGGGACTCCAGATCGCCGGCCGCGGCGGGGCGCTCGGCAAGCGCATCTCGCTCGAGATGGGCGGCAAGAACGCCATCATCGTCATGGAGGACGCCGATCTCGCGCTGGCGACCGACGCCATCGTCTGGAGCGCCTTCGGCACCACCGGCCAGCGCTGCACCGCCTGCAGCCGGGTGCTGGTGCACGAGGCGGTGCACGACGGCTTGGTGCAGCGCGTCGCGGCACGCGCGAAGCAGCTGCGGCTGGGGGACGGACTGGAGGCCGCGACCGACGTGGGTCCGCTGGTCAACGCGAAGCAGGTGGAGACCGTCGCCCGGTACGTCGCGATCGGCGTCCAGGAGGGCGGGACGCTGGTGGCGGGTGGTGAGCCGGCGCGCGAGGGTGCGCTCGCCCGCGGCCACTTCTACCAGCCCACCGTGTTCGCCGCCGTCCGGCCGGACGCCCGCATCGCGGTCGAGGAGATCTTCGGGCCGGTGCTGGCGATGGTGAAGGTGAAGGGCCTCGAGGAGGCGGTCGCGGTCAACAACGCGTCGCGCTACGGGCTCTCCTCGGCGATCTTCACCGCCGACGTCAACCGCGCGTTCACGGCGATGCGCGACCTCGAGACCGGCATCGTCTACGTGAACCACGGCACCACCGGCGCCGAGACGCACCTGCCGTTCGGGGGCACGCGCGACACCGGCAACGGGCATCGCGAGGCCGGGCACACCATGCTCGACCCGTTCACCGAGTGGAAGAGCATCTACGTGGATTTCAGCGGCCGCCTGCAGCG
>JBBTLZ010000100.1:0-1064 GCA_038068435.1 Candidatus Eiseniibacteriota bacterium | reverse complement strand
CCCGGCGCAGGCCTGCCGTTGCCCACACTTCGCGCCCTGCGATAGACTGCGCTCCTCACGGACCCCCTCATCCACGCTGGGCCCGAGGGCCTCCGGGCGCGGGCGTCTCTGGCGGTGGGCCACATCGCGTCGTTCACCGTGAAAGGAGTGCGCGTGGAGACCGCCAACGCCGCCGTCGATCGCCAGGCCACGCTCGCCGACTTCGTCGCGCGGCTGGTCGCCGAGCTCGAGCCGCTGCAGCGCAGCTACAACGAGTCGATCTGGCTCGCCAACGTCACGGGCGAGAGCCGCTACGAGCAGGAGAGCGCGCGGCTGGACGCCCGGATCCGCATGATGTTCGCCCGCCCCGCGCCCTACGCGCAGCTGCGGGCCCTGCGGGATGCCGGCGGCGTGCCCGATCCGCTCCTGCAGCGACAACTCACGCTGCTCCTCAACGACTACCGCGCGCACCAGATCCCGCCCGAGATGATCGAGCGGATGGTGACGCTCGAGAAGACGCTCGAGAGCCGCTTCAACAACTTCCGGGCCGAACTCGACGGGCAGCGGGTGACGGACAATCAGATCCGCCAGGTGCTGCGCGATTCGGACCTCACGCCCGCGCGCCGGCGGGCGTGGGAGGCGTCGAAGCAGGTGGGGGCGGAGGTGGTGGGCGACCTGCTGGCGCTGGTGCGGTTGCGCAACCAGGCGGCGACGACGCTCGGCTTCCCGAACTACTACTCGATGATGCTGGAGCTCGACGAGCTCGACGAGCGCGAGCTGTTCACCCTGCTCGACCACCTCGATACGGGCACGCGCCCGCTGTTCGAGGCGTACCAGCGGGACCTCGATGCGCGGCTCGCCGCCCGCTTCGGCGTCGCGGCTGCGGACCTGCGTCCCTGGCACTACAGCGACCCGTTCTTCCAGGAGGCGCCGGCCGCCGACGTCGAGCTCGATCCCTGGTTCCGCCAGCAGTCCCTGGAGGCGCTGACCGAGCGTTTCTACCGGGCGATCGGCTTCGACGTCCGCGACCTGCTGGCGCGCGCCGACCTCTACGAGAAGCCGGGCAAGAGCCAGCACGCGTTCTG
>JBBTLZ010000099.1:0-6985 GCA_038068435.1 Candidatus Eiseniibacteriota bacterium | reverse complement strand
TTCTTCCGCCCGATCTCGGACCTGAGCGAGAAGTACAACATCCTGCAGCAGGCGATGGCGTCTTCCGAGCGCATCTTCGACCTGCTTGACACGCCCGCCGACCCGGCGAGCCCGCCGCTCGAGGATGCCACGGTCGCCACCGCGGTCCCGGTCGACGGTGCGTTCCAGGGGCGGGTCGAGTTCGACCGCGTGTGGTTCGCCTACCAGGGCGAGGACTGGGTGCTACGCGACGTGTCGCTGACGGTGGCAGCGGGCGAGCGCGTCGCGCTGGTCGGCGCCACCGGCTCGGGCAAGACGACGCTGGCGAGCCTGCTCATGGGCTTCTACACGCCGCAACGGGGCACCATCCGCGTGGACGGGCGGCCGCTCGCCGAGTGGGACCTGCGGGTACTGCGCCGGCAGGTCGGGCTGGTGCTCCAGGACGTGTTCCTGTTCTCGGGCACCATCGCCGGGAACCTGCGGCTCGGCGACGCTTCGCTCGCGGACGGGGATCTCGAGCGCGCCGCCCGCGAGGTGCACGCGCACGATTTCATCGTCCGCCTGCCGGACGGATACCAGGCGCCGGTGCGGGAGCGCGGCGCCACGCTCTCGGTGGGCCAGCGCCAGCTGCTGGCGTTCGCGCGCGCGCTCGCGTGCGACCCGCGGCTGCTGATCCTCGACGAGGCCACCTCCAGCGTGGACACCCAGACCGAGACGCTGCTGCAGGAAGCGCTCCGGCGCCTCATGCGCGGCCGCTCGTGCGTCGTGATCGCCCACCGCCTGTCCACCATCCAGGACGTGGACCGGATCGTGGTCATACACCACGGACGGGTCCGGGAGTGCGGCACACACGCCGAGCTGCTGGCCCAGCGCGGGATCTACTACCGGCTCTACCAGCTCCAGTTCATCGCCGGGTCCCGCCCGACCGCGGCGCCGCCGGTGGCGGGATGGGAGGACGTCCTGACCGATTCACAAGTCGTTGACACCCGTATAGAACTGGCATAGCCTGATGCCTCGCGCGCCAGACCTTCACACTCCTCATCCTGCCGCGGAGGCCTCCATGCAACTGGGTAAGAAGATTCGCGACCTGAGGCTTCGGCGTGGCCTGACCGTCCAGCAGCTGGCCGGGGCCACCGGACTCTCCAAGGGCTTCATCAGTCAGATCGAGAACTACCGCACCTCCCCCTCCCTCGCCACCCTCCACGATCTCGCACGCGCACTCGATACCTCGGCGGCGTATCTCGTGGTGGAGGAGGATCAGGTGCCGTGCGTCGTGCGGGCGGGCGAGCGCCCCCGCGTGCCCGTCGGCGGCAACACCTCGCGGGTCGAGGTGCTCTCGGCGCGGCCCAGGCGCAACCTGGAGCTCATCATGGTCGAGCTCCCTGCGGGGCTCGAGGTCGGCGACCAGCGCCACTATCACCACGGCGAGGAGTGCCTGCTGTGCGTCGAGGGGCAGGTGCGACTGACCTGCGGCGAGAGCGTCTTCGAGCTCGCGAGCGGGGACGCGTGCCACTACGACGGGCGGGTGCCGCACGCGATCGAGAACAGCGGCAGGACGGCCGCGCGCGTGCTGATCGCGATGACGCCCGCGGCCTACGAGCCGATGTTCCAAGTGCGCGACGGCGGCTCGAAGCCCGCCGTCGAGGCGGCCCATCTCGTGGAGGCGCTGAGCTGATCCCCTCACCTTTCCCATCGCGGCACCCATTGCGACGGCGGCTCCTGCGAGCCGCCGTCGCCGTTCCGGCCGCACCGTGAGCCCCGTCCGCGCGGCGTGGGGCGATTACCGGGACGCCGTCGCGTCGTTCTCGCGCCCCGCGCGGCTCTTTCTGCTCACCGAGCTGCTGGCCTGGACCTGCCACGGCGTCTTCGCGGTGGTGTTCAACCTCTACCTGCTTGAAGCCGGCTACCGCGAATCCTTCGTCGGGCGCGCGGTGTCGCTCAACGGCCTCGGGATGGCGCTGGCGGCACTCCCCGCCGGCATGCTCGCGGACCGCTGGGGACGCCGGCGATGCCTGGTGCTGGGGGCCGCTCTCGACGCCGCCGCCCAGCTCGCCCGGGCCACGCTGTTGAGCCCCGGCGCCATCCTCGCGGGCAGCTTCCTGGCCGGCTCCGGGCAGGCGCTGCTGGCGATCGCCGCCGCGCCCTTCCTGACCGAGCACTCGAGCCCGCGCGAGCGCACGCACCTGTTCAGCACGTTCTTCGCGACCACGCTGCTCGCCGGCGTGGCGGGGAGCGTGATGGGCGGGGAGATCCCGGCGCTGCTCGGACACCTCACCGAACCGCTGCGCCCGGACCGGTTGCACGCCTACCGCGCGGCGCTGTGGATGGGCGGGCTGCTCAACGCGGCGGCCTGCCTGCCGCTCCTGCGCCTGCGCGGGATGGTGGAGCCGGTGCTCTCGCACGCCCGCGTCGCGGCGGACGCCGCCGCCCGACGCCGGCTCGTTCCGATCGGGCTCAACGCGTTCCTGATCGGCGCCGGCGCGGGCCTGGTGATCCCGTTCATGAACCTCTACTTCGCTCGCCGCTTCGGCTGCTCCAGCTCGCAGATCGGGGTGTTCTTCTCGCTGGCGGCGGTGTCCACCGCGCTCGCCTCGCTGCTCGGCCCGGCGCTCGCGCGGCGATTCGGGATGCTGCGCACGGCGGTCGCCGCGCAGCTGCTCTCGCTCCCCTTCCTGGTGACGCTGGGCGCCGAGCAGCGGCTCGGCATCGCGGTCGCCGCCTTCTGGATGCGGGCCACCCTCATGCAGGCGTCGACACCGCTGGTGCAGGCGTTCGTGATGGAGGCACTCCCCACCTCGCTGCGGGCGCGGTCGACCAGCCTCATCACCCTGGTATGGAACTGCGGCTGGGCGGTGAGCGCGACCCTGAGCGGCGTCATCATCCAGCGCTTCGGGTACGACGTGCCGTTCTACATCACGGCGGTGCTCTACGCCCTCGCTGCCACCATCTTCTACCTGTCGTTCCGCGGCGCCCCCGAAGGGGCGCCTGCGCCGCGGCTGCCGGAGGAGGTCGAGGGCCGCCACGGTGAGGGCCCGCTCACGGAGTGAGCCCGCGGCGCGGCGGCCAAGCTCGCGCTTGCGGGGGCCCGGGCCCGAGGGGTAGCGTGGCCGTCACCGTCCCGCAGGATGCGGGACGCCTACACGGAGGGACCCAATGAAGAAGCTCATATTCCTCACCCTGGTCGTCGCCGCCGCCTGGTACGGGTGGAAGCACTACCCGTCGCTCATCGAGCGACGGCCGTCCCACGAAGCGGTGGTCCAGAACAGCACCGGCACCGGGCTCACGCGCATCCGCCTCACCGTGGACGGGCAGACGTTCGCGAAGGAAGAGCTGGCCGACGGCGCCGAGGCGGTCTTCCCCTTCCGCGTGGGCGGCGATGCTTCGTTCGAACTGGTCTGGCAGTGGAGCAATCGGGTCGGCGAGAACAACTGGAGCGGCGGGATGGTGCCCAAGGGACCGATGGTCCAGCGGCACTTCATGACCATCGACGCGGACGCCGGCGTGCTCTACCGCGCCGAGCATAAGTAGCCGGCCGACCGCGCCTGCTCAGTCCAGCTGGTCCAGGTATAGCTGCTGGTCGTCGGGGCTGTATCCCAGCAGCTCGGCGTAGCGCCCCCAGTCGATCACCGTCTTGAGGAGCGCCTCCGAGTCTTCCGCCGGCAGGTGGAGGGCGAAGATCTCGAGGAAGGCGTCCTCATCGGCCCGCGTGTCCTCGCTGCGCTGGAGCGCCTCGACGACCGCCCGGAAGATCGGCAGCTTCTTGAGCTGCTCCTTGAGCAGCTTCTTGCGGCTGTTGACCCGCCCGCGCAGCAGCTGGCCGCCGGTGCTGGTGAGCACGACGTCGGCGCCCGGCGTCTCCACCAGCGCCAGCAGCTCGGCGCCCTTGATGACGCGCAGGATCTCGCCGAACTCGAAGTTGACGTCGCGCGCCAGCCGGAACACGTCGTAGCGCCCGCCCGCGTCATCCAGCACCTCAAGCAGGCCGATGATGCGGCTGATCCCGACCTGGGGGATGGGGTCGATGGTCATGGCGCGGCGTTCAGGCGACGGCGCGGACGCGCGGGGCCGCCAGGTCGAGGGTACCGGGGGCGGGTCGGCGGAGCGGGGTCACGCACGGGGAGAGCAGGCGCCGGGGTGTGACGCGGGGCGTGCACGGGCCGGGACACTAGCACCCGCGAAAGAAGGGGGTCAAGAATCGGGCGGACGACAGAATCAGGCGGACGAATCACGCGGTCGACCGGATCGGGTGGACGCCCGAGGGATCTGGACCGCGTCGTCGGGGCTGCGACTGGGTGGGAGAGCATCGGCGAATGCGCGCCTCACTGGCCGCCGGCGGGCAGCCGCTCGCGCAGCGCGCGGAGCCGCGCCGCGTCCGCCGACCGTGGCGCCCGCGCCGCCGCGCGCTCCAGCAGCGCGGCCGCGTCGGCGGCGCGCCCGACCCGCGCCAGCGCGCCGGCCGCGCGTTCCGCGCAGGCGGTCGCCGAGGCGGGGTCGGCGGCGGCGTAGCTCAGGCCCTCGAGGTAGGCGGGGAGCGCGGGCGCGACGAAGCCGAACAGCTCGTAGTTGAGGCCGACGTTGTAATAGAAGTAGGCCTCGCCCCCCGTGGGGGCACCCGTCCGCAGGGTCGGCGGCGGACCGGGGAGCGGGCGGCGCTGGGCGAAGGGCGTGGTCTGCGCCGGATTGCGATACACGACGATCTCGGGACCCGGCCCGCCGTTCGACGGGAACTCCCGCCACCGCTCCCACGAGGATTCGAGCGTGTCGTAGAGCGCGAGCTGCGCCGCGAAGCGGGCCGGCTCGCGCCGGTAGCGGTCACGCACGGCGCCGGTGACGATGAACACGTCGGCGACCCGGTAGAGCGCCGGGTCGTAGAACGCGGCCGAGCGGTCGGGGTTCACCTGGAACAGCGGCACCGAGACGACCGCGTACACCTTCGGCTGGTAGCCGCGCTGCTGCAGTGCCCCCAGCAGGTCACGGTCGATGGCCTGCAGCTCGAGCGGGCTCAGGAGCGGCGGACCGTATTGCTCGCTGGCGACGAAGGCGCCCGGCGGGACGTTCGCCTCGAACCACGCCCGGGCGAGCGTGCGGGTGTCGGGGCGCAGGCTCGCGAGGTGCGCGGGGAGGCCGGCCAGCGCGGGCAGGGCGAGGAGCGCGGTGGCGGCCGCGAGCGCGAGCCCCGCACGTCCCCGCACACCGCGCCCGGGCGCGGAGGCCGCGGGGGCGCCCGCGCGCCGATTCCCCTCCCGCGGAGTGGAGGGCGCCACCCGGTCGCACAGTTCGGCGGCCAGCGCGCACGCGAACAGGAATGCGGCCGGGAGCAGCGGGAGCAGGTAGCGGTCCGCCTTCATCGCGAACGACGAGACCAGCACAGCGTAGGCGAGCAGGAAACTCCCCGCCACCAGCGCCCACGCGCGGCGCCGCATCACGAGGAACAGGACCAGGCCCGCCAGCGAGGTCAGCGCCACCGGCCAGCCGGCGACGGCGGTGAACCAGTCGCGCGCGTAGGTCAGCCAGGTGGACCCGAGGTCCGAGCCGAAGTGACCCAGGCGCATGTGCTCGCGCTCCACCGCGAGGTCGGCGAGCGCCGAGCGGTAATCGAGGAACAGGAAGGGCGAGGTGACGAACACGGTGGCCAGGAGCGCGAGGCCGGCGACACCGATCGCCGCCGGCCAGGCGATGAGCGCGTCCCGCCGGGGCGTGCTACGGCCCGGGCGCCCCGCCGCCGCCGCGGCCCGCGCCCCGAGCGCGATCGCCACCAGGCACGGAACGATCAGCACGATCCCCGGGTACTTGGCGGTCGCGGCGAGCCCCACCACGACTCCGGCGGTGATCGCGCGGCGCCGGGTGAGCCCGCCCGCCAGGTCCAGGGCGGCGAGCAGCCCCCAGGCGACGAAGAGCGTCAGCGGCACGTCCACCTCGATCACCTGCGACCTGGCGATGAGCGGCGGGCTCACCGCCACCAGCAGCGCCGCGGCGATCGCCGCCCCACGCCCCGCGACGCGTCGGGCGAGGTGGAAGACGGGCAGCACCGTGAGGGCGCCGAGGAGCGCCGTGAGGGAGCGCCCCATCAGATAGAAGGGTGTCGGGTCGAGCTGCTGGAGGACGCGGAAATCGAGGGTCGAATGCACGGCGCCGGTGGCCGTGAGGAGGAGGTAGAGGAGCCCCTGCCCGAGGAACTGGAGATCGATGGTCAGACCCGGGTAGCGGAACCAGTGCGGGTTCAGATCGAGGCCGAGCCCCGGGCCCCACCCCCACATCGTCCAGGCCGTCTTGAACGGGTAGGCCTCCTCGTAGACCTGCGGCAGCCCCGCGTCGATCCCGTAGAGCCGCAGGGCGAGCGCCAGCAGGACGAGGCCCGCCGGCGCCCAGCGATCGGCGATGGGCCGGCTCACGGTGCCGTGGGCGCGGCGCGGCGCGCGGCGTCGGGGCGCGACATCAGGCGGGTGGCGGCTCGCGCCGGCGCGCCACCACCAGGTGGGCGATCACCTCGCGCGGGTCGAACAGCAGGCGGTCGAGGCCCGCGAACAGGAGCTGCAGCACGACATAGAGGGCGCGCACCGGCAGCTCGGTGAGCACGCGGGTGGGCCCGCGGTTCAGCCGGTTCAGGACCGCGATGGTGGTGAGCCCGACCCGCGTCATCAGACCGCCGATCGGGATGACGTCGAGCAACTCGAAGCCGGAGCGCTCGAGCAGCCACGCCGCGCCGTGGCGCGTGTAGCGGAAGTAGTCGTGGGGCTCGTCGTGGAGCGGCACCATCTGTGGGAACTCGAGCAGCAGGATGCCGCCGGGCCTCAGCACGCGGCGAGCCTCCTCGAGCAGCCGTGAGGGCTCCGGCACGTGGTCGAGCATCGAGAGCCCGAGCACGGTGTCGATCGAGCCGGCGCGGAACGGCAGCCGCTCGGCGCGGGCGAACACCTCGGGACGTGCGGCACCGAGATAGGGCGAGGCGGCGAGGTCGGTGCCCAGGTAGGCGGTGACGTGGCCGCGGAACCAGCGCGCGAACGGC
>JBBTLZ010000098.1:0-3711 GCA_038068435.1 Candidatus Eiseniibacteriota bacterium | reverse complement strand
TTCTCCGCGCGGTGGACGGTGGCCAGCGCGTAGCCGCCGGCCTCGACCGCGAAGCGCTCGAGCAGCCCGGGTACCCGCGCCCGCTCGCGCTGCCGGAGGACCTCGTCCACCACGGTGTTGCCGGTGACGTGGATGCGGTCCGCCGCCACGCCCTCGCCCAGCAGGATCCCGCGCGCGCGGGCGGTCGGGGCGAACAGGTGGTCGGAGAGATGGTCGGTGAGGATGCGGTTGATCTCCTCCGGCATGCCGCGATCGTAGGAGCGCAGCCCCGCCTCGACGTGGCCGACCCGGATGCCCAGCTTGTGCGCGGCGAGCCCGGCCGCCAGCACCGAGTTGGTGTCGCCCTCGACCAGCAGCACCTGCGGCCGCTCGCGGGCGAGGATCGGCTCCAGGCCGCTGACGATGGCGCCGATCTGGTACGCCTGCGAGCCGGAGCCGACCTCCAGGTTGTGGTGCGGCGCCGGCAGCTCGAGCTCGCGGAAGAACACGCCGTCCATCTCGAAGCTGTAGTGCTGCCCGGTGTGGAGCAGCAGGAACGGCGCCCCGCGCTCGGCGCACGCGCGCACGACGGGCGCCATCTTGATGATCTCGGGGCGCGTCCCGACCACGATGGCGATCGGCCCGGTCGTCATGAAGGCCTCGGCGCCGCTCCGGCAGGCCTGGCCGCGGTCGCGGCGGTAGTCTCGGCGGCGGCGAGTCGTGCCCGCACCCGGCCGGGCGTGTAGCGCGTGAGGCGCTCGAACCGGCGGCGCGCGACCAGCGCCAGCGTCGAGCCGATGGTGCGCAGCACCTTCATCTTGCTCTGCCCGACGCGGCCGCCGTAGTCGAGCACGAAGCCAATCTCGGCCACCCGCATCCCGAGCGGCCCCAGCCGCAGCAGCAGGTCCATCACCGCCTCGAAGCCGCGCGCCGTGCACAGCGCGTCTCCGTACACGACCCGCGCGCGCCGCAGCAGCGGGACGCCGTAGGCGCGGAAGCAGCAGGTGTAGTCGCGCACGCCCGGGATGGGGTAGAGCGCCTGGAAGACCAGCCGGCCCACGTCCGACAGCGCGCGCCGGTAGCCGGGCACGCCGCGCACCTCGGCACCGCCGCGGTAGCGCGAGGCGATGGCCAGGTCGTAGCCCTCGCCGAGCTTCGCGACCAGCGCCGGGATCAGCGCCGGCGGGTGGGTGTTGTCGGCGTCGAGCGTGACGATGACGTCGTCGTCTCCCGCCCGGTCGAGGCACCAGTAGATGCCGGTGCGCAGCCCCGCCCCGAGGCCCCGATTCACCGGGTGACGGAGCACCGTGAGCGGGAGAGTACCGCCGCTCTCGGCCACCGCCCGCTCGGCCTCGGCGACCGTGCGGTCGGTGCTGCCGTCGTCGACCAGGACCGCGTGACAGGCGGCGCCCGGGGCGGGGAGGGCGCCGGCCAGCGCCCGGAGCGTGGAGCCGATGACCTTCTCCTCGTTCCAGGCGGGGAAGATGACGAAGATCATCGCGCGCCTCCCGCTGCGGCGGCCAGGGGCGGGGCGGACGCACGGCCTGAGTTCTCCCCGCTGATGACCGCGGCTTGCGGAGCCATGCGGACCCTCCTCGCGAAACCCACGGGTGCGACGCGCCCGTGCGGCGAACGGGCCGGCGCCGGAGGCCACGTGCCGCGGAGACGCCGCCGCCGGTCCGGAACCGGAGAGTATGTCCTCGCCGGGGCGTCCGTCGCAAACCGGTGCGCGGCGTCGCGTCGGGCATCGCCGGCGCGGGGCCGACGCGGGTCGGCGCTTGACCGCGTGGCCGCGCGTGGGAAGATGCGCGCCCGACCGGCGTACCCGATCTCGAGGCCCGCACGCGGCCACACCCACTCCTATCCCCGACGCATCCCGCCAAGGAGGACCCATGTCGCCCGCCCGCAGCATCCCGCTGAGCATCCCGCTGAGCGTCCTGCTCGTCCTGCTCGTCTTGCCGGCCCGACCCGCGCCCGCCGGCCCGGCACTGACCATCTACTCGCGCGATCTCGGCCTGGTCCGCGAGCGGCGCGCGTTCGATCTGCAGGGCTCGCGCGACACGCTGCGACTGCCCGACGTCTCCGAACGGTTGGACTTCTCGTCGGTGCGGCTCGTCCCCGCCGGCGGAGCGCGGGTCACCCGGCTGGCCTACCGGTTCGACGTGGCGACCGGCGACGCACTGATCGACCGCGCCCGCGGGAACCGCGTGCGCGTGGCCTCGCGCGGCGACCGGGTGACGGAGGGGACGCTGGTCGCGGCGGATGGCAGTTGGCTGGTGGTCCGCTCCGACGATGGGGGCGTGAGCACCCTCGCGCGCTCCGCGGTCGAAGAGGTGCGCCTCGCCAAACCTCCGGGGGACATGTCGTTGCGGCCGACCCTTGAGGCGGTGGTGGAGGGCGGGCGGAAGGGACGCATGGAGGCCGAACTCTCCTATCTCACGGGCGGCCTCTCGTGGAGCGCGGAGCATACGCTGGTGCGCACCGGCGAGGCTGTCGCCACCTGGTCGGCGACGGTGATGGTGGACAACGCCACCGGCCGTGAGTTCCGCGACGCGGCGCTCAAGCTGGTGGCGGGCGAGCCCCGCCGGGAGACGCCGGTGGCGCCGATGCCGAGGAGGATGGAGGCCATGATGGGTGTGGCCGCCGCCGAGAAGGGCGACCTGAGCGAGGCGTCGTTCGCCGACTACCACCTCTACACGCTCGACCGACCGGCGACCCTGCGCGACCGCGAGAGCCAGACCCTGACGATGCTCGATCCGCGCGCGGTGAAGGTGACCCCGCGCTACCTCTACCGCGGCGGGGCGAGCGGGGTGGCGGCGCAGCTGGTGGTCGAGAACTCCACGGCCGCCGGCCTCGGCGTGCCGCTGCCGGGCGGGCGCGTGCGGGTGTACGAGGCCGACCCCGCCGGGGCGCTCCAGCTCACCGGCGAGGCGCGGATCGGGCACACGGCCGAGGGGGAGAAGATCACGCTCGAGGTCGGCACGGCGTTCGACCTGGCCGCCGAGCGCCGCGAGGTCTACAACAAGCGCATCACTGATCGAGAGCGCGAGGTCCAGGTCGAGGTGAAGCTCCGCGATCGCAAGAAGACCGACGTCTCGATCGTGGTGGAGGAGGGGGTGGCGCGCGACAACGAGGTGCTGAATAGCAGCCACCCGTACACGCGCAAGGACGCGGGCACGCTCCAGTTCACCCTGCCGGTGCCCGCGGGCAAAGAGACGGTGCTGAGCTACACGGTGCGGGTGCGGTACTGAGCGGCGGACGGTTGCGCGCTCAGTAGGCGCAGATTCTGGCGGACTCGATCCATCTCTTCAGATCAGCCTGAGCCGCCGAATCGCTGGCGAGCGCCACGAGCAGCCGTCGGGCGGCGGCGCAGCCGAGCCGCGGTGGCAGACTGTCCGTGAATCTAACGGTGTTCGTCCTGGAGGTAGTAGAGCGCCACGCAAAGCCACGGATCTTCGAGCTCCATCACACCATCTGTCGCGCGTGGCACGGTCCCGAGGGCGGCGATCAGCCGCCTCATGGTGAGGGCGGTGGTCGTCGCGTCAGCGGGCCAGTCCACGCGCGCGGAGTCCGCCTCAACGCTTGTCATCGCGGGCCCGACGCCGATGACGAAGCCGCGGAACGAGACGGTCTGGATGCCGCAGTACTCGAGTGCGAGCTGAGTCCGCTGGAGCTGACGGTTGGACAGCTTCCGAAAGGACGAATAGGGAAGCTCAGCCGCGGCGGACCGGG
>JBBTLZ010000097.1:0-1193 GCA_038068435.1 Candidatus Eiseniibacteriota bacterium | reverse complement strand
GCCGCCGAGGCCGACGCGTTCCTGCGCGACCGCCCGGTCGAACAGCTCGCGGGCGTGGGACACGCGCACGCGCGCACGCTGCGCTCGATGAACCTCGGCACCATCGGCGACCTGCGGGCACTCCCGGTCGAGGTGCTCGAGGCACTGTTCGGCACCAACGGCCGGCTGCTGTACGAACGCTGCCGCGGCCGCGACACGGCGGCGGTGACCCAGCACGAGGTGCCGCAGTCGATCGCCCGCGAGACCTCGTTCCACCGCCACACCGCCGACCGCGCCGAGATCGAGGGCATGCTCGAGTACCTGGTGGGCCGGGCGTGTCGCGCGGCGCGCGAGCTGGAGGTCAAGCCGCGCACCATCGCCGTGCGCCTGCGCTACGCCGACGGCGAGACGGCCGAGCAGGCGCGCTCGCTCGCGCATCCCTCGGACGCCGACCCGGTGGTGCTCGGGCTGGCGCTGGCGCTGCTCGGGCGGCTCTTCACCCGCCGCGTGGCGCTGCACGCGATCGGCGTGACCCTCTCCCAGTTCGCCTCGCGCCTCGCCGAGCAGGGCTCGCTGTTCGACGAGCGCGAGGCCGGCCGCCGCGCCGCGCTGTTCCAGGCGTTCGACGGCATCCGTCAGGCCTTCGGGCACGGCGTGCTGGTCTCGGGGCGGGCGCTGCACCTCAAGGGCCGGCTCGACGAGGACCGGCACGGCTTCGTCCTGCGCACCCCGTCGCTCACCAAGTAGTCACGCACTCAGGAGATCCGCCATGAAGCCCTCCGCGTTCCTCGGACTGCGCACCGCCGTCTACCAGGTGACCGACATCGAGCGGGCGAAGGCCTGGTATCGCTCGGTGCTCGAGATCGACCCGTACTTCGACCAGCCGTTCTACGTCGGCTTCAACGTCGGTGGCTTCGAGCTGGGGCTTCACCCGGCCGACGCCGAGCATCCGCCGGGCCCGGGCGACGCGGTGGCGTACTGGGGTGTCGAGACGATGGCCGCGGCGTGGCCGCGCCTGCTTGCGCTGGGCGCCGCACCCGTGGCGCCCCCCCAAGACGTCGGCGGGGGGATCCAGGTGGCGACCGTGAGGGACCCGTTCGGGAACCTGCTCGGCGTGATCGAGAACCCGCACTTCCCGAACACCGTCTAGCTGCAGAGGAGCGCATGGCGGGCTCGCGGCGTGCGATGTCACGCGACGCGGCCGGGCGGCCGAT
>JBBTLZ010000096.1:0-1247 GCA_038068435.1 Candidatus Eiseniibacteriota bacterium | reverse complement strand
TGTGGCCCATCTACGCCTACGGGTCCGAGGAACAACGGATGAAGTGGCTGCCGCGCATGGCCACCGGCGAGGTGATCGGCTGCTTCGGCCTCACCGAGCCCGACTTCGGCTCCGACCCCGGCGGGATGATCACGCGCGCGGTCAAGCGGGGCGGCGAGTACGTGCTCAACGGCGCCAAGATGTGGATCACCAACGGCACGGTCGCCGACCTGGCCGTGGTGTGGGCCAAGCTCAAGAACGAGTCGACCGGCACGGAGGACATCCGCGGCTTTCTGGTCGAGAAGGGGATGAAGGGCTTCTCGGCCCCCGAGCAGAAGCGCAAGCACTCGCTGCGGGCCTCGGTCACCAGCGAGCTGATCTTGATGGACGTGCACGTGCCGGAGGAGAACCTGCTCCCCAACGTGAGCGGGCTCAAGGGGCCGCTGGGCTGCCTGTCGCAGGCGCGCTTCGGCATCGCCTTCGGCGTGGTGGGGGCCGCCATGGCCTGCTTCCACACCGCCGCCGAATACAGCAAGACCCGCATCCAGTTCGACCGGCCGATCGGCAGCTTCCAGCTCGTGCAGGCACGACTCGCCGACATGGTCACCGAGATCACCAAGGCGCAGCTCCTCAGCATCCAGCTCGGCCGCATGAAGGAACGTGGCACGGTGAAGCCCGAGCAGATCTCACTCGCCAAGCGCAACAACTGTGAGATCGCGCTCGGCATCGCGCGCGAGGCGCGCGACATCCTGGGCGCCAACGGCATCACCGCCGAGTACCCGGTGATGCGGCACATGTGCAACCTCGAGTCGGTCAAGACCTACGAGGGCACGCACAACATCCACACGCTCGTTCTCGGGGAGGCGATCACCGGGATCCCGGCGTACCGGTAGTCGCGGCGCCGGGGGCCATCGCGCCCACGTGCGATGCCGGGGCCTGCGGCCGCATACGACAACGGGCCCGGTCGGGAGCGACGCCGACCGGGCCCGTTCGTGTCAGCCGCTTGAGGGACGACTACATCCAGGAGCCATCCACGCCGATCATCCAGCTTCCAGCGGCGGGGACCACCAGCACCAGCGCGAGGGCAGCGACCAGCAACGAACCCTTCCGGAACAACGGTGGGCCCCCTTGGTCGAGTCCAAACCCCCGGTCATGTCACGAGCGGCAGCGGGGCCACTGCCCCGCGCCCTGCCGCCCAGGACCGGGATGATCGCCCCGAGTCAGCGACACGGGGCGTCCCCGATGCGAATCTCCCACGAAGCGTGACC
>JBBTLZ010000095.1:0-1004 GCA_038068435.1 Candidatus Eiseniibacteriota bacterium | reverse complement strand
GGCGCGCGCGAGGGGGCGCCCGGCGAAGCCGGGTCCGGCGTCGAGGTGACGGTCATGGGCCGGTCGTTCCGGACCACGGCGCTGCACGCGCACGTGTGGGGGATGCACCACCGCTATCCCACCAACTCGCCGGCGATCGACGCCGAGGGGCGAGGGAACCCCGCCGGCGCGCACCCCTTCAAGGCCTACAACCTGCTGCTCATGCACAACGGCGAGCAGGTCGGCGTGGATTCGACCTCGCCGTTCCTGAACGAGTTCGGCTTCGTGCACGCCGACCCCTCGATGGGCGAGGGCGCCGAGCACTACCACGGCGACTCGATCTACGAGCGCAAGGCGCTCACCGACACCGAGTACGCCGCCTATCTGGTGGACTTCACCCGGCGCGTGCTGGGCCTCACCACCGAGGAGGCGACGCAGATCATCTCGCCCATCACCGGGCTCGACCTCGCGGCGATGGACCCCGAGCGCCGGGCGAAGCTGGTACTGCTCATGACCAACTACGTGCAGCTGACGCCCACCGGGCCCTACAAGTTCACCATCGTCGAGTCGCGCCGCAAGGGCGAGGGGCGGGTGGTGGGCTTCCGCGAGAACATGGACATCAAGTTCCTGCGGCCGCACGAGATCATCGCCTCGGTGGACACCTCCGAAGGCGGCGTGCACGCGGTGGCGAACGGGAGCGAGGCCAAGATCGCGGACTGCATGCTGCGCATCCTGCACCAGCAGGGCGTGCTGGGGGACGCCGCGGCCGATCTGCGCTTCAACATGCGGCCGGGCGGCAACCCCGAGCGCCGCGACTTCGGCGGCGTCTTCGAGGCGTTCACTGCGCCGGGCTCGGGCGAGGTGGACCTGCGCAACCGCTTCGGCGAGCGCGTACCGGTGGACCGCGCCGGGACGAAGGTGAATCTTGCGGTCGCCCTCGACGCCGTCGAACGGTCCGCCGACGCCGCGTGGCGCGCGAGCGTGGAGGAGCGGCTGGTACAGCTCGGCCGCGAACTCGCGGGCGC
>JBBTLZ010000094.1:0-5726 GCA_038068435.1 Candidatus Eiseniibacteriota bacterium | reverse complement strand
GGCGACCCGGGGCGACTTCGCGCGCGCACCGCCAAGTCGGACGTGCGAACGGCGTTGCGCAGCGGTCCCGGCAGGTCGCGGGCGCCAGCGCGCCCTCCTCCGACGGCCGAGCCGCGCAGTCTCTCGAGCATGCACTCCGGGTGCGACCGGAGCGGTTTGACCACGCGGTCCCTGGTGGCTAGTCTCCTTCGGCTCGTTGTTGCAAACGCTCCCTGAGCATGAACGGTCCCGAAAGGAGAAGTCGATGAAGCGCTTCCCCCTGGTGAGGGGCTTCGCCGCCGCCCTGGTGCTCGCGAGCGCCGCGAGCGCGCCGACGATCTTCACCACCGCCTTCGCCACCCCGACCAAGGGCAACGCTGCGCTGGGCAAGCCCTTGTATGTCAAGAATTGCGTCGTGTGCCACAAGGCCGACGGCTCCGGCGGCGTGAAGCTGACCGGGAACCCCACCCCGAGCTGGAGGGACCCCAAGATGTGGGCGGACCCCAAGCGCGCGAACGATGACTTCTTGCGTGACTGCATCGTCAAGGGAAAGATCAAGTCGGGCATGGTCGCGTGGGGCAAGAGTGGGCAGCTCAAACCGGCCGACATCGAGAACCTGATCGCCTACATCAAGACGTTCAAGAAGTAGTACCCGGCACGGCGACGAGGGGCGGACCGGCACGGTCCACCCCTCGATCGTTTCGGACCGCTGCGCTGCTGCGCCCCCGCCAGGGAAGCGTCAGCGGATCTCGATGCTCCAGGGCATGAGGGCGAGCGCGGCCCCGGAGGGAAACGTCGCGGCCGCCAGCCAGGCCTGGACGACGGGCGGCAGGGCGCCACGCCCCAGCACCTCGTCCGCGTCGTCCTCCTCGCTCACCAGCTCGGCGAGCAGCCGCTGGAAGAGTGTGCGCTCGGTCCGCGGGTAGACGTCGACCGTCAAGGCCTGATCGCCGGAGATCCCGGCGCGCTCACGCGCCATCGCGAACGCGCGGTCGAGTCCGCCGAGCGCGTCGACCAGGCCCCGGCTGCGGGCCGCGAGCCCGGTCCACACGCGGCCCTGCCCCACGGAATCGATCGCGCCGGCCGGGCGATGCCGGCCCTCGGAGACCCGGCTCACGAACACGCGGTAGACCTCGTCCATCTGCCCCTGGAATCGCTCGGCCTCTTCGGGCGTGAAATCTCGGAACGGGGAGAGCATCTCGGCGTGCCGTCCGCGCGAGACGGTCTCCACGTTGAGCCCGAGCTTGTGGTAGAGGCCGAGCATGTTCAGCTTGCCGCCGAACGCGCCGATCGACCCAGTGAGGGTGGCGGGCTGGGCGACGATGCTGTCCGCAGCGGCGGCGATGTAGTAGCCGCCCGAGGCGGCCAGGTCCGACATGCTCACGATCACCGGCTTGCGCTCGGCGCATCGCTTCACCTCGCGCCAGATCTCATCGGCTGCCTGGGCGGAGCCGCCGGGGCTGTCGATGCGCAGGACCACCGCACGGATCGATGGCCGGTCCCGCACCTCGCGCAGCGCCTTGATGATCGTCTCGGCGCCCATCACCTCACCCTGCCCCGGGCCGCCGCGGCTGCGTCCCTCGGCGATGGTGCCCGCGGCCGTGACCAGCGCCATGCGCACGCGACCGCGCACCTCGTCGAGGCGGTCGAGGTAGCGGGTCAGGGTGAGCGTCGGCCGGCGCTCGCCGCCGCCGCCGGTGGCGAGCGAGTCGAGCTCCGCGCGGTAGAGCAGCGTGTCGACCAGCCCGCGCGCTCGTGCCTCGCGGGCGGCGTACGGCCCATCATCGAGCATCCGAATGACGGAGTCCGCGGGGATGCCGCGCGCGGCCGCCAGACTGTCGGTCAGCAGCGCGTACTGGTCATCGACGAGGGCCTGGAGCGCCTCGCGCGAGGGCGGCGACATCCCGGTGCGGGTCCATCCCTCGGCCGCGGACTTGTAGCGGCCGACCTGCGCGAAGTTGGGTGTGACGCCGACCTTGTCGAGAGTCCCCCGCAGGAAGAGCGCCGAGGCCGTGAGGCCGTTGAGCTGCAGGATGGCGAGCGGCGGGCTCGCGATCGTGCCCGCTGCAGAGGCGAGGAGGTACTCGCGCTCTCCGCCCCCCGAGAGGGCCGCGTATACGGGCTTGCCCGCGCGCCGGAATTCCGACACGGCGTCGCGGATCTCGGAGATCTTCGCCCATCCCCACTCGATGCCGTCGATGTGGAGAACGAGGGCGACCACGTGCGGATCCGAGGCCGCGTGGCGGATGCCGTGCGTGAGCGCCCAGACCGTCGGCCGGTCGCGCTCGACGATCCCGAGCAGTCCGCCGGCGGGCGGCTGGGCTTCGTCGAGCCGGGCAGGGACGTTGAAGATGAGGACCGTCGCCGCCGGGATCGACCGCGCGGGACCCCGGACGGCGAGTGCGGCGATCAGGACGGCAACCCCCAGCACCCCGAACAGGACGACGAACACCAGGACGGCGCGACGCGCGGACATGAGCCTCCCCTGCGGTTCGTACGGCGACGACGCAGGCAGTGTACGCGCGGGGGGAGGTAAGTGAAAGGCGGGCGCGGCCTAGCGCGCCAACCAGCGCAGCTGCATGGAGAGGTAGAGGCTGCCGGCGTCCTGCGAGGGGTCGGTGTGAAGCTCGTATCGCAGCGAGGTCAATGCGCGCAGGCGGAGTCGGTCGAGCAGCGCCTGATCCACGAACGCGTCGAGCTCGTAGAACGCGTACGACGAGTGGAGGCTCACCGACGATCCCGTGTCCGGCACCTGATCGTACGCGCGCCATCCGGCCGCAGGGGTCACGCTCCACAACGCACGTGAGCCCAGCACCTCGAACTCGACCGCGCCGCCGATCTCGCGATAGCCCTCGCCCGGATTCAGCCGGCTGGCGAGGATCTCGCCGCGCGGCCCCGCGCTCAGGGACCAGTGTCCTTGGCTCTCGTATCGCAGGCCGAGCCGGGCGCGCGCGATCTGGTAGTCGAAGAAGATCGTGCTGTCCTGGAGATCGTACTGCAGGGCCTCCCCCTCGAGCCGCAGCCTCAGCGCCCAGCGCGCCGCGGCGCGCCAGTCGGCCTCGAGGGTCGCGAACTCATCCCAGAAATTGTCGCGACTGTTGTTCGCAATCCTGCGGGTCTGGCGGCGCAAGCCGCTGGTCTCGAGGGTGAGGGCGTGGCCCGCGACGAACGCGTGGCGCCAGCGACCCTGCCACCCGTGCTCGAGGTGGTCGCGCACGCTCGAATCGGGGAACACCCGTGTCGCGAGCCCGTAGCCCAGCCGCCACTCGTCACCCGGCAGGCCCAGGTGGTCGAGCGCGATCGACGCGCGGCCCGCGTTGCGGTCGAGGAGGAACTCCGAGCCCTCGCCGCTGGTCCGGACGAAGTCCCCGACGACGCCGAGTTCGGCGGTGGTGGCGTCCTCCGCGAAGCTTCGGCGCAACCGCCCGCGGACGGACCCGCGCCACTCCTCCTGATCACGGTCGAAGGTGCGGTCGTGACGCCACTCGATCGAGGGATTCAGCACCGTGCGCCACCCCGGAGCGAGATCGTCGCGCCAGCTCATGCTGAGCGCGTCGCGCTGCACCTTGTCGCCGATGCTCAGCTCGTTCTGGAACTGGTAGGCGGCCCGCCGCTCCCCGCGCGTGCCCTGCACGACGGCGTAGAGGACGCCCGCGTAGCGGGTCTCGGGGGTGTTCACCCGATGCCGGCCGAGGAAGGTCGTATCGATGAACGCGTCCTCGTAGTACTGCTCGTTCGTGATGTCGGTGCCGGCGCCGGTCTCGATCCGTACCCCGATCGTGTCCGGGCCGGGCGCCCCAGCGCCGCGGGCGACCCCCGCCGCCAGCAGCAGCGCGGCGCCGACCAGCGTCGCGCAGGGGGTCTGCGCGCGCTCCCTCCGGGGTGGAGGAGGCGCGTTCCCGGCGCGGTTCACGAGTTCCGCGACGGTGGCCAGCGGAAACCGTCCCCCGTTCAATGCCGTGACGCCCCGACCGGAGACCGGGGCGTCACGGGGCTGGGAGCCACGCGAATCAGCGGGCGCCAGCGAGGCGGATGGCGCGATGCGCGAACGTGCGGGCCGACTGGGTGAGGCGCAGGCTGGCCTCGACATGGTCGGCGCGGAATTGCGACCACGCCTCGGCCTGCAGCTCGACCGCCCGGTTGAGCGCCTGGCGCGCCTGGTCGCCGTCGTGCTCGGCCACCACGTCGCGGGCGCGGGAGATCAACTCGTCGGTGCGCATCAGGGCACGCTCGGCCGCATCACGCAGGTTGTCCTCGAGATTGCACAGGCGCAGGGCGCGGAGCGCGCGCTCGCGGGCGCTCATCGTCAGCTGCAGGGCCGCCAGGTAGCGTCCGTCCCGCCACGACGCCTCGGCACGGACCTGCATCTCGAGCGCCGCCCGCAGCATCGCGCGCGCGCGGTCGAGGTCGCACTCCTCTATGCGTTCCCGGGCGCGGTCCAGGAGCTCGCGGGTTCGCTCGAGCTGGGCCATGACGCGATCGGGATCCGGGAGTCCGGTGACGAGCGCGATCGCCCTGTCGGCACGCAGGCGTGCCCGGCGCGTGAGATCGAGGGCGAGGAGATAGTGGGCCGCGGCGAACTCGGTCCTGGCGTTCGCCTGGAGGCGAATCGCGAAGCCCAGCTCGTCCTGCGCCTGCTGATTATCGGACCCGCTCACGACGTCCCGGGCCCGGGCGATCACGTCGTCGGTGCGCTCGATGGCGATCAGGACATCGTCGCGCGTTTGCGCGGCGACCGGCCCGCCGATCGCCGCCAGGGCGACCACGGCCAGCGCCGCGATGCTTCGCAGGGGGGACTTCATCGCTACCTCCAGGTCCGGGACCTCGCGGTCCACGATAACCGAATCGGCAGGGGAATCGACCTGGTACAAAGCACCCCCCATGCCCACGGGTGGCGGCCCAGGCGAGTCACGCTAAGCGCTTGGTGAGCATAGGCCTGGGTGGTCGGGTCGACTCGGCAGCGGGGCTCGTGGCGACCCCGGGTGCACCCCGCGGTACGCCCGGACGGCCTGGCGCTGCCCTGGGACGGACACCACGGAATCGGCGGGGGGGGTGCTGGTCCGCCGCGGCCGGGCCCCGGACGGGACGCGGATCGCGGTCTCTCGGCGACAAGGAGAAAGCCCCGGCTCCTCACGGGACCGGGGCTCCTCGTTCGACTATTGGGGCGGCGACCTACTCTCCCACCCGGTTTCCCGGGCAGTACCATCGGCGCTGGAGGGCTTAACTTCTCTGTTCGGAATGGGAAGAGGTGTTGCCCCTCCGCCATAGCCACCCCAAGAAGGACGACAACCGACATACGAGACGCGGGCGATACACGAATGCACTCTAGAGAAAAAACCGGTCAAGCCGCACGGCTGATTAGTACGGGTCGGCTGAAATCCTTACGGACCTTACACCTCCCGCCTATCGACGTCGTAATCTCCGACGAGCCTTCAGGTGGCTTACGCCACGGGATCCCTCATCTTGGGGTGTGCTTCGCGCTTAGAGGCTTTCAGCGCTTATCACATCCGAACATAGCTACCCGGCGATGCTCCTGGCGGAACAACCGGTACACTAGAGGTTCGTTCGCTCCGGTCCTCTCGTACTAGGAGCAACTCCCCGCAAGGATCCTCCGCCCGCGATGGATAGGGACCGAACTGTCTCACGACGTTCTGAACCCAGCTCACGTACCGCTTTAATGGGCGAACAGCCCAACCCTTGGGACCTTCTCCAGCCCCAGGATGCGATGAGCCGACATCGAGGTGCCA
>JBBTLZ010000093.1:0-8577 GCA_038068435.1 Candidatus Eiseniibacteriota bacterium | reverse complement strand
ACAGCGCGTCCGCCGCCGCTCGCGTCCTTCGGAGTCAATCCGATAGGCACGTTCCGGAAACGCCGCTTTTGACAGTCCCCGGCCCCCCCATTAGACTTCGCCCCCGCAACTCCTTCGGGGCGGGGCGCAAGTCCCCACCGGCGGTATAGCCCGCGAGCGGAGGCGCCTGGCGCCCGGGATGTCTCGTCCCGGGTTGGAACCAACCAGCCGGCGCCCACCGCAGATCCGGTGAGATTCCGGGGCCGACCGTATAGTCGGGATGGAAGAAGGAGGGGGTTCGGCATTGGTCCGGATCCTTTCGGTGTCGTACTTCCCGCCCCGTGGTGTCTTTCGACCACGGGGTTTTTTCACAGGGGCATGGCGGCTCGGCACGACGAGGATGACCTGCGTTTCATGCGGCGCGCGCTGCGCCTGGCGGAGCGCGGCCGGGGGCGCGTGAACCCCAACCCCGTGGTCGGCGCGGTCGTCGTCCGCGCGGGCCGGGTGGTCGGCCAGGGCTGGCACCGCGCCCTGGGCGAGCCGCACGCGGAGGCGATGGCGCTCGCGCGGGCGGGCGCTCACGCGCGCGGGGCCACCCTGTACGTGACGCTCGAGCCGTGCGCGCACGTGGGGCGCACGCCGCCGTGCGTGGAGGCACTGATCCGGGCGGGCATCCGGCGCTGCGTGGTGGCGACGCGCGACCCCCACCGCGTCGTCAACGGTCGGGGGCTGAGGCGACTGCGCGCGGCCGGCATCCGCGTGGAGGTGGGCGTGCTGGGCGACGAGGTGAGGCGGCAGCTGGCGGGTTACCTGCTCACCCACACGCGGGGCCGCCCGCGCGTGACGCTCAAGCTCGCCGCCTCGCTGGACGGGCGCATCGCCCCCGCGGGAGGGTTCGCCCGCCGCGGGGCCGGGCGCTGGCTCACCGGGGCCGTCGCGCGTCGCGCGGCGCACCGGCTGCGCTCGCTCGCGGACGCGGTGGTGATCGGCGCCGGCACCGCGCGCGCGGACGATCCGCGGCTCACCGCGCGCGCCGTCGCGGCGCCGCACCAGCCGCTGCGGGTGGTGTGCGACACGCGGCTCGGCCTCCCGGGGCGGCTGCGGCTGCTGCGGGGCGGGCGCGGGACGGTGGTGGCCTGCGGCCGGTCGGCACCGGCGCGCCGCCACCGCGAGCTGGAAGCGCGCGGCGTCGAGGTGTGGCGGCTGCCCGCGACACCGGCGGGCGTCTCGCCGCGGGCGCTGTTGCGTCGTCTCGCGCGGGCGGGCTGCCACGAGGTGCTGCTCGAAGGCGGGGCGGCGCTCGCGACCTCCTGGCTGCGCGCCGGCGTGATCGACCGCATCGCGCTCTTCGTGGCGCCGAAGGTGCTCGGCGCCGGCGGGCTGGCGTGGCCGGGGCCGCTCGGGCGCGCGTGGGCGGGCCGGGTGGCCGCGGTGGGACGGTTGGGCCGGGACCTCTGCTGCATGGTGGAGAGGGAGGGCTAGATGTTCACGGGACTGGTCGAGGAGCTGGGCGAGATCGTCCGCATCGAGGAGCGAGCCCCCGGGCGGCGCTTCTGGGTGCGCGCCCGCGAAGTGCTGGCGGACACGCGCGTCGGCGACAGCCTGGCGGTCAACGGCTGCTGCCTGACGACGGTGGAACGGCAGGACGACCGGTTCGTGGTGGACGTGGTGCCCGAGACGCTCGCCCGCACCACGCTGGGCGAATGGAAGGTCGGCGAGCGCGTGAACCTCGAGCGGGCGCTGCGGCTCGACCAGCGCCTCGGCGGCCATCTGGTGCAGGGGCACGTGGACGGCGTCGGGACGGTGGGCGCGGTCGCGCGCGAGGGCGAGGGCCGGCGCCTCACCCTCGCGGTGCCGGGCGGCCTCGCCCGCTTCGTCGCCGAGAAGGGCTCGCTGGCGGTGGACGGCGTGAGCCTCACGATCGCGCGCGCCTGGGACGGCGGGGAAGCCGGGGGGACCGGCTGCGAGATCGCGCTCATCCCGCACACGCTGGAGAAGACCATCGCGGGAGGCTACGCGCCGGGGCGGAGGGTAAATCTGGAAGCCGATCTCATCGCCCGTTATGCGGCGCGACTGCTCGAGGAGAGCGTCGCCTCGCGGAGGCCCTCGTGAAGCGCCCCACCCGGCGGCCGACGGCCGCGAGCGACCCCGTCTTCATCACCGTCGAGGGATCCCTGCGCCGCATCCGCGCCGGCAAGATGATCGTGGTCGTGGACGACGCCAGGCGCGAGAACGAGGGCGACCTGGTGTTCGCGGCCGAGAAGGCGACGCCCGAGATGGTGAACTTCGCGGTCAAGCACGGGCGCGGGATCCTGTGCGCGCCGATGGCGCACGGCATCGCCGATCGGCTCGACCTGCGGCTCATGGTCACCGAGAACAGCTCCAGGTTCGGCACCCCGTTCACCGAGTCGGTGGACGCGCGCAAGGGCACCTCCTCCGGCACCTCCGCGTTCGATCGTGCCCGCACGCTGCGGGCGCTGGCGGACCCGCGCACGCGGGCCGGGGACCTCGTGCGCCCGGGCCACATCTTCCCGTTGCGCGCGGTCCCCGGTGGCGTGCTGCGCCGGGCGGGTCATACCGAGGCGGCGCCCGACCTGTGCGAGCTGGCGGGACTGCGCCCGGTCGGCGGGCTGTGCGAGATCCTCTCCGAATCCGGTCGCATGGCGCGGCTCCCGCAGCTGGTGCGCTTCGCGAAGCGTCATGGCCTCGGTATCCTCACCATCCGCGACCTGATCGCATGGCGCCGCCGCCGCGAGGTGCTGGTCGAGCGCGTGGTCAAGGTGCCGCTGCCGACGCCCGAGGGGGAGTTCATGCTCCACCTCTACCAGTGCAAGCTGGAAGGGGACCACCATCTGGCGCTGGTCAAGGGCCGCTTGGCCGGCGGCGGGCCGGTGCTGGTGCGCGTCCACTCGCAGTGCCTCACCGGGGACGTGCTGGGCTCCCAGCGCTGCGATTGCGGCGAGCAGCTCCATGCGGCCCTGCGGGCAATCGCCCGGCGCGGGCGCGGCGTGCTCCTCTACCTGCGCCAGGAAGGGCGCGGGATCGGGCTCGCCGCCAAGCTCAAGGCCTACGCCCTACAGGATGCGGGGCTCGACACGGTGGAGGCGAACGTCCGGCTCGGGTACCCTGCCGACCTGCGCGACTACGGCATCGGCGCGCAGATCCTGGCGGACCTCGGGGTGCGTGCGATCGAGCTGCTCACCAACAATCCGCGCAAGCTGGTGGGCCTCGAGGCGCACGGTCTGCGGATCGTGCGCAGGGTCCCGATCCGCATCAAGCCCACGCGTCACAACCGCCGCTACCTGGCGACCAAGCGCGACAAGCTCGGTCACCTGCTCGACCTCAAGCTGGGGGAGACCTGATGGCGACCGAGGTGCGACCCGAGCACGATGCCCGCGGCCACCGGTACTGCCTGGTGGCCGCGCGGTTCAACGAGGCCTACGTGCGCCGGCTGGTGGACGCCGCGCTCGAGGTGCTGAAGCGCCGGGGCGCGTCGGAGGCGGATCTCGAGGTGATGTGGGTCCCGGGCTCCTTCGAGCTGCCGCTCGCCTGCCGGTGGGCCGCGCGCTCGGGGCACTTCGACGCGGTGCTGGCCTTCGGCGTGGTGATCCGCGGCGAGACCGAACACTTCCGGCTGGTGGCCCAGGGCGCGTCCGAGGGATTGCAGCGCGTGGCGCTCGAGACCGGCGTGCCGGTGCTGAACGGCGTGCTGGCGGCATACGACGCCGGCCAGGTGGCCGCCCGCACCGGGGGCGAGCTGGGCAATCGCGGCGCCGAGGTGGCGCTGGCGGCGGTGCAGATGGCCCAGCTGCGGCGGCGCATGGAGGCGCGATGATGGCTCCGACCCCGACCGCCCGCCGCCGCGCGCGCGAGGTGGCGTTCCGGCTCGCCTACCAGGCCGACGTGATGGCCGAGCCCTGCGACACCGCCTGGCGCTCGGCGGCCGAGGACGAGCGACTGAGCCCCGACCAGCGCGCGCTGGTGGAGGACCTGCTCACCGTCCTGCGCCAGCGCCCCGCCGAGGTGGACGACCTGATCCGGAGCGCCGCGCGGCACTGGGAGCTGGACCGCCTGGCGGCCACCGACCGCTCGGTGCTCCGCATCGCCATCGCCGAGCTCATCGGACGGCCCGGCACGCCGGCGCGCGTGGTGCTGGACGAGGCCATCGAGATCGCCCGGCGCTACGGCAGCGAGGAATCGAGCCGCTTCGTGAACGGTGTCCTCGACCACGCGGCACGCGCCCTGCGTCCCGGGGAGGTGTGATGCTGCACGCCGTCGTGTCCGACATCCACGGCAACCTGGAAGCGCTCGAAGCCGTGCTCGCGGACATCGCCCGGCACCAGCCGGCGAGCATGGTGTGCCTGGGGGACTTCGTCGGCTACGGCGCCTCGCCCAACGAGTGCATCGACCGGCTGCGGCCGATGATCGAGCACGCGGTGGTGGGGAATCACGATCTGGCGGCGATCGGCAAGCTCCGGCTCACGTACTTCAATTCCAACGCCGCCGCGGCGGCGTTGTGGACCGAGACCGCGCTCACGCCCGATAACCGGGCGTACCTCGCGGCGCTCCCCTACTCGGTGCGATGGCGGGACACGCTGCTCGTCCACGCCTCGCCCGCCGAGCCCGAGAACTGGCACTACGTGCTCTCGCCGGTCGAAGCCCGCGCCGAGATGGACGCGTTCGAGGAGGCGGTCTGCTTCATCGGCCACTCCCACTATCCGGGCGTGTTCGACCGCCACGAGGAGCGGGTGCGCTACACGCGCGCGCCGGAGATCCGCATCGAGAAGGGCCATCGCTACCTGGTGAACGTCGCGAGCGTCGGCCAGCCGCGCGACGGCGACCCGCGCGCGGGCTACCTGCTCTACGACGATCTCGAACGCCTGCTGCGCCACGTCCGGCTCGAGTACGATCTCGCCGGGGCGATGAAGCGCATCATCGACGCCGGGCTCCCGCGCTTCCTCGCCGAACGGCTGCAGTGGGGGGAATAGGCGTGGCGCGGGCGTCCACGCTCCACCACTGGGAATCGTACTGGCGCGGTCACCCGCGCATCGACGAGACCTATTCGACCGGCGACCGGCTGGTGCGCGAGATCCTCGCCGACGGCGCGGTGGCGGGCGCGATGGTGCTGGAGGTGGGCGCCGGCTCGGGGCGCGACACGCTGGGGCTGGTGCGCGCGGGCGCCCGCGGCGTGGTGCTCGACTACTCGCCCGCCTCGCTGGCGCTGGTGCGCGACCAGGCCCGCGCCCAGGGCCTGACCGTGCACCTGGTGCGGGCGGACGCGCTGGCGATGCCGTTCCGCGACGGGGCGTTCGCGGTGGTGTTCCACCAGGGGTTGCTCGAGCACTTCCGCGACCCGATGCCGCTGCTGCGCGAGAACGCGCGGGTCACGCGCCGCGGCGGGCGGGTGGTGGTCGACGTGCCGCAGACCGTGCATCTCTACACGCTCATGAAGCAGGTGCTGATCGCGCTCAACGCCTGGTTCGCGGGGTGGGAGACCCAGTTCACCCCCGGCGCGCTGGAAGCGCGGCTGCGCGCGGCGGGGCTCACGGTGCGCCGCACTTACGGGGACTGGATGGTGCCGGGGCTCTGGTACCGCGTGCTGCGCGAGGTGCTGCGGCGCGCATTCCGCGTGAGCCTGCCCCTCGAGCCGCGCGGGCCGGGCGCGTGGGAGCGCGGCTGGCGCGCGTGGCGCGCGTGGCTCGCCCGCCGACGCTGGGCACTCTACACCTGCCACGTCATCGGCACCGTGGCCGAGCGGCCGTGAGCGGGCGGCTGTGGCGACGGGCGGTGGGGGTGGCGCGTTGAGTGCGCGGGCACCCGCGGGGGGGCACCTGCTCGCGATCAACTTCCGCGACCTGGCCCATCCGGAGGCGGGCGGTGCGGAACTCCATCTCGAGCAGATCCTGCTCGAGGCGGTCGCACGCGGCTGGCGGGTCACCTGGCTGGCGAGCGGCTTCCCGGGCGGCGCGCCCGAGGCGGAGCACCGTGGCATCCGCGTGCTGCGGCGCGGGAGGTGGTGGGACTTCAACTGGGTCGTGCCCGGCGTGCTCCGGCGCGAGTTCTCCTCGCCGCCGCCGGACCTCGTGGTGGAGGACATCAACAAGGTGCCGTGTCTCACGCCGTGGTGGACGAAGGCGCCGGTGTCGGTGATCGTGCCGCACCTGTTCGGCACCGCGGCGTTCCGTGAAGCCTCGCTGCCGGTGGCGCTCTACGTGATGGCGCTCGAGGCGCTGATCCCCGCCGTCTACCGTGGCGCGCGCTTCGTCGTCATCTCCGAGAGCACCCGCGACGACCTGGTCGCGCGCGGCATCGACGGCGGACGCGTGACGGTCGTGCACTGCGGGCTCGACCACGACACCTACCGGGCCGACCCCGCGGCCGCGAAGAGCGAGCGGCCGACCGTCGTGTTCGTGGGGCGGCTGCGCCGCTACAAGGGCGTGGACTGGGTCATGCGCGCGCTGCCCGAGGTGATCCGGCGCGTGCCCGGTACCCGGCTGCTGGTGAGCGGCGACGGGCCGTTCGAGCCGCGGCTCCGCCGCGCCGCCGAACGGCTGGGCGTGACGGACGCGGTCGAGTTCCTGGGCTTCCTCCCGCGCGCCGAGAAGGTCCGCTGTCTCCAGGAGGCGTGGGTCGTGGTGCAGCCCTCGCCCAAGGAAGGCTGGGGGCTCACGGTGGTGGAGGCGGGGGCCTGCGGCACCGCGGTGGTGGCGGCCGACCGCCCGGGCCTGCGCGATTCGGTGCGGCGGGACGAGACCGGCCTGCTGGTGCCCTACGGCGACGACGCGCGCCTCGCCGGGGCGCTGGTTCGCGTGCTCGAGGACCGGGCGCTGCGCGACCGCCTCGCCGCCGCCGGCATGGCGTGGGCCGCGCGCTTCTCGTGGCCGGCGTGCGGGCGGGCATCGCTCGACGCGCTGGCCGGCGGGGCCGCGGGAGGGCGACCGTGACGGTGCGCGAGGGGGGCAGGCTCGGCGGCAAGCACGCGCTCATGGTGGTCGCCAAGGCGATCGTGAGCGTGGGGCTGCTGGTGTTCCTCTTCAAGCGCATCCCGCTCGATCAGTTCGCCACCGCCGCACGCGACGTGCGTTTCGAGTGGCTCGCGGGCGCCTGGCTGCTGCTGTTCGCCAGCAACCTGCTGGGCGCCTGGCAGTGGAGCCGGCTGCTGCAGGTGGTGGAGATCCGCATCCCGTTCTGGAAGGTGTGCGCCTACTACCACGTGGGGCTCTTCTTCAACAACTTCCTGCCCGCCGGCATCGGCGGCGACATCGCGCGGGTGGCCGACGCCTCCCGTCACGGCCCCACCAAGACCGCGGCGCTCTCGGCGGTGGTCATGGATCGCATCCTCGGCATGCTGGCGATCGCGAGCCTGGCGCTGGTGACGACGCTGCCGGCGATCGACCGCTTCCACCTGACGCTCGTCTACCTGGCGGTGGTCGCCTTCTTCGCGATCAGCGTCACGCTGGTGTGGGCGGTGTTCCACCCCGCGCTGCTGCCCGCCTGCGAGCGGCTGCTGGCGCGCGTGGGGTTCGGGGGGCTGAGCCCGCACCTCGACGACCTGGCGCAGCGCCTCGCCGGCTTCCGCGCCCGGCGCGGCCTGTTCGCCGGGCTGTTCGCGGTCGCCGCGCTCACGCAGATCTCGCGCATCGGCGTGCACGCGCTGGTGGCGCGCGCGCTCGGGCTCCACATCCCGGTCGTCTACTTCTTCCTTTTCGTGCCGTTGCTGGCGGTGATAGTCTCGCTGCCCATCTCGTTCAACGGCATCGGGGTGCGTGAAGGGGCCGGGATCGTCCTGTTCGGCCTGGTGGGGGTGGACCGGGCGCACGCGTTCTCATTCCAGTTCCTCACCTACCTGGTGATGGTGGCCGTGAGCGTGCTCGGGGGTCTGGTGTTCCTGGTGCGCATCCCGCAGCGCCGGGCCCGGGCCCGGCAACTGAAGGAGGGTTGATGGATCTGACCAAGCGCGCCGCCCTCGGGGTGAGCCTGGTCGTCTTCCTCATCGCCGCCGCCGTCTACTTCATCACCCTCACGCCCACCGTCCCGTTCTGGGACTCCGGCGAGTACATCGCCGTCTCCTACATCCTCGGGATCCCGCACCCACCCGGCACGCCCTTCTACGTGCTGCTCGGGCGCATCGCCACCATGGTCCCCTGGGCCACGGTCGCCCAGCGGGTGAACGGTCTCTCCGCCCTCGCCGCCGCCATCGCGGTGCTGCTGACCTACCTGACCGGGCTCAAGCTCATCCACCTCGTGCAGGGGCCGGAGCGCCGGCGCTCCGACGAATGGATCGCGGTGGCCGGAGCGTTCGCCGGCGCCCTGCTGCTCGCCTTCTCGGACTCGTTCTGGGAGAACGCCATCGAGGCCGAGGTCTACTCGCTCATGAGCCTGGCGCAGATCCTCGTGTTCTGGCTCGGACTCAAGTGGTGGGAGGCCCACGAGCAGCGGCCGACCTCGGGTCCCTTGCTGGTCTGTGTCTACGTCATGTGGCTGTGCGTGGGGCTGCACCTGGGCGTGGGCATCATGGGGCTGCCGCTCATCCTGCTGGTGTGGCTGGTGGACCGGCGCGCGGCGCTGGTGTTCGCGATGCCGTTCCTCTCGGTGCTG
>JBBTLZ010000092.1:0-6749 GCA_038068435.1 Candidatus Eiseniibacteriota bacterium | reverse complement strand
AATCGGTCTCATGCTGGGCGCGGGTCTGATCCAGTCAGCCGCGGCCCAGCTACCCGTGGACTCCTTGCGTCTTGTGGTCGGCTTCGGTGTCGAGGCGGCCGCAACGCCGGAGCGGGAGATCCTGGCCCTCTGGAAACGCTACCTCACCGAGCCTTCCGACTCGATCCGTGCGACGCTGTGGTCCGCTCCGGAACGCTCGGCCAGCCCGCACTACGATCTCCTCCGCCCATATGTGTATCAGGGATTCACCCACTACACGGTCGTCCACTTGGGCCCCGCCGCTGGCCTGCCGCAGACCTTCGTCATCCGCACGCTGGTCACCGCAGTTGAGGACTCTTCCCTCGACGTCCGACCCCTGGCCCTCTACCGGGTCTATGCGACGCTCGAGGATGGCCGGTGGGTGCTGGCAAACGCGCTCCCGCGCACCACGCGCGATTGGCGGCGGGTCGCTATCGCGAAGGTCACCTTCGTCTATCCCCCGACGCATGAGTTCAACCACCAACGCGCGCGCGCGACGGCCGCTTTCGCTGACTCTCTGGCCCAAGCCTTTGGCCTCCCTGAACCCGACCCGATCACGTACTACTTCACGGACGACCTAGGAGAGACACTGCGGGCGCTGGGGCTCGAGTTCTTTCCGTATGGGAGCGACCCCGTCGGCGGTCGGTCGAATGTTTTTCAGCGGCACGCGTATGTCGGGTCGTCAGCCAATGGGGAGGGCTACCGACACGAACTGGCGCACATCGTCCTCGCGCCCGAGGTTTCCGGCGGCCGCACAGCCGGCTTGGTCGCTGAAGGGCTCATGACCTGGATCGGCGGCTCGGCCGGCCTCGACTATGCGGATCTGCTCCCGGGCCTGGCGCAGTACCTGTCCGATCACCCGGAGTTGACCCTGCAGAGCCTATTGGAGAATCCGCCTCCCCGAGTGGGGAGTCTGGATGTGGGCTATGACGGACTCGCCGTGTTGTGCAAGCTGCTCTTCGACCGCGCTGGCCTGCCCGGCCTGCGTGCTCTGCTGTCCGCAGGCAGAGATCCGAATACGATCGTGCGCACCGCGGCCCAGGCGCTGGGTGTTTCCCCAGCGGAACTGGACTCGATGTGGCGCAAGGAGACTGGCGTTCGCTGAGATGGCGTCGACGCGGTCCAACAAGCCGTTGGAGCGGCGCAGGTCCGCTACGCGGCCCTGCCCGCTCAACGGCAGCGTTAGCCACACTGCGTGTCACCGCGAGAAGGCGTGGTAGACTGGCCACCGTACTCGAGGATTAGGAGGGAGAATGGACTGGCGTGAGCACGTCGTAAGCGACCCCGAGGTCCTTGCCGGAAAGCCTGTAGTCCGAGGGACAAGGCTGGCGGTCGACTTCCTTCTCGGCCTGTTCGCCGCCGGGTGGACGGAGGCTCAGGTCCGAGAGAACTACCCCCAGCTGACGCCGGAATCCCTCCGCGCGGTATTCGCCTTTGCGGCTGAGACACTTGGGGAAGAGGGTTTCTATCCGCTGCGCCGCCGAGCGGTCTAGTGCGGCTTCTGGCCGATGAGAACATCCCGCTCGCGAGCATTCAGGCTTTGCGCGGGGCCGGTCATGACGTTCTTGCCGCATCCGAGGCCATGGCGCGCGCGCTCGATCGAGAGGTGCTTGCGCGGGCCGGGACGGAAGGGCGCGTGTTGGTCACGTTCGACAGGGATTTCGGAGCGCTGGCTTTCAAGCGCGGGGTCTCGGCGCCTGCGGGGATCGTGCTACTTCGATTCGTCCCCGTGACGCCGGAGGAGCCAGCTACTGTCCTCCTGGACCTCCTCAGCGATTCAGGGCTCACGTTCTCGGGCAAGTTCACCGTCGTCGATCGGGAGCGCGTTCGTCAGCGCTTGCTGCAACGCGCGGGCGAGGGTGGCTAACCGCGCGTTGGAACGGACGGTCGGTTCGCTCACGCTCGCCGCCGCCGCTCAACGCGAACGTTATGCCGACTACTGGGGTAACGGGAGGGGTGTGCTGAGTGGCGTTTGACCGGATGCTCAGGCGGATGCGAGATCTCATCAGGGCGAGCGAGTATGTCTTGACCGTGCATGGCGCGGATGAGATCGAGGCCGACGGCTTGAGCGTTTTCGACGTGGAGCACTGCATTCTGACGGGTAGGATCGTGAAGCGTCAAAGGGACCGAGTAACGGGCGAGTGGAAGTACCTGGTTGAGGGCCGAACCTTGACGGGGACACGGGCAACGGTCGTTGCGAAGATCGGGCCGACGGGGAAGCTGGTGCTCATCACGGTCTATGCTCTGTAGCTCGGGGGGAAAGATGATCTGCGACATCTGCGGTAAGAAAGGCACCCGGATCCGGAGAGTGACGAGAACCTACGGCCGTGGTCGGTCAGCCTTCCTGATCGAGGGAGTGCCGGTGATTAGCTGCCCACACTGCGGCGAGAGCTACCTCGCGGCCGAGACGCTCAAGGAAATCGAGCGCATTCGGATGCATTGGCGCCAGCTCTCGACGGACAGGAAAGTGCCCGTAGCGAGATTCCGCGGGGCGGCATGACAGGCGGCTACACCTGCCCGTCCGCTTCGCGGCCGGCAGGTGAGCCGCAGCGTCAGGCGTGTGGCGCGCGTTCAATCATCTCGCCACGAACCTCCTTACCTCGTACGCCCGATACTGCAGTGCCTCGGCCAGGCCCATGGGTGTGATCCGCTCCTCGCCCGCGAGATCGGCAATCGTCCGCCCCACGCGAATCGCGCGGTGCACGCCGCGCACCGACATGCCGCCGCGGTCCACGGCGTCGGCGACCAGTCGCTGCCCTGCCGTGTCGAGCGCGCAGTGCTCGCCTGGTGCTGGATTCGGCAGCAGCGAGTTGAGAACGCCGCCCGCTCGCTGACGCGCGCGCGCCGCGTGCTCGAGCAGCTCCGTCGGCGTGCACTTGCACCCACGCCTGGGATGCCCGAGCCAGCCGCACTTGCAAGGGTTCAGGCCCTTCGCGGCCCCTGCCGCCACACCCGGCCCACCAGCGCCCAGCCGTCCTCAAGCAGGGTGTAGAGGCACGGGACCAGTACCAGCGTCAGCAGGGTCGAGGCGGCCAGCCCGCCGATCACTGTGCGCGCGAGCGGGAAGTAGAGCACGTCGCCGACGCTGTTGTTGCCGAACGCCAGCGGCAGCAGGCCGAGGATGGTGGTGAGGGTGGTCATGAGGATGGGCCGCAGCCGGTCGCGCGACGCGTCCTCGATCGCCCGCCGGCGCTCCATGCCGCGCTCGCGCAGCTGATGGATGTGGTAGACGAGCACGATGCCGTTGTTGACGACGATGCCGACCAGGATGAGCAGCCCGATCTGCGCCATCAGGTTGAAGGGCGAGCCGGTCAGCAGGCACATCCAGGCGATGCCGACGAAGGCGAACGGGAGCGCCAGCATGATGGCGAACGGGTGGAGCAGGGATTCGAAGAGAGCGGCCATCACCAGGTAGACCAGCGCCAGCGCCAGCAGCAGGTTGATGAGCATCTCCTGCTGGGTCTGGTCCGCCTCCTCGAAGCCGGTGCCGAACGACCAGGAGTAGCCGGGCGGAAAGTTGATCGCCTGCAGCTCGCGCTCGGCGGCCTTGCGCACCTCACCCGCCTTCTTCGCGTCCACGTTGGCGCGCACGGCGAGGATCGAGCGCCGCTGCTGGCGCTCGACGCTCGCGGGGGTGCGGACGGTGTGGAAGTTCGCGACCGCTCCCAGTGCCACGTCGTGGCCGTCGGCGGCCACCACCGGCAGCTCCGCGAGCTGGGCGAGGCTCGAACGATCCGCCGCGGCCAGGCGCGCCTGCACCTGCACCTCGCCCTCCGGACCGCGGAAGCGGGCCAGCGACCGGCCGCGGAAGAACTGGGCGACCGCGCCGCCCACCCGCGCCGCGGTGAGCCCGTAGCCGGAGGCGCGCTCGCGGTCCACCACCACCTCGACCTCCTGCCGGCCCCGCTCGCCGCCCACCCGCACGTCGTGGAGCCCCTCCACGCGCGCGAATCGCCGCTGCACCTCCTCGGCCAGCCGGTCGAGCCGGGGCCCCGGGTCGCCGAACAGCCGCACGCTCAGCCGCGAAGCTCCCTGATCGTCGTCGTTGTTGCCGCGCAGCCGGTACTTCACCCCCGGCAGCTCGGGGAGCCGCCCGCGCAGCCGCTTGCGCAACGCCTCGGCGCCCTCGTCGTCCTGGAACCCGCCGGCCAGATAGGCGCGCGTGAACGCCTGGCTATTGCTGAAGTACGAGTAGGTGGACTTGACGTGGAGCGAGTCCTTGCGCGCCTGCAGCCACTCCTCGACGCGCGTCACGTACTTCTCCACCTCGCGGTAGTTCAGGTTGTCGGTGAACTCGTACTCGACCGCCACCGCGTCCACCTTGCTGGCGGTGAACGGGCTCTTCTGCACCGGCATGAACGCGGCGACCGAGGCCAGGAAGATACCGGCGGCGATCCCCGCGGTCGCGGGCCGGTGGGCGAGCGTCCACCCGAGTACACGCTGGTGCAGCGCCGCCAGGCGTCTGAGCAGCGCCGCCTGCGGCCCCACCCCGGCGTGCAGGAAGCGCCCGAGCGCCAGCGGGATGGCGGTGAGCGAGAGGAACAGCGAGCAGGCCAGCGCGAAGATGATGGTGCGCCCGACCTCGCCGATCCAGGTGGTGATCTCGGTGCGCCCGCCCAGCACCAGTGGCAGGAAGACGATCATCGAGGTGGCGGTGGCGCAGACCACGGCCGGCGTCACCTCGCGGCAGCCGACCAGCGTCGCCCGCAGGGTCCCGAGCCCCTTCTCGCGGTGGCGGTGGATGCTCTCCAGCACCACGACCGCGTTGTCCACCAGCATCCCGACCGCCAGCATCAGGCCCATCATCGAGAGGATGTTGAGCGAGCGGCCACTGAAGTAGAGCAGGGCCCCGGTGGCGAACAGCGAGAACGGGATCGCCGCCGCCACCACCAGCGTCGTCACGACGTTGCGCAGGAAGAACAACAGCACGCCGGTGGCGAGCACCGCGCCGATGATGCCGGCGTGGAGCAGCCCCTCGAGCGAGTTGCGGATGTCCTGGCCCTGGTCGGTGAAGGTGAGCACGCGGATGCCGCGCAGCATCGGGTCGCTCGCGATCTCCTTGAGCACGCGGTTGGCGCGGTCCGCGACCGCGACCGAGTTGGCGCCCGACTCCTTGATGACGTTGAGCCCGATGGCACGCCCCTGGTCGAGGTGGCGCCCGTACTCGAGGTCCGGCTCGGCGAGCGCCACCGCCGCGACGTCGCCGAGCTTGAGCCCGCGGCCGTCGACCGGGAAGTCCCTGAACTCCTCGAGGCTGCCGAACTGGTTGACGACCCGCAGCGGCCACGCTTCGTCGGCGCGCCGCAGCATGCCGGCGTTGAGGCTGCGGCTCGAGGCGTCGAGGCGGGCGAGCACCCGCTCGGCGTCGAGACCGTGGCGCTGGAGGGCCGCCAGTGAGAAGTCGATGCGCACCTGCGGCGGCTCAACCCCGTAGAGCTCGACCTTGGCCACGCCCGGGACGCGGCGCAAGGGGTCCGCGACGTGGCGGTTGAGCAGCTCGTAGTCACGCGAGAGGTCGCGACCGGCGGCGATACGGCACTCGAGCACCGGGATGTCGGACGACCGGAAGCTGTTGACCTGGATCTGGTCCACGTCCACCGGCAGCCGGTCGCGGATGCGCTCCAGCTTCTCGCGCGCCTCGACGCGCAGCGGCGCGATATCCTCGCCCCAGTCGAACTGGACGAACAGATTGGCCGCGTTGGGGGACGACCACGAGCTGATGCGCCGCACCCGGCTCAGGGTGGCGAGCGCCTCCTCGGCCGGGCGCGTGATCTCCTCCTCCACCTGGGCCGGGAGCGCGTTGGGGTACGGGATGCTGATCTCGAGCGAGGGGAAGCTCACCTCGGGCAGGAATGCGAGCGGCAGCTTGGGCACCGCGATGGCACCGAGCGCCAGCACGCACACCAGCACCATGCTGGCGGTGACCGGGTTGCGCAGGCTCCAGCGCGGGAGGTTCATCGGCGCTCGCTCAACCGATTCCGCCCGGTGCGGGTGGCGATGGATCGACGGTCGTTCCGCTCGGCGCGCGCCGGCGGGCGAGCGCCAGGCCGTAGAGGAGCACCACGACGGCCGGGAATGCCAGGAACCCCCAGCGTAGGCCGGCCATCCGCTGCGGCAGCGGCATGGGGATGAACACCTGGTAGGCACCGTTGAAGAGCCAGAACCCCGCCATCGCCATCAGCACCCAACGGCCCGCACGCTCGCGTCGCCCGGGCTCGAGCGCGATGGCGATGGTCGCTGCCCCGCCGGCCAGCAGGAGGTAGCTGAAGCAGGCGTTGATGATGAACAGCCCCCAGTGGAGCATCGGTACTTCGGCCAACGCGTCACCCCAGCGGAAGGCGATCGGCAGCCAGAAGTGGTAGAGCGCCATGCCACAGGTGAGGATGCCGGCGACGGCCAGCCCCCAGTCCGATGCCCCTCGTCTCATCATGCGTTCACCCCCACCGGGCGGCCACGGCCCCTGGTAGCTCCGCTACGGCTTGCGGTCGAGCGTCACGTACACCACCGGCAGCACCACCAGCGTCAGCAGCGTCGCGGTGGTGAGCCCGCCGATCAGCGTCAGCGCCAGCGGTGCGCGCACCTCGGCCCCCTCGCCGAAGCCGAGCGCCATCGGCAGCAGACCCAGCACGGTGGTGAGCGTGGTCATCAAGATGGGCCGCAGGCGCACCCGGCCGGCCTCGACCAGCGCTTCGACCTTCGAGCCCCCGCGGGCGCGAAGCTGCTTCGTGTAG
>JBBTLZ010000091.1:0-12701 GCA_038068435.1 Candidatus Eiseniibacteriota bacterium | reverse complement strand
GCGGAGTTGCGGATGAAATACTCGACCAGCGGCGGGATGTCCTCGCGGCGCTCCCGCAGGGGCGGGATGTTCAGGGAGAACACGTTCAGCCGGTAGTAAAGGTCCTCGCGGAACTGGCCGTCCTTCATCATGTTCTCGAGCGACCGGTTGGTGGCGGCGATCACGCGCACGTCCACCTTGATGTCCGCGGTGCCCCCCACGCGCCGGAAGGTCCCGCTCTCGAGCACGCGCAGCAGCTTTACTTGAAGGGGCGGCGTGATCTCGCCGATCTCATCGAGGAAGATGGTGCCGCGGTCGGCCACCTCGAAGAGGCCGTGCTTGAGGCGCACGGCCCCGGTGTAGGCGCCCTTCTCGTGCCCGAACAGCTCGCTCTGGAGCAGATTCTCGTGGAGCGAGGCGCAGTCCACGACCACGAACGGCTGGCGCGCGCGCCGGCTGTGGCGGTGGACGGCACGCGCCACCAGCTCCTTGCCCACGCCGCTCTCGCCGCGGATCAGCACGGTGGAATCGGTGCCCGCCACGCGGGTGACCATCTTCAGCAGGTCGCGGATCTGCGGCGAGGCGCCGATGAAGTGCTCGCTCGGCTGCAGGCGATCCACGTCGCGCTGCAGGGCGGTGTTCCCGCGCTCGAGGCTCTGCCGCTGTATGGCCTTCTCGAGCACCGCTTCGAGTTCGCCCAGCTTGCAGGGTTTGGTGAGGAAATCGTGCGCGCCCTCCTTCATGGCGCGGATGGCCTCCTGCACCGTCCCGTAGGCGGTGAGCATGATGACCGCGGTATTCGGCGAGATCTCCTTGATCTCGCCGAGCAGGTCGAGACCGCTGCCGTCGGGCAGCCGCACGTCGAGGAGCACCAGGTGGAACGCGCGCTTGGCGAGCAGCTGGCGCGCCTCGTCCAGCGTGCCGGCGGTCTCCACCGCGTAGCCCGCGCGGGCCAGCTCCTTGCCGACCAGCTTCCGGAAGGACTCCTCATCGTCCACCAGCAGCAGAAGGGTCTCAGACACCGCTACCTCCCGGCCCCTCGATGGGGAGCTCGACGATGAAGCGCGCGCCCTGCCCCTTCAGGCTCTCGACGCGGATGGTGCCGCCATGGCGGGTGACGACGCGCTGGGTGATCGAGAGTCCCAATCCGGTCCCCTGCCCCACCGCCTTGGTGGTGAAGAACGCGTCCCAGATCCGGTCGAGATGCCCCGCGGCGATCCCCTGCCCGGTGTCCGCCACCTGCAGGATGATCCCGCGCCCGCCGCGCTCGGTGCGGACCGTCAGCCGGCCACCGTCCGGCATCGCCTGCACGGCGTTCATCATCAGGTTCATGCACACGCCGCGGAGGCCCGAGGCGCGCGCCCAGATCGGCAGCAGCTCGGCGTCCAGCTCCTCGATCGCCTCGATCCCCTGCTTGCGCATCTGGTAGCGCAGGAGTGAGAACGTGTCGCGCACCGCCTCGTTGAGGTTGAGCCAGCTCGGCTGCACCGAGTAGGGCTGCGCGAGCAGCATCAGCTTGTCGGTGGTCTCGCGGCAGCGCGTCACCTCGCGCTCGAGCACCTTGAGGAGCTCGGCCGCCTCGCCGAGGTCCTCGTCGCCGAACTGCCGCCGTCCGAGCCAGCGCTCCAGGCTCTCCACACCCGCCATCAGGGACGAAAGCGGGTTGTTGATCTCGTGTCCGACGCCCGCAGCCAGCGTGCCCAGCGCCGCCAGCCGCTCGCTGTGGCCGAGCTGGGACTCCAGCTGGCTGCGCACGGTGATGTCGCGCCACACCTCGACCACGTGCGAGACCTGGCCCGCGGCACCGAAGACCGGGTTGAAGGAGGCCTCCCAGCGCCGCAGCGCGCCGGTCGCATCGGGCAGATTGCGGATGCGCCGTTCCGGTCGCCCCAGCTCGAAGGTCTCGCACGCGGCGCAGCGGCCGCGCCCGCTCACCGCCTGCTGCTCCGGACAATGAAGGACTTCGCTGCAGACGGAACCCACCAGTTCCGAGCGCTGCCTGCCGAAGGCTTCCAGGTATCGCTCGTTGGCCGCGACGACGCGGTGCTGCCGGTCGACGACGACCACGGCATCACTCAACGCGTCGATGAGCTGCGGGAGGATCGCCCGAACCTGCTCCTCGTCGAAGCGCTGCGACGGAGAGGCGGGAGTCCCCGGCGCTGCGGCCGGGATGGGTGGGCGCTCGATCTTCAATGGGGGCCTTTCGGGGATGCCAGAGCGGACACGACGCCTGACAGGATGGCAGCAATCGTGGGACGAAGCAAGCCTGCCCTCGGCGCCGGGTGACACGCCGCAGCCTCCATCTGATATGGCCGTTGCCACCTTCGCGGCCTGGGTTCCGAGCCCTGGCCACTCGACCGTCCCCGCACGAAGGGTGCCATCCGCTCGGGGTCCGGTCGGCACCCGGGGGCCGAGCTTCCCCTATGCGGTACCGGGCACGGCGCCGTCGTGGCAGCCGCGCCTGGCAAACGTGGCAGTGCCGGCCCGGGCGCAGCGCCCTGGATCGCGAGGCCGCAGGCTTCCGATTCGTACCCACACCAGCACGTCGTCCGGAGGCGGGACGGGCGGAGTTGGCGGCTGACTTGTTGCAGCCCGATGGTGGAGTGAGCCGATCGCGCGGCGCGGTCCGATGCCCGCGCGTAGCGGGCGGGAGGTGCGTCATGGCGGTCAACGTGCGGCTGCTTCGCCTGCGGGTGTCGAGCCGGCTCGAGTACGAGTTGCTCCCCTACCGAGAAGCATTCACCGCGCGGAGCGCGTCGCCCCTGGGGTGCTGTTCCTGTCGTTCCACTTCCCCGAGACCACCACCAATGCCGTGACCGGCGACGTGCGCGACCGCGTCACCGGCTGCCCTGAGTACGAAGGTCACCGCGGTCGAGGTGCGCCGCCTCTGACACGCTGACAGGGCGCTGCCAGCCTGGCGGCGGGCGCCGCGGCGCGGCCTGCGCCGTGCTCCGAGCGGCCCCTTGGCGGGCCGCGGCTTGCGGGGGCGGGCGCGGCCGCCGTGCGTGGCCCGCCGTATGCCAGTCTGCGCCTTGGCCCGGGCCGCGAGGGAGGAGGAGCCATGAAGATCGTGATTGGCGTCGACGATTCGCCGCATTCGCACGCGGCGGTGGAGTTCGTGCGGAAGATGGCCTGGCCGAGAGAGAGCACGATCGTCGTGCTCTCGGTGGTGCGGCCGGTGGTCGGCGTCTACGCCGAGCCCTACGTGCCGGCCGAGCCCTACGTCGAGCAGATGAGCGGGGACCTGGTCCGCTTCCACCAGGAGACCGCGGCGAGCGCGGAGCGTGATCTGCAGACGACGGGGCTCAGGACCGAGGCGAGGATCCTGCATGGCGATCCGCGCACCGCGCTGGTGGAGGCGGCGCGCGCCGAGCGCGCCGACCTGCTGGTGGTGGGCTCGCACGGGCGCACCGGCATGGCGAAGCTGTTGATGGGCAGCGTCGCCGCGTACGTGATGGCGCACGCGCCGTGCAGCGTCATGGTGGTCAAGCTCAACCGGTCCGTCGCGTAGGGGACGACGGGAGGTCGGCGTGACCGTGAAACCCGCCGCCTCGAGCCGCCCCTCGTGGATCCCGTTCGCGCGCTGGCTGGCCCGGATCCTCGCGGTACTGGCAGTCGGGATGGTCCTCGCGTTCCTGTTGGGCGAAGGCGTGGATGCGGCCCGCCTCACTCCCGTCGAGTGGCTGAGCATGGCGGCGTTCGCGGCGCTCTGCGCCGGTCTGCTGCTGGGCTGGAAGCGCGAAGTGGCCGGCGGCGCGCTGTCGCTCGTGGCGCTCGCGGTGTTCTACGCGGTCGAGCTGGCCGTGAATGGCCACCCGCTGCGGGGCTGGGTGTGGCCGCTCCTCGGCGTGCCGGGGGCGCTCTACCTGCTCTGCGCCTGGGGTGGGAGAGTCCGCCATCGGGACGCGGCGGTCTGATTCGCGACCGCTCGGGCGGACGCCGCGGCGCGTGAGTCGCCGCGCGCGTTACCGGCGGAAGCTCGGCGCCTGCATCCACGAGCTCCCTCGCTGACGATTTGGCACATCTTCTGACCAAGATTCATGCGGGAGATGTCGAGCCGCGTCCGGCGCCGCGTTCATGCCGACGTCCTCCGCCTCGCCGAACTCCGCCCCGATGGAGCGATTGCGCGGCGGCGTCTCCTCCGGCCCCCCCCCCGCCACCGAGAGATGGCACGCCGAGTGCGTTCCGCGGGGCGGGTCCCGGCGAGCGCCTTGCTGTGGGCCGCGGGCCGCTCCGACTCAGACACGCGGGGCCCCGCCTTCACCCATCCGGGCGCGTTCGAGGGAACCATGAGAGCATTTCGGTGGATCATCGCCGCAGGGGTGGTGGCGGCGGCCGTCGTGACAGTGCTGATCTCCGTCCGTCCAGCCGACGCGATTCCCGCGTGGACGCGGAAGTACGGCGTGGACTGCAACAGCTGCCACGTGGCGGGCTTCAAACTCACGCGCATGGGGCAGGACTTCCTGCGCGCCGGACACCAGATGGAAGGCGGCAAGGAAGAGGCGAACCTGAGCGACCACGTCAGCGTCGCGCAGAAGTCACGCTTCAACTGGAGCGAGACCGAGACCGGCGGCGTCAAGAGCGCACGGGTCAACTCCTTCGAGCAGCACGCCCTGGCGGTCTACATGGGCGGTCCGCTGCAGAAGGACTTCTCGTACTTCGCCGAGCTCTACTGGCACGAGAACTCGGGCAAGACGAGCGGCACGGCCGACCTCGACGACTACGCGCGCAGCAAGTTGGCCGACGCGTACGTGCAGTACCTCAACCGCCAGGACGAGGAGAGCTACACCTCGATCCGCTTCGGGCAGCTCTCGCCGTTCCTGCTCCACCTCCACGGGACCGGGGCGCGCCTCTCGCAGAACCGGCCGTATGTCCTCAACGACGGCACGGTGGGCGACAACCCCTACAAGCCGTTTACGCGGCAGTACGGGATCGAGGTCTCGCAGTTCGTGAAGGGCTTCAACGTCGCCGCGGCCATGATGAACGGCACCGGCGCCAAGCTCTTCAACCGGGTGGACAACGATCTGAAGAAGGACGTCTACGGCACGCTCGATTACAGCTTCGACCAGTACGGCTCGATGCTCGGCGTCTACGGCTACGCGGGGCATTACCCGCTGTTCGTGGACAAGCCGGTGGTGATCCCGACCGGCACTGCGGGGGCGACCATCCCGAGCTCGAGCAAGGTCCTCGGGTACACGACCTACGACGACTTCAACCAGCTCGGCGTCCTCGGCAACCTCACGCGCAAGCAGGGCGCCCTGGTCGGCGCGCTCTTCACCGGGAAGAACGAGTTCACCTCGCAGGTGCCGACCGAGGCCTGGTTTCCGGTGGACTCGCTCACCACGACGACGTCGGAGATCAAGTCGATGGGCTACTATGCCGAGGTGCAGCTGTACACGCTGCATCCGCGCGTCCAGCCCTTCGTGCGCTACGACTTCTGGGACCCGAACACCGACGTGGACGACAACGAGGTGCTGGGACCGCTGTTCGGGATCTCCTGGCGCGCCCTCGACGCGGGGCGCCTCGTGGCGCATTACACGCAGCTCAAGACGAAGAAGCCGGCGCCCGCGGCGGAGCCGACCAAGAAGACCTTCACGTTCGAGGTCAACTTCATGTTCTGATGGAGGGCGCCTCCGTCAGCCGCGGCCCGGACCTCGTGTCCGGGCCGCGGCGCGTCGGGCCGATCGACGCCGGGCGGGTCATCCTTCCGGCCGCGCCGCGTCCCCCGATCCGCCCTCCTCGGCCACCCGGCGCAGCCGGTCGCGCGAGGGGATGACGAAGCGGGCCTGGCCGGTGATGAGCACGCCCTCGCGTCCCCAGCGGGAGAGTACGCGGATCGCCGACTCGACGGTGGTGCCCACCAGGTCGGCCACCTCCTGCCGCGAGAGCTGGAGCGGGATCTCCGTCCCTTCCTTGGTCTCGCGCCCCATGCGCTCGGCGAGCGTCAGGAAGAGCTGGGCGATGCGAGTCTCCACCCGCTGGCCGCGCATCTCCTCGACCTTGCGCGTGAGCGCCACGACCAGCTTGGTCAGCTCGCGGATGATGGCGCGGGCGAAGTCGGGGTTCCGGTCCAGCAGCTCGAAATAGTCCCGCCGCGGCACCATGAGCAGCGTGACCGGCTCCAGACAGACGGCGCTCGCGGGATAGGGCATGTAGTTGTAGACCGCGATCGCCCCCACCGGCTCGCCTTCGCCGAACAGCTCGAGGATGACGTCGCCGGTCTCGGCGTGGCGGACGATCTTCACCCGCCCGCGCACGATCACGGTCAGGTACTCGGCCGGCTCACCCGCGCGCCAGACGTGATCGCCGCGCTGGTACTCGCGCACCTCGGCGAGTACCGCCAGGCGGCGCTGGTCCTCGGCGGAGAGTCCCCGGAAGACCGGCAGCGACCGGATCGCCGCGAGGATGCGCTCCGAACGAAGATCCGCCCCCATGCCCCTTCCTCCACGGCCGACGACGGCATGACAGCCATCATGTCCCGGAGCCCCGTGGGGGCCCCAAACCCGTGCATCTCTACCACTTTCGCCGCGCCGGCGTCGCGCGCAAATCTGCGCCGGGGGTGACCGCGGTCATGGGCGATTGGTCGCGGTCGGGCGACACTTCCATCGGAGCGGGGCACGGGGCCCCGGCCCCGGAGACCCCCCGGAGACTCGGCGCGATGCTCGGTTCGACGATCTTCCAGCGGATGCGCGCGGACCACGCGCACGTACTCGGCGAGCTCGACGGGCTCGAGCGCGCGGCGAGGGGCGGTGCCGACGGCCTGCACCGCGAGCGGGACCTGGCCCGGCTGGTGCGAATGCTTGAGCGTCAGTTCGCCACTCACATGCGCGCCGAGGACGAAGTATTGTTCCCGGCGCTGATCGAGGCCCTCCCCGAAGCGCGCGGCAGCCTCGCGCCGCTGCGGGCCGAGCACGACGAGCTGCGCAGCATGCTCGCCGGGCTCACGCGGGTCCTGCTACAGCCGCCGGGGCCGGCCCGAGAGGAACAGATCGCGGTGCAGGCCCGGGATCTGGTGGACCTGCTGCGGATCCACGTCCGCAAGGAGGAAGCGATCGTGTTCAGCGTCGCCGAGCGCGTGCTCCCAGAGCCCACGCTGCAGCGGATCGCCGAACGCCTCGAGCATCCACACCCCCCGAACGCCGATGGCGTGTCGTCGGAGTGAACCCGAGAGGAACGAGACTCATGAGACGCATCGTCGCGCTTACACTGTCGATCGCTGTGGCCGGAGCGGCCCTGACCGGATGTGGCGGCAACAAGGAGGCGGGTGAGGAGCAGAACGCCTCGACCCCGGCCACGCCGTCATCGTCGGCGGGCTCGGCGACCCTTCCCCCCGATCTGGACCAGGGACCGCGCGCGGCCGCGTCGGAGGTCGACGAGGCGAAGGCGAAGGTCGGCGGAGGACTGTTCCAGAGCAAGGGCTGTTCGGCCTGCCACGGTTTCGGCAAGCGCGTCTCGGGCCCGGATCTCCAGGGAGTCTCCCAGCGGCGCACCGCGAAGTGGCTGGAGAGCCAGATCCTCCACCCGGACGTCATGATCAAGCAGGACCCGATCGCGCGCGGACTGTTCGCGCAGTATTCGCTGCAGATGCCCAAGCAGGGGCTGACCGAAGATGAAGCACGCGCCGTCATCGAGTTCTTGAAACACAAGGACCACGAGGCCGGCGAGAAACCCGACACCGAGTAAGGAGGAGGACAGATGAGGCGCTGGATCGTACTCACGCTGGCCGGCCTGGCCACGCTGGGTCTGGCGACGCAGCTCACGGGCTGCGCGGGGACGGGGGGAGCCAGGGGCTCCGCCGCCGAGAGGGTGTACGTGAAGCCCGGCGAGCACGACGCGTACTACGCGTTCCTCTCGGGTGGCCATCACGGCAACATCTACGTGTACGGCATGCCGTCGTGCCGCTACATCACCACCATCCCGGTGTTCACACCCGAGCCGGCGGTGGGCTACGGCGTGGATGAGGAGTCGAAGGCCATGCTGGGCGGCTTCACCTGGGGCGACGCGCACCACCCGGGGCTCTCCGAGACCGATGGCGACTACGACGGACGGTGGCTGTTCATCAACGACATGCCCAACGCGCGCATCGCCCGCATCGACCTCAAGGACTTCAAGACCAAGCAGATCTTCGGACCCATCCCGAACCTCTCGGCCGCGCACGCCTGCCCGTTCCCGACCCCGAACACCGAGTACGTGTTCGCGGCCTCGCGGTTCTCGGTGCCGGTCCCGAACCGCCCGGCGAAGGTGGAGGACTACGCCAAGGACTTCCGCGGCGTCATCGCTGGCATCAAGGTGGATCCAAAGGACGGGACGATGTCGATGGGCTTCGAGATCCTCATGCCGCCCTTCGCCTGGGACCTCGCCGATGCCGGCAAGGGACCGAGCCACGGCTGGGCGTTCTTCACCTGCTATAACAGCGAGATGGCGTTCGACTCGCTCGAGGTGAAGGCGTCGCAGGCCGAGATGGACTACGTCGCCGCGGTGGACTGGCGCGCGGCGCAGAAGGCCGTCGACGAGGGCAGGGCGAAGACCATCGGCGGCGTGCCGGTGCTCGACCCGGCCGAGGTCAAGGGCATCGTCTACCTGATGCCGGTCCCCAAGAGCCCGCACGGCGTGGACGTGAACCCGAGTGGCGAGTACGTCTGCGTCGCGGGCAAGCTGCAGGCTGAGGTGAGCGTGTTCAGCTACGCCAAGATGAAGGCGGCCATCGACGCCGGCAACTTCGACGGCGATCGCATGGGCGTGCCGGTGCTCAAGTACGAAGACGTGCTCGAGGCCAAGGTGCCGGTGGGTCTGGGGCCGCTCCACACGCAGTTCGACGACAAGGGCAACGCCTACACCTCGCTGTTCCTCGATTCCCAGATCGCCAAGTGGAAGGTGGGGCCGCCCTGGGACGTGACGGACAAGATCGACGTCTACTACTCGATCGGCCACCTGATGGCCTCCGAGGGCGACACCCGTCACCCGACCGGCGAGTACGTGGTGGCGCTGGACAAGCTCTCGAAGGACCGCTACCTGAACGTCGGCCCGACCCACCCGGAGGCGGCGCAACTCATCGACCTGCGCGGCCCGAAGATGGAGCTCCTGTACGACTTCCCCACCTATCTCGAGCCGCACTACGCGCAGATGATCAAGGCCGAGAAGCTCAAGCCGATCACGGTCTATCCGCTCGCGGAGAACAACAAGCCCGGCGCCATCAAGCGCGCCGAGGACGCGCGCGTGGAGCGCAAGGGGAACCGCGTGGACGTGTACGGGCTCGTGGTCCGCACCCACTTCACGCCGGACATCATCCGCGTGAACGAGGGCGATGACGTCTACTTCCACTGGACCAACCTGGAGCAGGACGACGACATCGCCCACGGGTTCGGCATCCTGTGGTCGAGCTGCAACATGCAGGTCGAGCCCGGCGAGACCAAGACCATCCACTGGAAGGCGACCAAGGCCGGAATCAACCCGTTCTACTGCTCGAACTTCTGCAGCGCCCTGCACCAGGAGATGCAGGGCTACATCCAGGTGAACCCACGCGGCTCCACCGTGGCGGCCGTACAGCGGCCCGATCCGAAGAAGGTCGCGGAGGTCGCCGCCCTGTTGAAAGACGAGTAGTCTCCTGCGGACCGCCGGCCGGGACTCGGGTCCCGGCCGGCCGCGCCCGCACCGAGAGGAGTCCACCGTTGCACTACCTGACCGATCGGTTTCGCCCGACCGAGCGGAGACTGATCTGGGTGGCGGCGCTGGTGCTGCTGCCCGTGTTCTTCTTCCCGGTGCTGCCGATCTGGACCATGAAGCTGTGGGCCCCCCAGTACCGCGAGGGGCTGACGCTGATGATCTACACCAACACGATCAAGGGCGATCTCCAGAACATCAACATCCTCAATCACTACGTCGGGATGCACGCGATCACGCCCGACGACTTCAAGGAGTTCCAGTACCTGCCGCAGGCGCTCACCTTCTTCGGCGTCATGGCCTTGATCGGCGCGCTGGTCAACCGCCGCTGGGTCGCGATCCTCGGCTGGCTCGCGTTCACGGGCTTCGCGGTCTACATGTTCAGCGACTATGCGAAGTGGCTCTGGCATTACGGCCATGACCTCGACCCGCGGGCGGCGCTCAAGCTGCCCACGTTCACCCCGCCGCTCATCGGCATGAGCCGCATGGCCAACTTCAGGGTGCTGAGCCTCCCGGGACCCGGCACGGTGCTGCTCGGGCTGGCCTGGCTGCTGGGACCGATCGCGATCTGGCTGGAGGTCCGCGCCGCCAGCCGCGGCGCCCCCGGCCGCGCGGTCGCCTGACGCCGTGCGGGACCTAGCCCGAGCCGCGTCGCTCATCGCCGCCGTCGCGCTGATCGGCTCGCCACTCCCCGCCCGCGCCGCGCGACTCGTGCATGTCGACGCCTCCCCCGGGGCCGCCGCCGCCGCACTCGCCGCCGCCGGCCCCGGCGACACGGTCGTGCTGGGCGCCGGTGTGCACGCCGGCCCGCTCAAGCTGGAGCGCGCCGCCGTCCTGCGCGGCGAGCCGGGCGCGGTGGTGGACGGCGCGGGCCGCGGCACCGTGCTCCAGGTGACCTCGCCGGGGGCGCTCGTGGAAGGGCTCACGATCCGCGGCAGCGGGAACCGCGTGCTCACCGTGGACGCCGGGATCCACGTGGTCCGTGCGCCGGACGTGCGCCTCGCCCGCCTGCGCTTGACCGACGTGCTCTACGGCGTCCACGGCGAGCGCTCGGACCGGCTGGTCGTCGAGGATTGCTCGCTGGCCGGCCGCGTGCGGCCGGGCGACGAGAGCGGCGGGGGCAACGGCATCCACCTGTGGTACACCGACAGCGTCACCGTGCGGCGCGACACGGTCGAGCGGTTCCTCGACGGCATCTACCTGTCGTTCGCCAACCGCACGCACGTGGAGGCGAGCGTCATGGAGCGCTGCGGCCGCTACGGGCTCCACACCATGTATTGCCAGAGCGGACGCGTGATCGACAGCCGCCTGAGCCACAACGTGGCCGGCTGCGCCATCATGTTCTCCAACGACCTGCTCCTCACCCGCAACGAGTTCTCGCACAACCGCGGCCCGCGCACCTACGGCGTGCTGCTGCGCGACTGCTCGGCCGGCCGGTTCCTCGACAACCGGCTCGTCGACAACACCATCGCCATCTTCATGGACAACTCGAACCGCAACCTGGTGCGGGGGAATCTGATTCAGGACAACGGCTGGGGGGTGCTGCTGTTCTCCTCGTGCGCGAAGAACACCTTCACCGGCAACGCCTTCCTCAACAACGACTATCCCGTGGCGCTCGACATGCGGCGCAGCGACAACCGCTTCGACGACGGCACCACCGGGAACTTCTGGAGCGAGAACGCGGCCTACGACCTGGACGGCGACGGCGTGAGCGACGTGCCCTACTCGCCGGTGAGCGCGTTCGCGTTCGTCTCGAAGCAGTATCCCGATCTCGCCATCCTGGCGCGCAGCCCGGCGGTGGTGGCGCTCGGTGTGGCCGAGCGCGTGGTGCCGGCGCTGCGGCCGAGCGAGGTCGTGGACCGCTTCCCGCGCGTGAGCCCGCCGCCGCTCGCCGCCGGTGCGCGCCGGACGTCCGATCGCGGGCGGACGCGACCCGCGTGGGGGGCGGCGCTCGGCTTCGCCGCGCTGTTCGGAGCGGCGCTCGTCGGGCTCGCGCCCGCAGGGCTCGCGGGCTTGGGCGGAGCGGCGCGTCGCAGGAACGCGGCCGGAGGGAGCGCCGCGTGATCCGGGTGCAGGCTCTCACCAAGCGCTACGGTCCGGTGGTCGCCGTGGACCACCTCTCCTTCGAGGTCGAGCCGGGCGAGACCTTCGCCCTCATCGGCCCCAATGGCGCGGGCAAGACCACCACGCTCAAGATGCTGCTCGGCCTGGCGCGTCCCGATGCCGGCCGCATCGCGGTTGGCCGGCAGGCGCTCACACCCGACGATCCGCGCGCGCGCCACGACGTGGGGTATGTCCCGCAGCGCGTGAAGTTCCCGGCCGGGCGCACGGTCGCCGACGTGCTCGGCTTCTTCGCCGAGCTGCGCGAACTGCCGCGCGAGGCCGTCGCGCGCGCGCTCGAGCGGGTGCGGCTCAGCTCGCACGCCGGACGGCGGGCGACCGAGCTGTCGGGCGGCTACCTGCAGCGGCTCTCGCTCGGGCAGGCGCTGCTCGGCGACCCCGCCCTGCTGGTGCTCGACGAGCCCACCGCCAGCCTCGACCCCGAGGCGACCTGGGAGTTCCGCTCGCTGGTCGAGACCCTGCAGCGCGAGGGCAAGACCATCCTGCTGTGCTCGCACCTGCTGAGCGAGGTGGAGCGCGTGGCCGACCGCGTGCTCATCCTGGTGGACGGCCGGCGCGCGGCACTCGAGCGGCTGGATGACCTGCGCGCCCGCCAGGCGAGCGCCACGCGCCTCGCCATCGAGCTGCGCGAAGCGCCGGCGCGCGCGGTGGCGGCACTGGAGGGCCTGGGGCTCGCCTTCGAGGTCGCCGGCGACCGTGCGCTCACCGTCGAAGCGCTCGACGGCCGCGCCCTCGAGGTGCTCGAGACGCTGCGCGCCGCGGGTGTCCCAATCCAGTCGTTCGAGCTGCAGCGGCCCACCCTCGAGGAGATCTTCCTCAAAGTGGTACGCGGAGGGACGCATGAGAGCGCGTGAGACGGTGGCGGTGGTGGCCGTGCTCGCCCTGTCGGTCGCCGGCTGCGCGCAGCCCGCCGGCCCCCCCCCCAACGCCCCCCGCCCCCC
>JBBTLZ010000090.1:0-21602 GCA_038068435.1 Candidatus Eiseniibacteriota bacterium | reverse complement strand
TGTTCATGGGCGACACCGGCTCGCTGGCCCTCGGAGGCGCCCTCGGCACGATCGCGGTGCTCATCAAGCGCGAGTTCTGGCTGGTGCTGGTGGGCGGGGTGTTCGTCGCCGAGACGCTCTCGGTCATGATCCAGGTCGTGTCGTTCCAGCTGTGGGGCCGGCGCGTGTTCAAGATGTCGCCGCTCCACCACCACTTCGAGCTCAAGGGCTGGGCCGAGTCGCGCGTCGTGCTGCGCTTCTACATCGTCGGCGCGCTGCTGGCCCTGCTGTCGCTCTCGACCTTCAAGCTCCAATGACCATCGACGCCCGTCATCCGCTTCCCGGCACCCGGCCCCTGGTGGTCGGCGCCGCCCGTTCGGGGCTCGCCGCCGCGCGCCTGCTGCACCGCCATGGCGCGCGGGTACGCGTCTGCGACCGCCGCGCCGCCGCGGCGGCGGCGCTCGATGCGCTGGGGATCGAGACCGCGTGGGGGCGCGACGATGCAGGTCTATTGGAGGGCCGCGACCTGGTGGTGTGGAGCCCCGGCATCCCGGTGACCCACCCGACGGCCGCGGCCGCGCGGGCGCGCGGCATCCCGGTGATCTCCGAGCTGGAGCTGGGGTTCCTGGCCGCGCATGCGCCGCTCCTCTGCGTCACCGGCACCAACGGCAAGAGCACCACCACCGACCTGGTGGGGGCGCTGGTGCGCGCCGCCGGACGCGACGTGGCGGTGTGCGGAAACATCGGCCGGGCCGTGTGCGAGGTGGCCGAGTCGGTGGGCGCCGCCGGACTGCTGGTGGTCGAGGTGTCGTCGTTCCAGCTCGAGACCGTGGACCGCCTGCGCCCCTACGTGGCCACCTGGCTCAACCTGACGCCCGACCACCTGGAGCGCCACGGCGACCTCGCGACCTACGGGGCGCTCAAGCAGCGGCTGTTCGCGCGCCAGCAGGAGGGCGACTGGGCGGTCTGGAACGCTGACGACCCGGAGGTGATGGCGCGCCGCGCCGGCGGTGGCGCGCCGCTCGAGTTCTCCGCCGCGCGCCCGGTGGACGAGGGAGCGTTCGTGCGCGAGGGATGCATCGCGCTGGCCTGGCGCGGCGGGGTCGAGCCGCTGTTCCCGGCCCACGAGCTGCGGTTGCCGGGCGCCCACAACTTGGCGAACGCGCTGGCGGCACTCGCCACCGTGCTGCCGCTCGAGATCGCGCCGGACACGCTGCGCGAGGTGCTGCGCGGCTACGCGGGGCTCGAGCACCGGCTGGAGCCGGTGGCGACGGTGGACGGCGTGCGCTTCGTCAACGACTCGAAGGCCACCAACGCCAGCTCGCTCGAGGTGGCGCTGCGCAGCTTCGAGCGGCCGGTGGTGCTGATCGCCGGCGGCCGCGACAAGGAACAGGACTTCACGCCGCTCGCCCCGCTGGTGGCGCGCGCGGTGCGGCATCTGGTGCTGATCGGCGAGGGTGCCGCCCGACTCGCCGCCGCGTGGCCCGGGGTGCCCACCCGCCGGGCCGGCTCGCTGGCCGAGGCGGTGGACCTGGCCTACGACCTGGCGCGCCGCGCCGGCGGCGGCACGGTGCTGTTGTCGCCCGCCTGCGCCTCCTTCGACATGTTCCGCGACTACGAGGACCGCGGACGCCGCTTCAAGGCCGAGGTCGAGCGCCTCAAGCACCAGGAGGCCCGCGCATGAACCGCGGCGACCGCTGGCTGCTGGTGCTCGCGCTGGGGCTCTCGGCGATCGGCCTCGTGATGGTCTACTCCTCGAGCGCCATCCTCGGCATCACCCGCTACCAGGACCCCAACCACTTCCTGACGCGCCAGCTGGTCCGCGTGCTGCTGGGCGTGGTCGTGCTGCTGGCGTGCGCGCGCCTGAAGCTGCGCTGGATCGAGCGCCTGGCGCCGTGGCTGCTGGGCGGCGCGGTGGTGCTGCTCGCCGTGCTCGAGGTGGCGGGCCACGTCTCGCACGGCGCGGCGCGCTGGCTGCGCGTCGGGTTCTTCAGCCTCCAGCCCACCGACCTGGCGCGCCTGATGACCGTGGTGTTCCTCGCCTGGTGGCTCAAGCGCTCCCCGCCGGCCGAGCGGGGCTTCGTGCGCGGGCTGCTGCCACCGCTCGGCGTGACCGCGGCGGTGAGCGGGCTCATCCTGCTGCAGCCCAACCTGAGCAGCGCCGCACTGCTCGCGGCCACCGGGTTCCTGATGGTGTTCCTCTCTGGCGCGCGCCTGCGCCACCTCGCCGTGCCGGTCGCCGCCGGGGTGGGGGCGGTGGTACTGACGCTGGCGACGCATCCCTACATGATGGAGCGGTTCCAGACCTTCGTCGGCTCCTGGCAGGGCAGCACGCCGGACGCGCGGGGCGCGGGCTGGCAGCTGGACCAGTCCCTGATCGCCATCGGCTCGGGGGGCTGGCTGGGGCGCGGTCTCGGCGCCGGGCTCCAGAAGTACCTGTTCCTGCCCGAGGCGCACACCGACTTCATCTTCTCCATCCTCGGGGAGGAGGTGGGATTCCTCGGCGCGACAGTCCTATTGGGGCTGATCGCGCTGCTCTTGTGGCGGGGGATGCGCGCCGCGGCGCGCGCCTCCGATCCGTTCGCCCATCTGCTCGCCGCGGGGCTCACGCTCCAGATCGGCTTGTACGCGCTCGCCAACCTGGCGGTCGCGACCGGGCTCGCCCCGACCACCGGCCTGCCGCTGCCGTTCGTCTCCTACGGGGGATCGGCGCTGCTGGCCAACATGGCGGCGGCCGGCGTGCTCTACCGGGTAAGCGCGGGCAATGACGAGCGCGAGGCGCTCACGCGCCAGCGCTGGCGGGAGGCTCCGTGAAGATCATGATCGCCGGCGGCGGGACCGGCGGACACGTCTACCCCGGGATCGCGGTGGCCGAGGAGATGATGCGCCTCCGGCCGCGCGCCGAGGTGGTGTTCGTCGGCGGACGCCGCGGACTCGAGGCGCAGGCGGTGCCCGAGAGCGGCTTCAGGATCCGCTACATCCTGACCCGCGCCTTCCCGCGCCGCGCGTGGTGGCGGTGGCCGGCGGCGCTGCTGGCCAATGGCGTCGGCCTGTTCCAGGCGCTGTGGGTGGTGGCGACCGAGCGGCCGGACGCCGTACTCGGCACCGGCGGCTACGTGAGCGGGCCGGTGGCGCTGGCAGCCTGGATGCTGGGCCGGCCCCTGCTGCTCCAGGAGCAGAACAGCATCCCGGGCCTCGCCAACCGGTGGCTTGCGCGCGTGGCCGACGAGGTGCACCTCTCGTTCACCGAGGCGCGCGCCTACTTCAGCCGCAAGGACAACCTCAAGGTGACCGGGAACCCGGTGCGGGGGCACATCCTGGGCGGCGACCGCGCGCAGGGACTCAAGACGTTCGACCTGGCGGAGGGCAAGCCGACGCTCTTCATCTTCGGCGGCAGCCGCGGGGCGCACCGCATCAACGAGGCGGCCATCGATGCCATGCGGCGCCTGAAGGGCCGCGTGGACCTCCAGTTCATCCTGCAGACCGGGCGGGAGGACCTGGCCTGGGCGAAGACCATCGTCGACGCCGAACAGCTGCCGGCCCGGGTGCTGGCCTTCCTGCGCGACATCCACCTGGCCTACGCGGTCGCCGACCTGGTCGTCTGCCGCTCCGGGGCCATGACGCTGGCCGAGATCGCGGCGTGCGGCACGCCGGCGATCCTGGTGCCGTACCCGCACGCGGCCCACAACCACCAGGAGGTGAACGCGCACAACCTGGTGGAGCGGGGCGCGGCAGCACTGGTGCTCGACCGCGAGCTGACCGGCGAGCGGCTGGCGAAGGAGATCGCCCACCTGGTCGCCGATCGCCAGACGCTGCGGCGCATGTCGGCCAACGCGCGCACGTTCGCGCGGCTGGACGCGGCGGAGCGCATCGTGCGCAGCCTCGAGCGCTGGGCGCAGGGGCGGGGCGCGGCCCAGGCGAGGCCGGCCGGCAACGGCGGAGGCCGCTGATGTACGGGCGCACCCACCGCATCCACTTCATCGGCATCGGCGGCGCCGGCATGTCGGGGCTCGCCGAGGTGCTGCTCAACATGGGCTACCAGGTCTCGGGCAGCGATCTGCGCGCCAGCGAGGCCACCGACCGCATCGTGCAGCGCGGCGGCCGCGTGTTCGTCGGGCACGCCGCGTCGAACGTCGAGGGCGCGCAGGTGGTCGTCTACTCGACCGCGGTGCGGGACGACAATCCCGAGCTCACCGCCGCGCGGGCGGCGCAGGTGCCGGTGATCCCGCGCGCGGACATGCTGGCCGAGCTGATGCGGATGAAGTACGGGGTCGCGGTCGGCGGGGCCCACGGGAAGACCACGACCACCTCGCTGATCGCCGCGGTGCTCGCGTGCGGCGGCCTCGACCCCACCATCGTGGTGGGCGGCCGGCTGCACGCGATCGGCGCCAACGCGCAGCTCGGCCACGGGCAGTTCCTGGTGGCGGAGGCGGACGAGAGCGACGGGTCATTCTTGAGATTGAGCCCCGCAGTCACCGTGGTCACCAACATCGACCGCGAGCACCTCGACCACTACAAAGACCTCGAGGACATCCGGCAGGCGTTCATCTACTTCGCGAACCGCGTGCCGTTCTACGGGGTCGCGGTGCTGTGTGTGGACGACGCCGAGGTGCGCGGCATCCTGCCGCGCGTCACCAGGCGCACCGTCCTCTACGGTACCCGCGCGGAGGCGGGGGTGCGGGCCGAGCGGGTGGAGATGCTCCCGCACGGATCGCGCTTCCGGGTGACGGCGCTGGGACAGCCCCTGGGCGAGATCGAGCTGGGGCTGCCCGGGCGGCACAACGTGCTCAACGCGCTGGCCGCGGTCGCGGTCGGGCTCGAGGTCGAGGTGGGATTCGCGCACATCGCCGAGGCGCTCGCCACCTTCCGCGGGGTCGCGCGCCGCTTCGAGTCCCGCGGCGAGGCCGGCGGTGTGCGGGTGGTGGACGACTACGGGCACCACCCGACCGAGATCGCGGCGACGCTGTCGGCGGCGCGCGGGCTGGGCGGCCGGGTGCTGGTCCTCTTCCAGCCGCACCGCTTCTCCCGCACCCAGGCGCTGCGGTGCGAGTTCGGCGGCTGCTTCGGCGAGGCCGACGCGGTGTGGGTGCTGGACGTCTATCCCGCGGGGGAGACGCCGATCCCGGGGATCTCCGCGCGCACCATCGTCGAGAGCGCGCGCCAGCAGGGCGCAGATCACGTGCGCGAGGCGGGCGACGCCGACGCCGCGGTAGCCGCGGTGGTGGCGGCGGCGCGGCCCGGCGACACGGTGCTCACGCTCGGCGCCGGCGACGTGTGGAAGCTGGGCGACGCGGTGCTGCGCCGGCTCGGTGCCCAGGTGGCGACCGGGGGGAGGCGCTGATGGGCTGGTACCAGGGACGCGCCCTCGAGCCGCTGTCCCGCCGCGCGCGGCGCCCCGCGCCGCTCCCGCGCCGCATCGCCCAGGTCGGCGGGGTGCTGGCGCTGATCGTCCTGCTGGCCCACGTGCCCTGGCAGGGCCTGCGGAGCCGGCTCGCCCGGGTGACCGACGTCCACGTGGAAGGCGCGCATTATCTGGATGCCGCCCGGGTCATGCAGGTGGCGGGCCTGGCGCCGGGCCAGGACCTCTTCGCGCTCGACCTGGCACGCGCGCGCCAGGCGCTGCTGCTCGATCCGCGGGTGGCGAGCGCCGAGGTGCGCCGCCGTCTGCCGCGCGGCGTGCGGGTGCGCATCGTCGAGCGCCAGCCGGTGTTGCTGGTGAACCACGGGGTCCCGTGGGAGATCGATTCCGCCGGCGTGCTGCTGCCGCCGCTGCAGCCGGGCGTGGTGGCCGACGTGCCGCTGCTGGTGGGGCCGCGGTTCGCGGGCCTGCCGGCCGGCATGCAGGTGGACCGCCCGGAGGTGCGGCGCGGGCTGGCGTGGGTGCGCGCGCTCTCGGCGCGCGAGCTGCAGCTCGCGGGGCAGGTGTCCGAGGTCGACGTCTCCGACCCCTCGCTCACCGGCCTCACGCTGCTCGACGGGACGCGCGTGCTGGCGCCGGGCTGGCCGCCCGGCACCTCGCGGCTGTCGGCGCTGCGCGTGGTGCTGGCCGATCTCAAGGCCCGTGGCACCACCGCCGGCGAGGTGGATCTGCGATACGAGAACCAGGTGATCGTGCGGCCCGTCGTGACCGCGGAGGGGGCGCACAGCGGCTAGGGTCGGCGGCGCGCCGGGGCCGCCCGACACGCCGCGCACGGAGCACAGGGAGGTGAACGGGATGGCACAGGCGACACGGACGTTCGTGGGACTCGACATCGGCACCACCAAGATCTCCTGCATCATCGCGGAGATGAAGGATGCCGGCGAGCTGAGCATCGTCGGGATCGGCAACGCGCCGAGCGAGGGCCTGAGGCGCGGCGTCGTGGTCGACCTCGAGAAGACCGTCGGCAGCATCCGCCGCGCGGTGGAGGAGGCCGAGCGGATGGCCGGTGTCCCCGTCAAGGGGGTCCACGCCGGCATCGCCGGCGACCACATCCGCAGCATCAACAGCCGCGGGGTGATCGCGGTCTCGCGCAGGGACAACGAGATCGGGCCTGCCGACGTGGAGCGGGTGGTGGAGGCGGCCAAGGCCATCGCCATCCCCATGGACCGCGAGATCATCCACGTCATCCCCCAGGAGTTCATCGTCGACGACCAGGACGGCATCCACGACCCGGTCGGGATGAGCGGCGTGCGCCTGGAGGCCGAGGTCCACATCATCACCGGCGCGGTCACCTCGGCGAAGAACATCTGCCGCGCCGTCCAGCGCGCCGGCTACAAGGTGCACGACCTGGTGCTCCAGCCGCTGGCCTCCAGCCACGCGGTGCTCGGCCGCGACGAGCGGGACCTGGGGGTGGCGCTGCTCGACATCGGCGGCGGCACCACCGACGTGGCAGTGTTCTTCGAGGGCACCATCCGCCACACCGCCATCATCCCCTGCGGCGGGGCGAACGTGACCAACGACATCGCCATCGGGCTCCGCACCCCGATCGACAAGGCCGAGGCCATCAAGATCCAGCACGGCTGCGCGCTGGCGGCGCTGGTCTCGTCGGCCGACAGTGTCAACGTCTCCGGCGTCGGCGGGCGCGCCGATCGTGAGATCTCGCGCCACGTGCTGGCCTCGATGATCGAGCCGCGGATGGAGGAGATCTTCGCGCTCGCCAACAAGGAAGTGAAGAAGAACCACTTCGCCGAGCTGCTGGGCGGCGGCGTGGTGCTCACCGGCGGCACCTCCCTGATGTCCGGGGTGGTGGAGCTGGCCGAGCAGGTGTTCGAGATGCCGGTGCGGCTCGGCGTCCCCGGGGGACTCGGGGGCCTGGCCGCGAACGTCGCCGATCCGCGCTTCTCCACCGGCGTGGGCCTCGTGCTCCACGCCGCGCAGGGCGAGAACGGTGAAGGGATCCCCACGCAGAAGCGGACCAACGGCGATCGCAGGAATCCCCTCGATCCACGCCGCTGGTTCGAGGACCTGTTCTACTAGACCGCCGCGCGCAGCGGCACAGGGAGGTGCGCAGTGTTCGAACTCGAGATCGACAGTACGTCCACGGCGAAGCTCAAGGTCATCGGCTGCGGCGGCGCCGGCGGCAACGCCGTCAACCGGATGATCGGAGCGGGGCTTCGCGGCGTGGAGTTCATCAGCGCCAACACCGACCTCCAGGCGCTCAATCAGTCGCTGGCGCCGATGCGCATCCAGATCGGGGTGCATTCCACCCACGGTCTGGGCTCGGGCGGCGACCCGTCGCAGGGCCGGCGCGCGGCGGAGGAGGACGAGCAGACCATCGCCGACACGCTCGCCGACAGCGACATGGTGTTCATCACCGCCGGCATGGGCGGCGGCACCGGCACCGGCGCCGCACCGGTGGTGGCGCGGCTCGCCAAGAAGACCGGGGCGCTCACGGTGGCGGTGGTCACCAAGCCGTTCGCGTTCGAGGGCCGGCGGCGCATGCGGCAGGCGGAGGAGGGCTTGAGCGAGCTGCGCGCCGAGGTGGACACGCTCATCGTCATCCCCAACGAGCGCCTGCTGGCGGTGGTGGACAAGAGCACCACGCTCACCGACGCCTTCAGCGTCTGCGACGAGGTGCTGCTCAAGGCCACCAAGGGCATCTCGGACCTGGTGACGGTGCCCGGGCTCGTCAACCTGGACTTCGCCGACGTGAAGGCGGTGATGTCCAACCGCGGCAACGCCCTGATGGGCACCGGCCGGGCGACCGGCGCCAACCGCGCGGTGGAGGCCGCGCAGGCGGCGGTCTCGAGCCCGTTGCTCGAGGACGTCTCGATCGCGGGCGCCGAGGGCGTGCTGGTCAACATCACCGGCGGCCGCGACCTCACGCTGCACGAGGTGAACGAGGCCGCGAGCGTGGTGGTCGGCGCGGCGGGCGAAGAGGCCAACGTCATCTTCGGCTCGGTCATCGACCCCAACCTCGACGGCGAGCTGGTGATCACCGTGATCGCCACCGGCTTCGGGCACGCGGAGCCGCGCCTCAAGCTGGTGGACAAGGGGCGGGCGGCCGCGGCCGAGGCGGAGGAGGAGTTCCGTCACCCGCAGCCGTGGAAGCGCGACGCGCAGGGCAACGGTCGCCGCGCCGGCTGGGGCAAGGGCGGCGGGCGGAGCGATTCGCTCGAGGTGCCGACGTTCCTGAGGAAGCAGATGGACTGATCCGGCGCGCTCCGCGCCACGAGAGGGGGCCGGTCCCCCGCCATCGCCCGGCCCCGGGAGAGCGGACCGAAGGGAGGGAGCCCATGGTCCGGCTGCTGTCGTTGCTGATCGTCCTGCTGGTGCCGAATCCGTTCGGGGCCCGGGCGCCGACGCGTGCGGTGCGGGAGGGCCCGGTACGGCCGGCGGCCGCGCGGTCCGTACGCGCGGAGGCCGCCGGAGGGGAACGAGCGCGCCCGCGCGGGGATCGGCGCGCGGGCGACCCGGATACCGCGCGGGGCGAGCCGGTGCCGGTACTACTCGACCCCGGGCGTCTGGTCGTGGATCTGCGGGAACATCCGACTCTCGAGCCGTCGCTCGGCCGCTGACGCATCCCGGCCCCCGGGATCGGTGCCGGCGCCGCGCGCCATGGGAGGCACCCGACACTGGCGTTCTTCTCCGGCCTCTTCAAGTGGGGCCATCACCGGCGCACGCACCAGGGCATCCTGCACTTCAACCGCGGGGAGTTCGAGGCCGCGGCCGGGTGCTTCGAGGCGGTGCTGGCCGAGGTGCGCGATCCCAGCGACCCCGACTACCGCCTGGCGGCGGTGCATGCCGCCCAGGCGCGCGCCCATCTCGGGCTGGCGTTCTTCCACGCCGGCGACTACGCGCGTGCCGAGCGGGAGTTCTCGGGGGCACTGAGCGAGAACCCCAGCTTCCCGGACCTGCGCTACTTCCGCGCCCGCATCTTCGAGCGCTCGGGCCGGCTCGCCGAGGCGGTGGAGGACCTCGGGCGCGCGCTGGCCGACCACCCGCGCGATGTGGAGGCGCACCTGCTGCTCGCGGTGTGCCTCGGGCAGCTGGGCGAGGGGACGCGCTCGGCGGCGGCGCTCGAGCGGGCCCTGGGCCTCGGCTTCGACCTGCCGGCCGGGCTCTCCCCGGCGCGGGCGGCGGAGTGGGGGATCGCCGACTGGCAGCGGCTGGTGCCGGAGCTGCTGCGCGACACCCCCGCCGGTGTGCCCGACGCGGTCCAGGAGGCGCTCGAGCGCTACCAGGCAGGCGACCTGGCCGCCGCCCTCGCCTCGCTCGCGCGGGCGGTGGCCGAGCGGCCGTCGTACGCCGACCGGAGGTGTCGGCTGGCGGCGCTGCTGCTCGAGGCGGGGCAGCCGGCCCAAGCACTCGAACAGCTTGATGCCGCGCTCGCCATCAACCCGCGCTACCTCGAGGCCCGGCTGCTGGCGGCGCGCGCCTGCCTCGAGCGCGGCGAGACCGGCGCCGCGCTCGGGCACGCCGGAGCGCTGCTGGGCGAGCACCCGGACTACCCGGACCTCCACTTCTGGCTCGGGCTGGCGCGCTTCCGGGCCGGCGACTTCGCGGGCGCGGCGGCGGCGCTGGAGCGGGCGGTCGCGCTGCACCGCCCGTTCGCCCGCGCGCACCGGCTGCTGGGACTGGTCTACCACGCGCTCGGCCGGCACGAGGAGGCACTCCGCGGCGTGCGGCGCGGCCTGATGCGCGACCGCGAGGCCCCGCAGGCGGCCCTCGAGACGGGGCTGCCGCTGCTGGCACTCGGCGACGGGGCCACCGCCGAGCGCGAGCTGGCGCGAGCGCTCGCCGTGCAGCCGGACTACCCCGACCTGCACCTGGCGTTGGCGCGCGCGCGCCGGCTGCGCGGCCACCTCGAGGGCGCCTGCACGGCCTACCGTGCGGCCCTCGCGCTGGCGCCGGGCTACGGTGCGGCCGCCCTCGAGCTGGCCGGCGTGGAGCTGGCACTGGGCCGGCCCGCGGCGGCGGAGACGTTGCTGGACGAACTCGCGCGCCGGCATCCCGACTGGGCCGACGCCCACGCCCTGCTCGGGCGCACGCGGCTGGTGCGCGGGGACGCGGCCGGGGCCGAGCCGGCGCTGCGCGCCGCACTGCTCCTCAATCCGCGTTTCGGCGCGGCGCGGGCGGACCTGGGCTGGGCGCTGCTCGCGCAGGCGCGCGCCCGCGACGCAGATGCCGAGTTCGCGCGCGCCCTCGAGCTGGATCCGATCCACGCGCTGCCGCGCCAGCAGCTGGCCTGGCGGGAGCTGCTGGTCCCCGCGCAGCCCGGCGCCGCGTAGGCCCGCGGCCGCCGGGAAACACGAACGCGGCCGCGGGGATTCCCGGCGACCGCATCGGGACGCTTTCTGCTATCTATTCGGGGCGCCGGGTCTCAGGCCGGGACCGGCGGACGCCGGCGGCCGCGCGCCGCCTTCAGCACCTTGCCGGCCTTGAGGCACTTGGTGCACACGTCGATGTTCTTCACCTGACCGTCCACCCGCGCGCGCACGCGCTGGAGATTCGGGTACCAGACGCGCTTGGTGGCGTTGTTGGCGTGGCTGACGTTGTTGCCGAACAGCTTCGCCTTGCCGCAGACATCACATCGCTGAGCCAATGAACGACCTCCGGAAGCGCCGGGGACACCCCGGCAGATGAAAAGGCACGGCATGCTAGCAGCCGGAGGCACGGCTGACAAGGGCGCCCACGGCGTCCCGTCGCCCGGGCTGGCCGCGCCCGCCGCCCGCCCCGGCGCGGGCAGGGAGAGCGTCCCGTGCCCGCCGTGACCGCCCCGCCGCTGCGCCCCGACTCGCGCCTCCAGTTCCTCACCGGCGTGGGTCCGAAGCGAGCACTCCTGTTCGAGCGGCTCGGCCTCAACACGGTCGAGCAACTGCTGCGCCATTATCCGCGTACCTACCTCGACGCGCGGCGGTTCGTGAGTGCCAAGGACCTCAGGCCTGGCGAGCTGCTCACCGTGGTGGGCACGGTCCGGCATGCGGCCGCACTCCGCACGCGCGGCGGGCGCACCGACTTCACCGCCTCGGTGGCCGACCCCACCGGTACGCTCGCCTGCTACTTCTTCGGCCAGCCGTTCCTCGCCCGCACGCTGCGTCCGGGCACCCGGGTGGTGGTGAGCGGCGAGCTCGACCCGCTCGAGCGGCGCATGCTGAACCCGCTGTTCGAGGTGGTCGAGGGCGACCTTGAGTCGCTCCTCCACGCGGGACGGCTGGTGCCGGTGCATGCGCTCACGCGCGGGATCACGGCGCGCGGGATGCGCGGCGTCATCCGGCGGGCGCTCGACCGGGTCGCGGCACGCGTGGCGGACCCGGTCCCGGCCGCGGTGCTGGAGGCGCGGGGCATGTCCACGCTCGCCGAGGCGCTGGAGGCCATCCACTTCCCGGCCGACGAGCAGGCGCGGGAGCGCGCGCGCACACGGCTCGCGTTCGAGGAGCTGTTCCTGCTCCAGACGGTGCTCGAGCTGCGGCGGCGCGTGCTGGCGGAGGAAGGGCGTGGCTTCGTGACCGCCGGACCCGGCCGGCTCGCCGAGCGGGCGATCAAGGCGCTGCCGTGGACCCTCACCGAGGATCAGCGCAACGCCCTGGCCGAGATCGTCGCCGACCTGAGGGCGCCCCGCCCGATGCACCGGCTCTTGATCGGCGAGGTGGGCAGCGGCAAGACGGTGGTCGCCCTGCTCGCGGCCCTGCACGTGGTCGAGGCCGGTCACCAGGCGGCCTTCATGGCGCCGACCGAGATCCTCGCCCGCCAGCACGCGGGGACACTGGAGCGCTTCGCAACGCCCGCCGGGGTCGCGGTGGCCGCACTCACCGGCGCCACGCCGGCCGGAGCGCGCCGCGCGCTGGCGGCGCGCCTCGCCGAAGGGGAGCCGCTCCTGGTGGTCGGCACGCACGCGCTGCTCGAGGAGAAGGTGAAGCTGCCGCGGCTGGGCCTTGCGGTGGTGGACGAGCAGCATCGCTTCGGCGTCGGCCAGCGCGCCGCACTGGCGCAGAAGACCCGGCTCCCGGACGTCCTGGTGCTCACCGCCACACCCATCCCGCGCACGCTGGCGCTCGCCTCCTACGGCGACCTGGACGTGAGCACGCTCCGATCGCGTCCCGCCGGGCGCGGACGGCTGGTGACCCGCCTCGCCGCGGAGGAGAAGTTTCCTCAAGTCGTCGAGTTCATGGCGAAGGAGCTGGCGGCGGGACGGCAGGCGTTCGTCGTGGTGCCGATGATTGAGGACGGCGGGCGCGCCGACGTGCGCGCCGCCGAGGCGGAGTACCGGCGGCTGAGCGAGCACCCGCTCCTGCGCCCGTTCCGGCTCGGGCTGCTGCACGGGCGGCTCAAGGCCGACGAGAAGCAGGCGGTGATGGACGCCTTCGCGGCCGGCGCGGTGCGGGTGCTGGTCACCACCACCGTGGTCGAGGTGGGGGTGGACGTGCCCAACGCGACGCTGATGGTGGTCGAGAACGCCGATCGCTTCGGGCTCACCCAGCTCCATCAGCTGCGCGGCCGCGTCGGACGCGGGCCACACCGCTCGGTGTGCGTGGTGATCCCCGGGCCGGCCGCCACCGCGCGCGCGCGCGCGCGCCTCGGCGAGCTGACCCGTACCGACGACGGCTTCGCGCTCGCCGAGGCCGACCTGAGGCTGCGCGGACCCGGCGAGCTGTGGGGGACACGCCAGAGCGGGCTGCCGCGGCTCCGGCTCGCCGACCTGTTCCGCGACGAGGCGCTGCTGCTCGCCGCGCGGGAGGCCGCCCGGGCGCTCATCGCCCGCGACGCGCGGCTGGCCGACCCCGCGCACGCGCGGCTGCGCGAGGTGCTGATGTCCGACTACCGCGAGCCGCTCGAGCTGGCGCTGGCGGGATGACGGGCGCCGACGGGCTGCGGCCCCGGGACCACGGCCCGGACGCCGACGATTCGCCTTCCGTGGAGGTCCGGGATGCGCGAGTATGACCGCTGCCAGACACGCGAGGTGCGACCGCAACCCGCCATGACCGTCCACTGTCCGCACTGCTCGACCGGCTACCTGCTGCCCGACCACCTGGTCGGCCCGCGCGGCGCGCGCGTGCGCTGCCCCAACTGCCAGGGCGCCTTCGTGGTGCTGCCCGAGAGCCGCGGGGATCGCGCCGGCGATGCGCTCCGGGAATCCAGGTCCGGCAATGTTTTCGAGAACACCGGGCGTGGAGCCGCCGAAGCGGCAGGTGCCGCCGGAGCGGTGGTGATGGAGGCGGAGCCGGCGGCCGCCGATGCCTCGCGGTCCTCCGCGGTGTCCGTCCCCGATCCGCCGCCGGCCCCGGCGCCGGCCGAAGAGCCCGCCGCGGTCGCCGCCGCGGTCCTCGATGCCCTGGTCGCGAGGCTCGGGGATGCACTCGTCGATGCGCGCCTCCGGGGCAAGGTCCTCTCCGAGCACGGTCCGGCGATCATGGATGCCTACCAGGAGTACCGCCGGCGCGCGGGTCTGGGGGCCTCGCCCGACCTGTTCCGCGCCGCCCTCAAGGGGCGCTGCGGCGTCGACCTGATCCCGCGGCGCGAGGGGTAGGGCACCCCTCCGCGCGGTCCGGCGTGAGCACCCCGGACCGGGCGCGTCGGTCAGGGCATCAGCTCGCAGGCGGCGCGCCCCGGCCGGCGGCGGCGGACCGCGAGATCCGCCTTCCCCACGCGAGCGCGGCCATCCCCGCCGCGGCGATGAGGCCGCCGCCCACGAGGAGTGCTGCGCGCGTGCCCGCCGACCGGGTCAGGAAGCCGGCGGCGGTCCCGCCCACCACGAACACCAGGCGCATGACGAAATCGCGGGCGCTGAACACGCGGCCCCGCTGGCGCGGCTCGGTGCCCTCCTGGAGCAGCGTCTCCGACAGCACGTAGGCGGGGGCCGCCGCCACGCCGATCACGAAGGCGGCGCCCGCGAACACCGCGAACAGGCTCGTGAGCGCGAACGCCGCCAGCCCCACGCTCACGATCAGGAGCCCGCCGCCGAGCAGGACCGCGCGCGGGAACGCGCGCCCGCGCGTGTTGACCCACCAGGTGCCGAGGGCACTGCCGCACCCGAGCACCAGGAGCAGCACGCCCACGCGCTCCATCCCCGGGAGGCTGGCGGCACGCTGGACGTGTGGGTTGCCGGCGGCGTTCAGGAACCCGCCGCCCACCCACACCGCGGCCAGCGCCGTGAGGGCCAGGCCGACCGGAGCGCTGCCTCGCACCACCCGCCAGCCCTCGCCGACCTCGCGCAGGTAGGCGCCCCAGGAGAACGCAGGGGGGGCGGCGTGGTGCGCGTGCGGGCGATAGACGATGCGCCACAGTGAGGCGACCGACACCAGGTAGGTGGCCGCGTTGACGACCAGCACGTGCGCCCAACCCCAGTGATCCACCATCCAGCCGCCCAGCGGTGCCCCCACCATGGTCCCCAGCACGCCGGCCAGGGCGAGCAGGGCGTTGGCGCCGAGCAGCTGCGCCGGCGCCACGATCTCGGGGGTGATGGCGCTCTTCGCCGGGAGGAAGAACAGGTTGCAGGTGAAGAGCGCGAACACCAGCGCGTAGACGGTGGCCAGGGAGTGCCCGAACGGGTAGAGGACGGGCACCAGCGCGATCAGCCCGGCGCGCAGGAGGTCCGAGACGATGAGCACCCGACGCAGATTCCAGCGGTCCACCCACGCCCCGGTGAACGGGGCGAACAGGAGCACCGGGGCCGCCATCACGTTGGCCAGCATGGCGAGCAGCACCGGGGCGTCGCGGTCGGCGAGCTGGTGCGTGTGCTCGGCGAGCAGCCCGACCAGGGCGATGTAGCTGAGCCGTTCCCCGAGGATGGAGATGAGCTGCCCCCACCAGAGCGAGGCGAAGTCGCGCTGGCGGAGCAGGGGGCGCGCGGCGTCGGGGTCGGTCTTCGAGGTCAGGGCGCGGGGTCTCCGTGCGGGCCGGCTGCGGCCCGGGTGAGGGTCGGGCAGCCCCGCGCGGCAGCGCCGCGCGGGTGGCTTCAGCGGCGGGGAGGCTCCTCCCCTTCGAGGGCGCGGGCGATCGCCAGCGTGCGGTGCAGCGCGGTGCCGAGCGAGGCGACGCCGATGAAGGCGAGTACGCCGAGCAACAGTCGCCCGGGCGGCCAGCCGGCGAGCGGGGTCACCGCCGGGTCGAGCAGCGAGGCCAGCGCCAGCAGCACCAGCCGCTCGGCGCGCTGCATGAGCCCGCCCTGGTAGCGGACGCCGAGGCCCTCGCCGCGGGCGCGCGCGTAGCTCACCAGCAGCGAGCCGCCCAGCGCCAGCACCGCGGCCAGCACGCCCCACGCCGAGGACCGGGCCCAGACCGCGAGGCCCGCGTAGGCGAAGGTCTCGGCGAAGCGGTCGAGGGTCGAGTCGAGGAACGCCCCGGCCTTCGACACCAGGCCACGCGCGCGGGCGATGCGGCCGTCGAAGATGTCCGCGGCACCCCCGAGCAGCACCAGCCAGCCGGCCGCCGCGAACGCGCCGCGCGCGTAGGCCACCCCGGCGGCGAGCCCGAACGCCACCCCCGCCCAGTTGAAGGCGGCCGGCGGGATCCCGAGCGCGAGGAACAGGCGCTCGAGCGGGGTGATCACCCACAGGAGCCAGTCGCGCACCCAGTAGCCCAGCAGCACCGTGCGCGGCCGGCGCGCCACCTCGGGGTCGTCAGGTCGCGCGCGCGCCACGATGGCGTAGACCGGCATGGTGAGCAGCAGCAGGGCGGCGGCGAGCAGGCCGAAGGTCCCGGAGCGGTTCATGTCAGCGCGCCCGGCGCGGCCGGCGGCCGAGGTACCGTAGCGCCTTCGGCCACAGGAAGAGGAGCGGCCAGCGCCGCTCGCGCGGCGTGAGGTCGAGGGCGACCCCGCTGCGGCGCTCGACCTTGCGCACCACGTACTCGAGCCAGTCGTCGTAGAGCGCCACGTACTTGGCCCAGCGCAGCGTCGCGCGCGTCGTGCTCCAGCCGAACCACGCGCGGGCGAAGGCCCGCGTGACGACGCCGGGCGGGCGCGGGTCGCGATAGCCCTCGCCCTCGCGCGCCAGCCGGCCGCACGCCGCGAGGCTCGCGAGCAGCGCGTCGTAGATCGGCACCATCGTCCCGCCCTGCGACGTCATCAGCGCGTCGACGCGCCGGTCGTCCTCCGGACGGATCTCCGCCGCGTAGGACACCTCGAGCAGCGCGCGGACGTAGGCGGCGGCGTCGAACCGGGCGGGCAGGAACGGCCGTCCCCACGCGAAGGTCCTGGCCCGCGCCGACACCACCGCGGCGGTCACGCGCTCGCGGCTCGCCTGGTCGCGTGCCCAGACCAGCTGCACCTGCTGGAAGAGCCGTGCCCGCACGAAGTGGTCGGCGGGCGCCGGCGAGCAGGCGCGGTCGAGATCCCGGAGGCTCAGCACGCAGCACTTCGCGAGCCGCGACACCCCGCCATCGGGCGCCGTGACCGAGAGCACGTTGGGGGGCAGGAGGCGGTTGAGGAACGCCGCCCGAGATGCGGAGAAGCCGCGCGGCCGCGTCGCCGCCAACGCCCGGTAGGCCGTGGTGTAGTCGTCGACGATGACGAAGAAGTCCCAGGCGCTGTCGGGCCCGGTCCCGGACCCCTGCGCCTGCGAGCCGTAGTGGATGAGTGCGGCGGTCGCGGGGCCGAAGGCGCGCGCCAGGTGCGCGGCCAGCGCGAGGGCGTCGGGACCCGCGGGCCGGTCGAGGCCCCGCGCCAGGGCCGCGCGCAGCGCCGGGTCATCCGACGCGCGGGCGGGGGGCAAGGGGGGCGCTCTTGGGGTCGGGGGCTCGCAGCCCTTCCAGCACCGTCAGCATCTCGGTGCGCAGCGAGGCGATGAACGCCTCGTGGTCGCGCGGATCCGGCGGGATGGCGTAGGGTCCCCGCACCTCGGCGCGCGCGGTGTGGCCGGCCAGCCGCAGCGCGATATCCGCGACGCTCCTGAGCTTCCACAGGCCGTCGATGACCACCAGGTAGACCGGGCGCTGCGCCGCGCGCCGGAACACCAGCTTGAGGCCCGGGGTCATGAAGGGCTGGAGCTCGCCGGTCCGGCTGCGATGGCCTTCGGGATAGATGAGGAACGACCGCTCGCCACGGCCCACCGCGTCGGCGGCGGCCGTCATCGCCTGGAGCTCGGCGCGTCGGGCGCGATCGCCCTGGGACAGGAACGGGCCGCCGAGCATGCGCACGAGTCCCGAGACGCCGGGGAAGCCGTGGGCGTAGCGGACCCGGGTCGGGATGAAGGGGTGGGGCCCCGTGATCAGCCGGACGCCGACCGGTATGTCCAGCAGCGACTGGTGGTTCATGAGCACGATGCAGCTCGCTTCCGGGATGGCGCCCCGAATGTGTAGTCTGAGCCCGCCAAGGCGCCGGGCGAGGCCCAACACCAGCCGGGCCTGCGACCGCAGCCACCCGCGCACGATCGCGGGACGGCGGGAGGGCATGAGGGCGCACAGCGGGCGGATGACGAGCCACTGCACGGGCCCCATGACGACCACGAGATAGATGAAGTAGATTACCGAAAACAGAAGGCTCTGCGTCGCACGACTCACGGATCCTCCCCGGGTCCGACGGTGAGAGCCAAACGACATGACAGGGGAGCCAACCCGACCGGAGGTCGACGATGGCGGTAAGGACGCGCGTGCAGTCACAGGTGCAGGGAGATCCGTCCGACTACGACTACAGTAGCTTCTACTACTCGTCAAGCGACGACATCTTCGCCATCCTCGAGCCCTACACCGAGTGGTACGACAACGCGCAGTTGCGAGGGTACTACCTCTACGGCCAGCCGATGTCGTCGCGGCCGACGACGCGGGTGGAGCTGCAGGAGAAGCTCGAGCAGCGGCGGCTCAACCTCCTCAACCTGTCCTCGTACAACTACCTCGGCCTGTCCTACCGGCCCGAGGTGATCGAGGCGGCCAAGCGGGCCCTCGACCGCTACGGGATGGGCGCCGCCGGTTCGCCGGTGCTCTCCGGCACCATGGACGTGCACCTGGAGCTGGAGCGCGAGCTGGCGGCCTTCAAGGCCAAGCCCGCCTGCATGCTGTTCCCGACCGGCTACAGCACCAACGTCGGGCTCATCCAGGGCATCATGCGCCCGGGCGACCTGATCGTCGCCGACCAGAACTCGCACGCCAGCCTCGTCGACGGGGCCATCCTCTCCAAGGCCGAGGTGCGGTTCTTCAAGCACAACCGGCCCGAGGAGCTGGAGATGAAGCTCAAGGTCGCGCGCGGCAAGAAGCTGGTGATCGTCGAGGGCGTCTACTCGATGGACGGCGACGTGTGCCGGCTGCCCGAGATCGTCGAGATCGCACGGAAGTACGACGCGCGCATCATGATCGACGAGGCGCACTCGACCTTCATCTACGGCGAGAACGGGCGCGGCGTGGCCGAGGCCTTCGGGCTCGAGGACCAGATCGACATTCACGTCGGCACGCTGTCCAAGGCGATCGGCGGGCAGGGCGGCTTCGTCGCCGGCTCGGCCAGCCTCTACAAGTATCTGGAGGGTTTCGCGCGCGCGCGCATGTTCTCGTGCGCCCTGTCGCCGGTGGTCGCCGCCGGCGTGCTCGAGGCGCTGCGGATCGCCAGCCGCGAACCCGGGCTGCGCGGCCGGCTGTGGGCCAACGTCGCCCACATCCGGCGCCTGCTGCGCGAGGAGGGGATCGACGTCGGCGAGTCCACCTCGCAGGTCATCCCGGTGATGATCCGCAACGACCGCCGCATCTTCGAGATCGGTCACCGCCTGCAGCGCGCGGGCCTCTACCTGCAACCCATCGTCTACCCGGCGGTGGCCAAGCACCGTTCGCGGTTCCGCATCTCCGTCTCGGCGGCCCATACGCACGACCAGCTGAACGAAGGGGTCGCGATCCTTGCCCACGTGCTGCGCGAGGAGGGGATCCTGTGAGCGCCCCTGCCGATCCGCACACCCCTCCGGGCACCCGGCGCTACCTGTACCGTGACGCCATCAACGGCTTCTTCGAGTTCCCGACCGGGAACGCGCGGGCGATCCTCCCGCACGGGCTGCAGCCGGTCGAGCCCCATCACGGCATGAGCGTGCTCACCGTGACCGCCTTCGAGTTCCACGACAGCGCGGTCGGCGCCTACCAGGAGATCGCGCTCTCGGTGGTGGTGGCACCCCGCATCCAGCACGGCGAGCCGATGCCGCGGGCGGCGATGTTCCCGTTCCTGGTCGGGACCAGCACACCCGAGGCGCGCCAGCACGGGATCGAGGTCTGGCACCTGCCGCACCATCCGGCCGATCTCGACGTGAGCTTCGAGCGGCGCGCGGGGGAGATCACGGTCACGGCGGCCGAGGGCGGCAAGCCGATCCTGACCCTGCGCCTCACCGACCGCGGGGAGGTGGCCTGGGAACCGGTGGAGCACCGCTACCAAACCTTCATGCACGACCAGGCGGGCGGCTACATGTCGCCGCTCGTCATGACCGGCCCGTTCATGGAGCACGAAGAGGAGCGCGGCAGCCTGGTCCTCCACCCGCACGCGTTCACGAGCGCGATCGATCCCGCCGAGGTCACGACCACGCCATTCCGCGAGCAGTGGATGCGTGACGGCGTCGAGACCATCCACCCGCTCCAGACGCTCGCCACCTACGCGGGGCGATGAAGCCCCCCGTGGGCTCCCCTGTGGGCTTCGATGTACGCGTGATCGTGAACCCGGCCGCCGGTCGCGGCCGGGGCGCGCGCATGATGCCGGAGATCCGCGCGGCGTTCGCCGAGGTCGGGGTGAGCGCGATCGAGAGCACCGGCGAGGCCGGCGACGAGTGCACCCTGGCCCGTCGCGCCCTCGATCAGGGCTGCACGACCCTGGTGGCGGTGGGCGGCGACGGCACCTGGAGCAACGTGGCCGGGGCGATCCTGGCTTCGGGCGCCGACTGCCGGCTCGCCCTGCTGGCCGCCGGCACCGGCAACGACTTCGCGAAGACCGTGGGCGCCCCGGCCGGCGACGTCGCCGCCACCGCGCGGCTGGCGGTGGCGGGCCCCGACACGCGTGTCGACGTGGGGCGCATCGAGGACCGGTACTTCCTCAACATCGCCGGTTTCGGATTCGACATCGCCGTGCTCGAGGACTGCGCGCGCATCACTTGGCTGCGCGGTGATGGGCTGTACCTGGTCTCGGCTCTCCGCCAGCTCTTCGGCTATCGCGGGATCGAGATCGAGGTGGGTTCGCCGCGCGCGCGCCGGGAGCGCGCCTGCCACCTGATGCTGATCGTCGCCAACGCGAAGCACTTCGGCGGCTCGTTCCACATCGCCCCGCAGGCCGATCTCACCGACGGCCGGCTCGACGCGGTCTCGATCCTCGACGGCCCGCCGCTTGCGCGCCTCGGCCTGTTCGTGGCTGCCACCCGCGGCACCCACACCTCCGATCCGCGGGTGGTGATCGAGCAGGCCGCGCGCTTCACGCTGCGCTTCCCGGCGCCGCCCGCCTACGAGACCGACGGGGAATACCGCCGCGCGGCGGGGCCCGAGCTCGAGATCACCTGCGTGCCACGGGCGCTGCGCGTGGTGACCGCGGCGATGGTGGCGCCGGCCGCCGCGGCGGCGTGGGCTTCGGCGACCGCGCCGGCCTTCGCGGTGCCGGGGGCAGGGGCGCGGTGAAGGCGATCGCGTTCGCGGCCCCGGTCTCGACCTACCTGGTCACCCTCGCGGCCGGGACACTCTCGCGCCGGCTGCTGGTCGGCCCCCACGCCTGTACGCGCTACGGCGACGTGGACGAGCCGCGCCTGCCCGGCGACCGCTGGGTGCGCGTGCGCACGCGCCTGGGCGGCATCTGTGGCAGCGACCTCGCCGTGGTCACGCTGCGGGCGAGCCCGGCCACCTCACCCTTCTCGTCCTTCCCCTTCGTGCTCGGCCACGAGAACGTGGGCACCATCGAGGAGGTGGGTGCGGCGGTGCGCGGCTTCACCCGCGGCGAGCGCGTGGTGGTGAACCCGCTGCTCTCCTGCGGCCCCCGCGGCATCGAGCCTCCCTGCGGCCACTGCCGAGCCGGGCAGCCCTCGCGCTGCGAACACTTCACGGACGGGACCCTGCCCCCAGGCATGCTGATCGGCACCACGCGCGGCCTGGGCGGGAGCTGGGGCGAGTGCTTCGTGGCGCACGAGACGCAGGTGGTGCGCGTTCCCGACCACGTCACGGACGAGGCGGCGGTGCTGGTCGAGCCCTTCGCCTGCGCGGTGCACGCGGTGCGTGCGGGCGTCCCGGCGTCGGGCGAGCGCGTGCTGGTGGTGGGGGCGGGCTCGATCGG